>CAMDBH010000003.1 GCA_945889325.1 Klebsiella pneumoniae
TGGCTAAGCTTTGGCCGGACGGGAATTGCACCCGCTAGGTTCTATTAGCGATTTCGAGTTAGTTCATGACTACCTCCTCTATTTCGCTCCAAGCTTTGCTTGGCGCAAGGATTCCAAAGGGGCCGCGCCTCGGGCCCCTTTGGTCGCCGCAGGCGAAACCTAATGTAGATAAAGGTGTATTTACAACCGCGCGCCGGAGGCGCAAAACAAGCCCTAGCAATTGGAAGCCCACCGCTAGGCGTTGGCGCACGTTAGGCAGAAGCTGGACCGCTTAGGGCAAAAACCTTGCGGAGCTATTTGCAGATATTCATCACGCCAGGCGTGCCGCGCTCCAACACCACACAGCGCAAATCGCCAGTCGGATCCAAGGCATACACGAACTTCGAATTGATATACTGCTTGGAAACTTTCTTGCACTGCTCAAACGGGTTGGTGCAACTGACATCGGTGCTGCACACAAATGACGGAATCGCCAAGGGATCAAAGCTAAATCCGTACAACTGCTGATCGATCAAGGACCCGTACTGACAGGCATTGGTCGCCGCAAACCAGCATTCCGGCTTGTCATTTTCTGACGGCGTGAAACATTCAGGTTTGAGCATCGCGCTGGCGCCAACCATCCACGGCAGTTTTTGATACGCCACCGTATCGATCACTTTGCCGTCGGGATTGGTCAATTTGATTGTAATATCGCCGCTGTTGCTCAGTGTAAATGGCTGATCTAACGGCACATCGTTCCAGCCCCAGGTGCCCTTGACGCCGTCGTTGAAGCTGATGTCGGATTTCGCGATGAATATGCCAAAATTCTTCGGTTGGATCAGCAGCGGCTGACCATTGGCCGGCGCGATTTTCACCAGATACGGAATGGCGGATCCAGTGACCTGAATCGTCCAGCCTGTGACATCGATCGCAGCAGCACTTGGGTTATAAACCTCAAACCATTCACCATCTTGGTCCGGCACGGCGTCAGGATTGGGCATCAATTCCGTGATGACCAAGGTGCCCGCTGACTGCAACGGAATTTCCTTCTTGCACAATGCGCTGCAGCCGTCGTTGTTCTTGCTGTTGCCGTCGTCGCATTCCTCGCCGTTGACGGCTTGAATGATGCCATCGCCGCAGTACAACTTAGCGATACAATTGCCCGTTTTGCACACCAAATTGAGGCCACAGGAAAAATCGTCCGGTTTGCCGTCGCACGGATTGATGCAAGGCGGATTGCCTACGCCCGGTGAGCCCCAATCGCCCTTGTCGGCAAAGGCCATTTTGCCCTCGCACCAATTGACATAGTCGTCGTTGGCTTTGGCCGTGTACGACCCCGGGTCCAATTGCATCGATTTGCCGGTCGTAATTGGAAAGCCGATTTTATCGCAGTTTGCCGGCGGCGGCGTGTCACCGCACTTGTAACCCACTGGCGCAAAACTGACTGAGTCGATAGAGGTATTGCCCCATGCCAAAATGATGTCACCCGGCGTGGCGTTGTTCATCATGAACGCCGGAATGCCGTTGACGCCGCCGTAGCCATAATCGACCTTGGCGCCGCCGTTGACGGCCATATCGCTAGAAGCCCCCAACACAAAATAGCTTTTGGGCTTGATCAACAGCGGCGTATTGGACTTGAGCGTCACAATCTTGGAACCCTTGTCCTTCAAGATCCAGCCGTTGATATCGATGGCCTTGTCGGTTGGGTTGTAAAGTTCAACCCATTCGCCCAGTTCGTCGGCGACGACTTTGGGGTTGACCAACGCTTCCGTAATAATAATACTGCCGACATCGAACTTTTCATTCTGGCAATTGGGGCTGCAGCCGTCGCCGGGCAATTTGCCGCCGTCGTCGCATTCTTCAAACTGCTCCTTTTTGCCGTTGCCGCAAGTCAGCGAATCGCAAGCATCGCCAAAGCCGTTCTTGTCGGCATCCGTTTGCAAAGGATTGGGCTGGGTCGGGCAGTTGTCGCAGGCGTCGCCCAAGCTGTCATTGTCCTTGTCGCTTTGGTCTTTGTTGACGTTAGCCTGGCAGTTGTCGCAGGCATCGCCCACGCCGTCTTTGTCCGCATCTGCCTGATCTGCATTGGGAACTGTCACGCAATTGTCCAATTCGTTGTTGACGGTGTCGTTGTCAAAATCCTTGCCCGGCGGTGTGCACGATGTATTGGCCGCGCCTGGGGTGCCGTAGTTGTTCAATCCGCCCTGTTGCGGCATGGGGGTGTCGGGGCTGCACCAGTTGGCTTTCTTGTCGTTGTCCGCGGTGGTCAAATGCCCCGGATCCAGCGACAACGCATAATTTGCTTGCGGTTTTGGGGTGTTCGTGCCGTAGGCCACCGTGTCGACCAGCATCATTTTGGACGTGTCGACAAGTGAAATCTGGTCCGCCCCATTGTCCAACACCACCGAGATCTGCCCCGGCTTGTTGTACATGTAATTGACTTTGACCTGACCGTTGGCGATTTTATTGTCGCTGGCGCCCATCACAAAGTAGCCCTTGCTCGGCACGATCAACTTGCCAGGATCGTTGATCTTATGCTCCGTGCCCTTGCTGTTGACTCCCTTTTTCAAAAAGATCGACCAGCCATTGATCGTCACGTCAGCCGCCGTCGGGTTGTACAACTCGATCCACTCCGCGCTGTCGTCGTCAAAATTGTCGCTGTGCGCCAAAATCTCCGTGATAACGATACTGCCCGCCACGATTTCAGCGAATTGACAGACCTCGCAGCCGTCGTTGTTGATCTTGTTGCCATCGTCGCACTGCTCGTTCAGATCCATTTCGGCGTCGCCGCATTCCTGCAGATCGCAAGCGTCGCCCGCGCCATCTTTGTCCGTATCCTCCTGATCTGGATTCTTTTTGGCAATACAATTGTCGCAGTCATTGCCCTCGCCATCTTGGTCGTCGTCCTCTTGCAGTTGATTCTTGACCAAGGGACAGTTGTCTTCCGTGTCCGGCACGGTGTCTTTGTCCGTGTCGGGCGGGGCCGGACATTTCTTGTCGATGCTGCCCGGCGTGCCGTAGTCGCCGTCGGGCATCTCCTCGGTGGCGCCGCACCAATGGCTTGGGTCATCGTTGGTCTCGGCTGTGGCCTGACTGGCATCGACCGACAAGGAATGCCCTTTCAGATCCTTAATATGCCACGCGGCGCTCCATTCGATCGTGTCGATGTCGACCGGTTTGGCCGGCGTGCCGGTGCGCAAAATCAAAGAATCCTGAAAGTTGTTGAACGACAAATCGTTGTCGCCGCTTTCGTCCTTATACACATAATCTGCTTTGAATCCGCCATTCTTGGTCGGATCGCCGCTTTTGGCCATGACCAAAATGCCGCCCGGCTGCACAATCAGCGGTTTGCAATGGTTGACCACGCTGCTGTCGTTTTTGTCGTCGGTCAGGGTAATGCCGTTGATATCAATGGCTTTGCTAGAAACATTCTTGATCTCAAACCATTCGCCACTGGGTTCATCGGCCGAAGAAATGGGGTAGATCATGATTTCACTGATGATCAGATCGCCCACCGCGATTTTGGGCGGCGGCGGCAGCACTTTGGGCTTGATGCAAACTTCAACGCAACTGCCATCGGCCTTGGGATCATAGCCGAAATCGCAGCTGCAAGTGAACGCGTCAGCGACGCCGGGTTTGCACACACCCTTGTGCTGCTCCACGCACGGCGAACTTGCGCACGGATCGAAGGGCACATCGGGCCCGCTGTCGACCGCAGCGTCAGCCACAACTTCATTGGTGATTGCATCTACTTTTGTCGAATCACTTGCGGCGTCAACCGCGTCTTTCTTGACGCCGGTGTCTTTGACGTCGATCTTGACATCGCCTGTCGTCACGTCTGGGAACGGCTGTTGCGAATTGTCGACCGGTTGCGCACCGCAGCCGACCGCAAACAAGGCAAAACCGACAAACGCGCCCCACGGCAACGCGAAACAACGCGCAGCGGCGGGCATGGTGCGCTTTGGCAATTCGATCATCATCTGGCGAATCCTCTTGGCTTTTTCTTAGGAGCAGCAGCGTCAAGCACGGTGCCAGCTACTCCCAGTGTAGCGAACGCCGCGTGCGGCGCAAGTGCCGACCGCGCAACCCGGAAGCCTGCCGCGAATTTGCAATGAATGCAAGGCATTGTTTTGTGAAATTGCAAGTGGCGCGCAAGCCCTACTGGGTCAGCAACCGTTTCATCACGCGATCGTGGATGGCGCGGTAGGGGGCGGGGCCCCCTTTGATCTGGTTGTAGAACAGCGCAAAAACGTAAGATTTCTGCGGGCCGTCCGCATAACCCGCCAGGCCAACGACGTCGTCCAAGGTACCGGTTTTGGCAAAAACCTTCGCCTGCGTCGCGGGATCGTGCATCCGCGCGCGCAAGGTGCCATCCACGCCGCCCACGGCCAAGGAGGCTTTCCAGTTGGTCCCTGCCGGATCTTTGGCCATGCCGCGCAACAAGTCGACCACCGTTTGCGCGCTGACTTTGCTGGCGTGGTACAGCCCCGATCCGTTGCCCAAGACCGTGCCGTTCCAGTGAATTTCCAACGCCGACAAGCTTTTGCGAATCGCGGTCTCTGCATGCTCAGCTGTGGCGGGGATTTGACCGCCAGCCACGGCGTTTAGTTTGTACAGTGTTTCAGCAAATTGGTTGTGCGAGATCTTGTTGGTCACCGACACAATCGCCTGCAATTTTGGAGAACTGCGTGTCGCAATGACCTCCAAGTCGCCCGGCGCTTTGGCAAAAACTGTGACGCCGCGGACTTCAACCCCGCGTTTTTTCAGAGCATCCTTCAACACGGCCGCCGCAAAGTAGTTGGAATCGGCGACACGTCTTTTGCCGCTGCCAATGCCTTTGCTGCCGACGCTGATCACACCTTTGACCAAGACTTCTGTGAGCTTGCCCTTGTCGCGCGTGCTGACCCCGAGCGTCGATTTCTTGCCCTTCACCGTTTCACCCTCATTGACCAGCACGACGGCATCACTGCAAGACGGTGAAATTTCTACGATCGGTGGCTGGCCCAAGGGTCCCGGCCGCACCGAAACCGCAAGGGCACTCGCGTCGACCTGCAACGCGCCAACGGGAGCGCGAAACGCAGCATCGGTGGCTTTTTCATCAAAGCCGCGCGGCAGCTTGTCATCAAACACCCCGATATCGATAAGTAATCTGTCTACACGCACGATGCCTTTGGCGCGAATCTGATCGGCCAGTTTGCCCAGATCGACCGCCTGCATGGTGGGATCGCCTGCGCCAATCACGGCCAAGGTGGCGACGCTGCCGCTTTTCACCGGCGTGGCGCGCACTTCTGTGGTCAAAGTGGCATCGGCGGGCATGGCGCGCAAGATCGCCGCGGTGCTGAACATTTTTTCTACCGACGCAGGGTAAATCAGCTTCTTGCTGTCGAGGTCGACGATCACTTCACCGGTTTTGGCATCGATGATCAACGCCACAGCCACTGGCTTGCCCGCCGCGGACAAAAGCAGCGCCCGCAAGTCATCTGCCAGACTGGATTTTTTCTCGACCGGCGCCGGATCGGCGTGCGCCAGCGCTTGCGGCAGCGCCAACGCCAAAAGCAGCCACAGTTTGCCAGACATCAGGCGATTTCGAACTTTGTTCATGCCTACGCCAAGTTGGTGCCGATCGCGCTTGCAATTGTTGCCGCGAACACGCCCAGTTTACGGATAACCCGCAATTGCGCTAAAAATTCGCAGCAAAGTCGCTCAAACCGGGGTTGACCCCGCCGGCACCAGCGCCAACGCCGTCGCCTGAAGCGACACGCGGCCTTTGAAATCATTGCGTTCCAACCGGACCACGGCATCCACGTATTGCTCATTTTTCACGTCGGCAAAAAGGGCCAAAGCGCCAAACACACCGATGCCCAAACGCGCCCACGCGGCCTGGGTGCCGGGTTGCAGCAATTTGCCGCGGGCCCAATTCTTGTCCTTGCCAATCACTGTTAGTTCGGTCAGTTGCACACCGCGCAGCAGAAAATTCGGCCGCGGATTGTCTTTGCCAAACGGTTCAAGCGTTTCGAGTTCCGCTAACATCGCCAACGTCAGATCGGGCACTTGCACTTCAGCGTCCACCAGCAATTCGCGCTTGCGGGCGGCTAACGGCAGCGCCTGCGCCACGTGCGCGGTCAGGCGCTGGCGCAACGTGTCGATGCGCTCCGTGCGGATGGTTAAGCCAGCGGCGTAGGCGTGTCCGCCAAATTTTTCCAAAAATTCATCGGCATTGCAGGCGGCCAAGCCGTCGACCAAATTGTAGCCGGAAATCGATCGCCCCGACCCGCGGGCAAAACCGTCGGCCCCGATGGCCAAAACCAACGCAGGCACGTCAAATTGATCCTTGAGGCGGGCGGCGACAATACCCACAACCCCTTGATGCCAATCGGCATGGGCGACGATCACGGCGTCTTGGCGCCCCGGCTGATCGTGGGCTTGTTGCAGCGCCGACGCCAAGGCGGACTTCTCGGCCTCGCGGCGGCGGTTGTTGTCCACATCGATTTGTGCCGCAAGCGTTTCTGCTTCCGCTGCGTCACATGTCCGCAACAAGCGAAACGCCGACATCGGGTCCGCCACGCGGCCAGCCGCATTGATGTGCGGGCCTAGACCGAAACCGACGCGATCAGCCGAAACCGAAGTGGGCTTGGGCGAAAGCGCAGCAAGTGCAATGATACCAAGACGTTGAGACTGGCCCAACTGGCGCAGGCCGTGCCACGCCAGCAAGCGATTGACGTCGCGCAAGGCCACGACGTCGGCGATGGTCCCCAGCGCCGCGAATTCGAGCAAGGGCCTGATATCGATGTCTTTACCGTCGGGAATCGCCCGCCTGACGGCTTGGGCCAAGACGAACGCAACGCCGACCGCGCATAGGTGTTTGTCTGGATATCGGCAATGATCCTGCTGCGGATTGAGCAAAACCGTCGCATCGGGCAACACCGGCCCCAAGCTGTGGTGATCCACGACGATAAAATCGACGCCGCGGGCGCGAACGGCCGCAATTTCAGCCACAGCGGTTGTGCCGCAATCGACGGAGATGAACAGTTGAACCCCTTGATCACACAGTTCTTGTAGCCGTCGCTGGTGCAAGCCGTAGCCGTCGCGGAAACGGTCGGGCAAGAACACGCTGACCGGGTAGCCGATCCGACAAAATAAGTCGTCGAGTAATGCAGCGGCGCTGATGCCGTCGACGTCGTAGTCGCCGTAAATGCAGATTTTTTCTTTGTTTTCGATGGCGCGCGCGATGCGCTCAGCCGCCTGTTGCGCGCCCGCCAGCAAGTGCGGATCGGGCAAATCGCGCAGCGGCGGGTTCAAATAAGTGCGCGCCAGTTCAGGCGTATCGATGTGGCGCAGCGCCAGCAGTCTTGAAATAAATGGAGAAAAACCAGCGGCTTGCAATGCGGCGGACACGCCTGCGTCTGGTTGACGCACGATCCACATCAGCGGGCGCAACACGCCGAGTCCTAGACTGCGCCGGCTTGGGCGGCTTCAGTGGAATGGCCGGGGCGCAAGACGTTGGCGGCCTTGCGCGCCTCAAAACGCTTGTGCAAGGCCAAAAACACGGGGCTGGCGACGAAAATCGAAGAGAAAGTGCCGACAATAACGCCGATGCACATCGCAAACGCGAAATCGCGGATCAGACCGCCGCCGAACAAGAAGATCGCCGCCGACGTCATGAAAGTCGTCAACGAAGTCAAGACAGTACGGCTCATCGTGGCATTGATCGCCGAATTGATCAGTTTGTCGATCGCCACGCCGGGATGTTTTTCCTGCATTTCGCGGATTCGATCAAAAACCACGATCGTATCGGTCACCGAATAACCGGCCACCGTCAAAACCGCAGCGATAACGGGCATGGAGAACTTGACTTGGGCCACCGAAAACGCGCCGATGACCAAAATCACGTCGTGCACGGTCGCGATCAACGCACCCGGCGCATAACGCACGTCAAACCGCAGGATGATGTACAGCACGATGCCCAAAATCGCATACAGAATCGCGACTAAGCCTTGGCTCATCATTTCACCGGCCACCGAAGGACTGACCGCGGTCGACGATTCCACGGCGATAAACTTGGCGCCGTATTCGGCCTTGATGCCATTTTCCAGTTTGTCCTTGAACTCTTCGACGACAACGGTAAAGCGCCGATCGGTTTTTTCAGCCAAATCGGTTTCTTTTTCTGCGCGCAGTTTCTTTTCTTGCTCGTTCAACGCCGCCAATTCCTTGGTTCCTTCGGCCTGTGACATTTCCAGCTGGCGAAAAAGATTAATATCAGCCTGCACTTCCAGATCGGAACTCGTCTTGACCTTGGCCATGCCTGAAGCCGCAAACGCCTTGCGCAAGCCATCGTAGGCCTCGTTCAATTTTTTCGGCTCTTGCAACGTGACAAAAACGCGGTCTTCGCCTTCCGCTGTCCATTCAATTTCAGCAGTTGGACTCAAAGTCGCTTTGATTTGCAGCGCAATCGCGTCCTTTTTGGCTTGGGTCAACACAGACGTGGTTTCGGTCACCACTGCAAAATGTTTCTTGCCGCCGCCGCCGCCAGAACCTGTATCAAATTCCTGTACTTCGACTTCGCCAACTTTGGCGCCGGCGCCCAAGGTGTTGGCCAAAATCTTATCCACCGTGGCGCGCAATTTGACGCGATCGACCTGCGCGTCCTGCTTGAACGCGATGATCTGTTTGGTGCCGCCTTTGAAATCGATGCCCTTGTTAAAGCCAAGGGTCGCCAATGCGATGATCGAACCCAAAATACCGATGCCGGTCAAGGCGTAGTACAAATGGCGCCGACCGACAAAGTCGAAATCGGAATCGGGATTGAATAACGTGAATTGCTTGCTCATGAAGTTCTCTCTGTGCAATAAGCTGAATCGTCAGGTAGTTGCGTAGGTACTGCGCGGATCAGTTGTGTGCGCACTGCTCGGATCAAACGGACAACTGTTTGAGCTTGCCGCGATCGAGCAGGTAGTCGTACACAAGGCGGGTGGCCACGATCGAGGTGAACATCGAAGTACCGATGCCGATAAGCAAAGTCACGGCAAAACCGTAAATCGGCCCGTTGGAGTACATCATCAACACCGCGCCTGCCATGCCAGCCGTGATGTGCGAATCGAAAATCGTCCAAAACGCTCGGCCATAGCCGAGATCCAATGCATTGCGCACCGTGCGCCCCAAACGCAATTCTTCACGAATGCGCTCAAAGATCAGGATGTTGGCATCGACCGCCATGGCCGTTGTCAGCGTCAGACCGGCCATGCCGGGCAGCGTCAGGGCGGCGTTGAAGCTCACCAAACACGCCAATTGCAACAACAAGTTCAGCACCAACGCGGCGTTGGCGATCAAGCCCCCCTGCCGGTAGTACAGGGCCATGAAAAGCACGACCAGCAACACGCCGACAAACATCGACACCAAACCGGATTTCACGGCGTCCGCGCCCAGAGACGGCCCGACTTCGATGTCGTGGACCTTGATAACAGGCGCTTTGTAGGCACCATTGTTCAGGACCGTGACGAGCGATCGCGCTTCATCCAACTGATTTTTCGCCGAAGTGCCGCGTCCAAGCGTGATCTGCGCCCGGCCGCCGCGGATCGCCTCATTGATGCGCGGTGCCGACGACACGTCGTCGTCCAACATGATCGCCATCAAATTGCCGACGTTTTTCTCCGTCAAATCGCCAAAAGTCTTGGCGCCGCGGCTGTCGAATTCCAAATTGACGACCCAACTGTTTTTCTGATCGGAACCGACGCCGGCGCGCGTGAGGTTGTCGCCCGTCAATTCGGTCTTGCCAGTTAAGTTATAGGTTCGCCAGTATTTTTCCACTTTATCGCCGTTGCCGTCGTTCTTGCCGTCAAAGAATTCATAACCGATCAGCACGTCATCGGGTACTTGCTTTTCTTCTTGCAACGTTTTGACAAATTTGAGGATTTCACTCTTCTTGTCCGCCTTGAGATACGCACCGCGGCTGTCCGGATTCCACGTCAGCGATTTGGCGGCATCGGGGTGATCGGCTTTGAATTTGGTGACCGCTGCGCCTTTGTCATCAAAAACCTTGGCATCTAGCCGGACCATGCGAAAGGTCAACTGCGCCGCTTGGCCAACGCGCTCGCGCACCATGCGCATCTGCCGATCAGAAAGCCCTGGCAATTGCAGATCAATATCGGCATCGCCCGATTTGCGCACGTCCGGTTCTACCAAGCCAAAAGCATCGACGCGCTTGCGAATCACGCTCAGCGTTTGATCGACAATTTCATTTTTCAACTTGTTGACCGCTTTGTCCGGCATGAACAGCGTGATCATCTTGTCCGCGGTGCGCAATTCAAAACGATCGTCCAGACGGCTAACCAAGGTCGAATCCAGCAGTTTTTGATCTTCTGGAAATTTGAAATCGACCTTGAGCGTGTTGAACGCCGTGCGCGTGGCGACAAAGCGGTCGAGCATCGGCTTTTTTTCCGCATCGGACAGCGTGGCCCATTCTTTCTTTTGCGCCGTCGCGTACGCGTCGCCTAGGCGGTCCAACACGCTGTCGCGCAGGCGGAACGTATTGTCGCCAATGGCTTTTTTGTAATCGACAGTGTAGCGCAGTTCCAGACCGCCCTTCAAATCCAGGCCATAGCTGATCTGCTTGTCGAACCATTGTGTATAGATATCAGGTAGATAAGACTTCTCAACGCCCTTGGCATCTTTGTAATGGCTAAAAGTCGGCAGCAATTGCAACACGGCAAAAACGGTGAGGATGCCGACGCTCCAAGCTTTCCAGTTGAGTTTCTTATTCATACCAAACCCTTTGAACTCTGTGCAGATGCGCGAAATTTCGCCGCTGCGTTCGGTCAGTTGTGCGACCAAAATGGCGGCAATGTTGCTATTTGACCTGTGTTATTTCTGATTCACGCTGGCGACCGCTTCTGCGGCGTTGGTTTCAAGGCCGGCAATTTGGCCCTTGAGCACGCGGATGATCACGCGATCGGCGATTTCCAATTTGACCTCGTTGCCGTCTATTGCATTGATTTTGCCAAAGAATCCGCTGTTGGTGACCACGCGGGTGCCGACTTTGAGATCGTCCACAAACGACTTGTGCAATTTGGCGCGCTGGGACTGGGGCCGCAGCACCAGAAAATAAAACACCACGAAAATACCGCCGAACATCAGGACTTGGCCCATCGGGCCTCCCAATCCACTGGCGACCGCGTTGCCGCCGGCGGCAGGTGCAGTAGCGCCTGATCCGCTGTCGGCGGCCGCGCTGGGCGCTGGGCCGTCGGCCTGGGCCCAAGCCGCGCTGGCAAACAGCGACGTGATAAATCCCGCAATTGCAACAATTTTTCGCAAAATCGCGGTGTTGATTCTGGCCAATTTGTTCACGTTGCAGACCCCAATCATGCGGATTGAACACCGCCGTGCGTCGATCAAAAAACGCGGCGACGCGTCGTGTAAAAGCCGCAATTCCAAAGGAAAATGCGGAAACATGTCTTGCGCCAACCTCAAAACGGGGCGCAGAGCCGCGGCGATATAGCAAAACTGCGTGGTTCGGTCAAACTTCGCTCAGCGCTTTTCCACCGGCGTGCCGGTGGGGCGCCGGAACTGGCAGCTTGATGCGAAAACGCGCGCCGCCGTTTGGGGCCGCATCGACGTCCAGAACACCGCCATAGCTGGAAATAATCCGCCGGCTGACGGCCAAGCCCAGGCCCCAGCCTTGCTGGCCTTTTGTGGAGAAAAACGCTTCGAAGATTTTTTCGCGGTCGGCTAGAGCGATGCCGGGCCCTTGGTCGTCGACTTCGAGCAATTGCCATTTTCCATCCCTACTTACGCGTAGATCGATCTCGCCGTGGCCTTGCATCGCGTCCGCCGCGTTGACCACAAGGTTGAGCGCCACCTGCTCAACATGACTGGCAGAGGCATCGGCGATGTGTTGCGATTGCGTCCCATGTACATGCACTTGCAGCTTTTTTGCCCGCGGATGCTGCTCAGCCAGACTGGCCACGCGCAACGCCACCGCCAACAGATCGCTGGGTCGATCGGCATCGCGGGTGCGCGGCAGGCCGGGCTGGGCCAAGTCGCCCAAAATCGTTGAAATGCGCTGCAGCGCCGCGTCGGCTTGGTCGATGCACCGCTGTTGTTCTTGCGGTGGCGCGCCATCTTGTTGCAAAATCGTCAAGCGTTCCAGATAGCCCAGTGCGATCGCCAAGGGGCCGCCGACTTCATGCGCCACACCCATCGCCACCTGACCGACTAGCGCTAGGCTATCGGTTTGCTGCAGTTGCTCCGTGGCGTCGTCCGCCGCTTCGCGCAAGCTTTGGCTGGCTTGGCGTTGGGCGGCCATTTCATGGCTGTCGCGATCGAATTGCTGCCGATAGTAGTTCAACGCGGCGGAAATCCGAGCAATTTCATCGGCATGGCTGGCCAGCGGCAACATCGGATCCTGGGCCAAATCGCGCGCTGCATTTTCCAACGGCCCGACCAGCCACAGCTGCGCCCCAGCCAGACCCAAGCCAAGCGCCAGCGCGCCTAAGGCAACGATGCTCAACCACAAGGCAATCACCGCGCTGTGCCATTGTCCCGCAAGCGCATCGGCCGCCTGTGCGGAAGGATGCAGCAGCATCTGGCTGCCGGCACTTGCGACTTTGTCCAGCAATAACGTGGCAAATGCGCCGATCGCCAGCAAAGCCGTGAACAGCGACAAAGCCAGCAAGCGTTGGGCGCGGCGGCGCACGGGCATCGCTCAACCCCCTAACAATCTAGCAAGTTGTGGGGCAAACAGGCGGTGCAGCAACAGCCATTGGATCGCCGCCAACGCCAGAAACGGCCCGAACGGCAGCGCTAGGTGGCGCAAACTGGCCAAACCGCGATCTGCCGCGGCACTGCGGCCAGACGCCAACACGTAGATCGCTGCGAAAGCCAAGCCTTGTAAGGCCCCCAGCAGCAGGATCGCTGGCAGCGCGGTCAGACCCAAAAATGCGCCTATGCCGGCCAGCAGTTTGACGTCGCCGGTGCCGAGGCCCTCGCGACCGGTCAAAGCGGCGTAACCCCATTGAACTGCGAATAAACCTGCGCCAGCGACCAAAGCGCCAGCCGCGGATTGACGCCAATCGACACCGCGCATGTCGCCAACGGCAAAAGCCAGCAACAGGCCCAGCAGCGGCAACGGCAGGCTCAAGACGTCTGGAATCATAAAGGTATCGGCGTCGATCAGCGCGATGGCGACCAGCGCATAGACAAACAGTTGCTCACCCAATACGACACCAGCGATTTGCCACGGTTCGGCCTGACCGGACAGCGCAAGCGGCAGCCACGGCACCACAACAGCCAGCGACAACGCAGCGACCGTCGCTTCAACGGCTGGATAACGCATAGAAATAGCGATTTTGCATTTGGCACAACGGCCGCCGAGCAAGGCAAACGAAACGATCGGAATATTTTGCCAAGCGGCAATGGGCGTGAGGCAGTTCGGGCAGCGCGACCGCGGCTTGACCACCGACAGCCCGGCTGGCACGCGGTACACGACAACATTGAGGAAACTGCCCCAAAGCGCGCCCCACAGCAGGGCGAAAATACCGGTGATGGTCAGCAGTGGGTCCACGCCGCGATGCTACAGCATTTGCAGGCGCGCGCCCAGTTGGCGGTGCAGATCTAACAAATCTGGCCATTTTTGTTGAGGAAAGTGTTCATGGAACTGGCTCAGATCGACAATTTCATCGCGCTGACTGTGCGGACCGCGCGCGTTGCCCAGCGCGCGCCACTTCGCAGGCAGTCCCGCGCCCTCAAGCAAGGCGAGCACCAATGCATGTAGGGGTAATTCATGAGCAATAGCTAGTTGCAGCGTCGCATTGAGCCGCAGTTGCAGCGCTTGCCAGATGATCTGCGCCGCCGTATCGGCATCCACGAGCGCAACTTTTTGGGCGCCGTCTCCAGAAATCCTAGCGTAGCCATACTGTTTCGCATCGCGGAGGTACGCCAGCTCGCGGGCGCTCGCATCATCGAGCGCGACGATTTGCGGCAGCAAAAGCGTGCACACGGGTCCCGGCCAATGGCGGGCAAATACCTGCGCAGTCAGGGCTTTATCGCGCCCATACGCGTCGTGTGGCAACGCCTCATCGGCAGCGATCGGCGTGGGCCAATCCTGGACCCAGCGCGCCGCGATCGAAGAGGCAAAAACCAGTGGAATATCCTGGAGATTTAGCCCCTTGGCCGCATCGCAAAGCAGCTGGGCGTCCTGCGGCACAAACGCGCAAAGGTCGATCACGGTGTCTTTGTCGTGCAAAAGCTGGCGCAACAATTCGGGGCGGTTGCGATCACCCGCAATTTCACAGCCACCACTGCGGGCCAACCCGACGATCGCATGCGCGCTGCGCTGGCGCACGACGGCGCGACCCAGTCGCCCCGTCGCGCCTAAAAGCGCCACATGCTTGGGCAATGTTTGCATCGCCCGCGGCTAAAACTGAATAATGAGGCCGCCGGTGCCGGGTGCGTACTTGGGCACGGCGGGCGTCTTGTGGCTGGCAACGGCGTAAGCCGCCGCCGATCCGCCGGCCACACCCACGACAATGGCCCAAAACCACCAAGTCTTGAATACGGAGCGAGTTTGGGTTTCCTGCCCTTTGTCCAGCGGCACGTCGGGCGATTTCAGCAACTCTTCAACCATTTTGTCGATGGCTTTCTTGTCCGCGCGCATCCAGCTGAGTTCCTTGCTGATCCGCGTCACGACTTGACGACCCGCCAAATTGGCCAGCGCCAACTCCACATTTAACTTGTCGCGCGTGCCGGTAACGCGCAAAGCAACCGCGTAGGGGCACGCCACGAGGCCTTCGGCCTCTGTCAGATCGTTGGCTTCGACCGCACCGTCAAAAATCTCCGTCAGCCGTTCGCGCACCGTGTCGTAAGCCGCGCGGCGTCTGGCGTTGCTGAGTTCTTCTGTCACGCCGTCGCCCGAGCGATTGGCCGTGAAGATCTTGGATTTTCGCGCGTAGCCGTGTTTGCTGATCGAAATGAACTGCTCGCCGGCCAGACTCAACACCGACGCGGGCGACAGGCCTTGGTATTTGCCGTTGACGTAAATTTTGGCGTTGGGGGGCACGGTTATCACGTCGTAGTCGATTTTTGTCCGCGCCAGCACTTCCTTGCGCGCCTTGTCGTACAGCGCCTGCACTTTGGCCGGATACTCACTGAAATCTTGCTCCAACTGCGGATCGACCTGAACGCTGCGCGAATAACTCAGTTTGGCGCCTTTTTCATCGTTGGCCATTTGTTGCGCAACACCAAGTTTTGCCATCGCTTTTGGCAGCGGCGAGTCCTTCGGCAGTTGCGCAAAGGCTTCCATGTAGCTGCTGACCGAACTCTCCAAATCCTCTGCGGCTTCACCAAATTGGCCTTTTTGAATCTTGGCGATGCCGGCCTTCATAAAACCGTCGCCACTTTTGAGCGCCGAGATCTGCGAATCCTCGCCGCCGATGTTGAGCGATTCATCCAAATCTCTAAATTTAATGGTTTTTGATAGGCGCAGGGCCCGGCCCACTTCGTATGCGATTTCGCGCGCAGCCGTGTCTTCGGCGCTGAGATCGAACATCGTTGTCAACGGAATATCGTCGGCCAACGCCGGTCGCGCGGTCGTCAGCATAGCGGCTAAACACACAAGCGCTGAAATTTTATGACCATCAAACCGTCGCATGCCCATCTGTCACCCTCGTGCACAACGCGCGCGCGCTGCTGCGACAGTGTGCAATGATTCCACAGCGCTTGTCGAGATCAGCGGCGGTCTAAAATCAGTTACTGGATCGGCGTGGAGACAATCCACAATTTCTCAAAATAATCGACCACTTGGCCAACAACTTTGACCGTGGAAGTGCGCACGCCGACTTCGTGATAGCCCTTAAATCCGCCGTAGCCCCAATTGTTGCTGCCCATGACCAGCGTATTGTCGATGATCAAAAATTTGGCATGGGTGATGACCGAGATCGGGTCGTTGCGCACTTCGGCGCCAAAGGCGGCCAAGACCTTGCCGGCGTCCAAATTCACCTGTGGGTCGCCCCAGTCGGCGGATTGATCAAGCACGGCGCGGATTTTGACGCCGCGCTTGGCGGCCGCCGCCAGCAAATCCAGACTGGGCGTGATCTCACTGCTGTCCGTGTTCATGCCGTACGTGCAGAGGATAACCCGTGTTTTGGCGGCCTTGAGCAGGGGCGCAATCACCGCCGCATAACCGCCGTCGCCGTACAACGCGAGCTGGTCGTTGGTCGATGTCTTGATCGACACAGGGGACGAAGATTTCACCATCAGGGTGTTGATGTACGTGCCAAGCGCCGTCAGCGCCGTCGGATCGCGGACCAAAACGTTGGTTTCATTGTTCTTTGCGATCGACGACCACGACCAATTGGTCGATCCGATGACGGCGCCTTGTTCGCTGTACACGATTTTTGCGTGGGTTCTCAGCGATGGCGAGTCCAAGCTCGCTGCAATGCCGACGGCCTTGAATTTGTCGACAAGTAGCTGGTTGTTGCTGATTTCATTGTCGAACAACACCCGAACCGTCACGCCGCGTTTCTTGGCGTTGAGCACCGCGTTGACCAAGATCTCAACCACGTCGCCGCTGTTGGCCTGGTAACTCGTCGTCTCAAACTGTATGATGTCCAAACGTTTTTTGGCGGTCTGGATCACTTGCACCGCCCGCGTCAGGTACTGCGCGTTGGGGGCGAATTCCAGCGGATCGCCTTGGGGCAGATCGGCGACTTCGGCTGCGGCAACTTCAGTTGGGGTACCAACGTCTTGCGCGCTATCGACGCCGCCATCGGCTGGGCCCGCATCCACCTGCCCAGGGCTGCTGCCATTGGCATTTTGCTCCGGCCCGCAGGCTGTTAGGCCGAACACGCACCACGCAAACCGAGCAACCAAGGTGTGAACGGGCGATGAGATACGCGGCACATGCATGCCTCGCAGACTGCGCAATGCGCCGACAAAAATCAAACGGCAACACGGTCGGGGCAGTCGCGGTTCCGACGGCGCTTATTGGGCGACCGCGGCTTTGGCGGGCTTCTGATAGCGATCAGCCAGAGCCTGCAAGCGCTCGATCAATTCAGCGATATCAAAAGGCTTATCCAGATGATCGTCGGCACCATACAGCGGCGCCGTCATCTCATTCAAATTGGGCCCGATGGCGGTCAACATCAGGATACCGACGTCATTAAAGTCAGGGCGGGCGCGCAAATTCTTGCATACTTCCCAACCGTTGACGTTGGGCATCATCACATCGAGAATGACTAGGTCGGGCTTTTGCGACAACGCCGATCGCAAGGCTTCTTCACCGTCATAGGTTAGCGCAATGCGATAGCCGGCTTGGGTCAAGGCCCGTCGCAAAACACTTGCGATTTCAAGGTCATCTTCCGCGACCAGCACGTGAATTCCATTGTCTTTGAGCATCGTCTTCTCTCAAGCGCTGCAAATTGCCAGCGCAGTCGTTGTATACCGCGCGGCACGGCCTGTATACAAAAGAATTGGGCTGTTCAATGGAGAGGCGTCCGCCCGCCTATTCGCTATCCGATCGCATGCCGTCGGAAGCTTGCTTAATAATATCCTTAGCTTCCTGCGATCGCGGGTCGGATGATGGCAAAATACGCACCACCTGCCGTGCTGCGTCGCGGGCTGCGGGAAATTCTTTCTTTTCCATATTTGTCTTGGCCTGTTTGAGCAGCCCAGCCGCAGCAGCCATACATTTCTCTTCAATTTGCGCAGCTTCTGGCTTGTCCGCGTAGTTTTGCGCTTCACGTGCCGCTTCCACCGCAGCACTGTAATTCTTGCCCGCCAACGACGCTTTTGCCGACGAGATATACGCGTCAGCCGCTTTGCCTGCGAGAAAAGTGCCATGAAAGCCGTCGACGCGTTTGTCAGCTGAATACGCCTTGTTATACGCAGATGCTGCCTTGGTCGGATTGGCTGCCGCGGCGTTTGCCTCGTTTAACCCATCCTCCACCACTTTGACGGCAGCCGCATAACTGGCCGCTTTTGCTTTCTGATCCTTGGCCGCCGCGCCATTGGCAATGCCATCAAAAGCTTGAATCGCGGCCGACCAACTGCGACTGTGATACGCCGCCAATCCCGCAGTGAAATCAGCCTTCTTACCGCCAGCAGCCGGCTCCGCCGCCTTGGCGCTTTCAGCGCCTTTAACCGCAGCCTTGGGTTCTGCTTTGGCGTCGGCTGCTTTTACAGGTTCCGCTTTTGCGACTTTGGGGTCGGCACCTTTTACATCGGCAGCCTTAGCCGGTTCCGCCCCTTTGGGCGCAACAGCTTTAGGATCAGCACCCTTAGCCGCCTCGCCGCCACCCGCACCACCGCCGGCGAGTTGCGCTTTCATGACCTTGGCTTCGGCACGAGTCGGATCGACGGCCAAAATCGCGTCGATAACCTTGGTCGCAGTCGCATTGTCATTGGAATCAAGCGCTTTTTTCGCTTCCGCCATCTTGTCGTTGACAAAATTTTCCTTAATTTCCTGCAAGGTCGACTGCGCATCGGCGTAAAGCAGGGATTCTTTGTCGACTTCGCCAAGTTTTTTCATGGCGCCATCGTAATCTTTGGACTTCGCCAATGATTTCGCTTCATCGATGGCATCTTGCACATCGATGTCCGCCCGCGTCTTCTTGATCAAATCGCGCACTTCTTTGTTGGTCGGGTCGATCTTCTTGGCTTCCTTGAGCACATCCAAAGCCGTGGAAAGATCCGGCGGCGATTCCGCCAAAAGCGTCTTTGCTTTGCCCAGTTGCTTGGAAACGTCAGCCTCACCGCCCGCAGGCGCTTCGGCCCCCTTGTCGCTGCCCTTAGCGCCGTCGCTTGCCACAACACCGCTTTTTGCTTTAAGAAAATACCACGCTGCGCCGCCGCCACCGGCAACCACGATGGCGCCCACAGCGACAATCGCGATCATCTTGCCAGCGCCGCTTTTCTGCTTGACCTGGGCTGCGCCGCGTTCCTCTTTGGCGCTGGGGCTGCCGCCGCCACGGGTTTCTTTGGCCCGTTTGGGTGCGGCACCTTCGACGTAGAACTCCATGACACTTGTGCCAATTTCGACTTGATCGCCATTTTCCAGCACATGGCGCGCTTTGCGTCCGCCGTTGATGTTGGTGCCATTGGCGCCGCCGAGATCGCTCAGTACGACTTCTTCGCCATTGCGCTCGATCTTGAAATGTTTGCGCGAAACTGCCGGATCTGCCAACACAATCTGGCAATCCAAGCCGCGACCGACCAAATACGTTCCATCGACGATGCGGTGGATCTTGCCGCGATCGGGCCCAGACACGACGCGCAATTCCTTAGGCGTCAACTGGACTTGTTGCTTGACCGGTTGCATGGACTCCATTGGATCGTAATCCATGGCGTCGAGCATCCGGGTGGATTGATCTTCTTCCTCTTCTGCCGCAGGCGGCGGCGGCGGTGGCGCCGGGGCCGGGCGGGCCGCTGGGCGAGCCGGTGCGGCACCTGGACGGGGCGGCGGCGCGCGACCAGCCGGTGGCGGTGGCGCGGGCGGCGCGCCCTGGCGGATAAATTCAGTCGGCGGCGCAATGTCGTCGATGTCTAAAGCGCGTGTGGCTTCGACCGGTTCGTCGTCTTGTTCGACGTGACCGCCCTGTTTCTGGTTGCCAAAGCCAATGCCGCCGCGGCGTTCTTCGTTAGCCATTTCGAAGCCTCAATTGCAATCGAGCTCTTGCCCGTGCCGGTCCTGACGTTGGCCCAGACACGGCCACAGTTGCGCGTGTTCGGGCATTCCAATGGCCGAACGCTGCTGATCTATCACGTTTGTAACGGCGCGACAAATATTCGCGGCGAATTTCGCGGTTTTGCCGCCGAATGCCGCAAAATTACGCGTTAAATTTTGCAAATCCAAAAACAAAGCCCTCCGCGCGCGGCGCGAAAGGCTTTGTGAAAGTCGAGTAGTCGTTGACGCGAATTACGCGACGGCGACGACTGAAATCGTCTTGCGACCCTTGGAGGTGCCAAACGCGACCGTGCCGGGTACCAACGCAAAAAGCGTGTAATCTTTGCCAGTACCGACGTTTTTGCCAGCATGAAATGACGAACCGACCTGACGAACGATAATATCGCCCGCCGGCACAACTTGGCCGTGCATGCGCTTGACGCCGCGGTATTGCGGATTGGAATCGCGGCCATTGCGCGAAGATCCTTGTCCTTTCTTGTGAGCCATCGAGAGCCTCTCTAAATCGTGTGTGGTTTGTTGGACAAAAAGCTGCCGGTTTTCTTACACCTGCACGCCGCTGATGCGGACGCGGGTGATCCATTGGCGATGGCCCATGGTTTTACGGCTGTTTTTGCGACGCCGGTAGTGGTGAATCAGGACTTTGTTGTCGCGGGTCTGCTCCACGACAATGCCGGTGACGCGCGCGCCAGCGACATGCGGCACGCCGACCTGAATGCCAGCGTCACCGCCGACCAAAAGCACTTCATCAAACACGACTTCTGCGCCGCGTTCGCCTTCCAACTTTTCAATGGTCAACAAAGTTCCGGCTTCAGCGCGGTACTGCTTGCCACCCGTTTTGATAATTGCGTACGTAACCATGGACAAAACCTTCGGGCGTTTTTGGTACGCCTCAGTGCTGCGGGGGCGACTTTCCTGCGATCGCGCCATTTTGGCGGGTGCGGCAAGACGACTATTTTGTAGCACATAAACCAGCAGTTGCGTGGTGGTCTGTGTGCTCCCCGCTTGTTTTTGCACTGGCAGCTTCAGGCGCGGGGAGCGGGAGTTTGAGGCAAATGCCCGCCGCTGTCAAGCGTAAGGAGCTGTCGAACAATAACACGATCGGTCCAATGCGCCGATGGAGCCGCGAATCCGCATCGCCTGCCCGTAAAGCCGAAAGAAACAGTCTTGGCGACCCAGCAAAACTGTCAGGGCAACTCGTCGAGTTATTACTCGACAAGCCCTAAATCAGCGACAATCAGCCAAACCCGCCCCTTGCTGCCGAGCCACTTTGGCCACCAAACTGTCCAGCGTTGTGCCGTCTATAATCCGCAGCGTTTCGGCGTGCACTTCGGCCAGCAGCAACCGAACGGCGCAGGCATGCTCGTCGGGACACTCAGCACAGCGATGATACGCGGTTTTTGACAGGCACGGCAGCGGCGCCAACGGTCCACTCAGTGCGCGAATCACATCGCCCAAGTTGATTTCCGCAGGCGGCAAACGCAGCGCATAGCCGCCACCTTGACCGCGACGGCTGGTCAGCACGCCGTGGTTGCGCAGCTCCAGCAAGATCACTTCCAGAAATTTGCGCGGAATCGCTTCAGACTTTGAAATTTCCGCGATCAAGACCGGACCATCGGCCGCGTGTTGCGCCAAATACACGAGCGCCTTGACGGCGTAGCGCGATTTCATCGGCAACATTCATTTCACCAATGGATAGACAGGATTGGCACTGCCTTGCGTCAGGCGCGCCAAGTAGTTCGCGCGCACATTCTTGAAACTTTGGGTGGTCAACGTGCCATCTGGCCAGCGGACTTTGATTTCATCAATGCTGCATGCCGCGCCCAGACCAAAGTGCAGCACCAGATCGTTTTGCATGCCCCAATGGCCAAAACCACCGCCGACGTCGGCCATTTGCGTGACGCCGCCCGCGGTTACCCAAACACGTGCGCCGATTGCGCTTTTGTTGCTGCCCGCGCCGCCGACAAGTTGTAGTTCCACGTAGTTGCCGTTGTCGGCCAGATCATTGCGAAAAGCGTGGACTTCATGGGTCGGGTAACATTCTTTGGGCGCCAAATTGCATCGCGCCAAACTGTGGCCGATGACCACATCCAAGTCGCCATCGCGATCGAAATCGGCCACCGCGACACCATGGGCGTGAAAGTGCGAAATGCCCAAATCGACCGGAACCTCTTCAAAAGTTCCGTCGCTTTTCTGATGAAAAATCATGGCATGGGTGCCGGGATAATCTGAACTGGCGACCAAAATATCCAAGCGACCATCGTTGTCAAAATCGAAAACTGCGCCGGTCATATCGCCGACGTCATCTGCATAGCCGTCTGGAAAAGTGTGTTGCAAACCACTGATATCGCCGTGGATGTGGCTAAAATCCGGTATTGGTTTGCCGTTGTTATGCACAATGCGCGACGGATCGGAGGAACTGCCGACATCGGGATGAACAATTGTTGTTTCAACCAGATCCAGGTCGCCATCGCGGTCGAGATCGGCGCAGATGATGGTTCCGGTCACGCCGCCCAAGCGATACGGCTTGCGATCAGTGGGGTGGTTCCAACGGTATTGGCCGCCAAAAGCCTTCTTCAACTGCACACAATCCACCTGCGGCTGCGGTGCTTCATCGCATTGCTCGGCCTTTGGATTGTCGGCGCAGTAACATTGCGCATTGATGTTGGTCGTCCAATCGTCGTCGTCGTCGCGCCCCAAGTGCGCCGCATCTTTCAAATCGTCAAAACGTTTGCCCGAATCGCCTTTGCTGCCGTTGAGCCAAAAGCCATTGAAATAGCGGCCATAACTGCCGGTCAAAATGTCGGGATCGCCGTCGCCGTTCATGTCGCAGGCGGTGGCGCACCAGGTATTTCTGTGTGCTGCGCCCGACTCGACGTCGACCAACTTGGCGTAAGGTTTGGTTATTAGGCCTTCTTCTGTGGTGACCACGCTCAAGCCGCCCAAACCGTCGCCCGCAAGCAAGTGGTTTTGCACTGGCAAGTCATTGATCCAAGTGGTGTAACTAACAAAAAGGTCCAGTTTGCCATCGCGGTTGTAATCCAAAAACGACGCGCCGCTGGTGGTCTTGCGCAAGTCCTTGCTGCCAAAGACATTGGTTGGTGTGAGCGTGAAGTTGCCCTTACCGTCGTTGAGCATCAGTTCAGACGAATCGGTGGGGCTGACATCGCTCGTCGGCGTAAAAGCGGCGGAAAGTCCCATAAATACATCGAGATCGCCATCATTGTCGACATCGCCGCTCACCACCACATGCGCTTGGCGGCCATCCTTGCCGTCGCGCGTGGCGGTGATGCCGCTGGCCTTGGTGTTGTCGCTCAAACTCCAACTGCCGATTTTGCCGCCATTTTTTAGCAACCAAAACCCGCGCGCGGCCTTCCAGTCATCGCGCAGCGACGATTGACCCTTGTGGTTGCGAATGAGCAAATCGGGAAACAAATCGCCATCTAAGTCCGCGGTGCTCAAGCGCACGCCGTCAACGGCGAGGCCCTTGCGCCCGATACCGATTTCATCGGTCACATCGCTAAAAATGGCTTGATCTTTCAATGGTTTGGGCACGCGACAGATCGCTGGCGGCGCACCTAGAAATGGATCGCCCGCATCCACGACTGCATCCGCGGCAGCATCCGCGGTCACGAGGTCGGTGGCGGCCACGTCGGTCGCAACGGCAGGATCAGAGGCCGCATTTGCGCCACACGCCGACGAGATCGCGCACAGCGCGCCAAGAACAAGGACATTTTTGGTGCAGCGCATGGTTATCCTTGCCGCGACGGCGCGCGAGACGCGACAAATTAGCACAAAGAGCGCGCTCAGGGCCACAAAATGCTTTTGCTGCCATCGCTGAAAACAGCTGTCGCCGTCGCGTTGCCCAATTGCATCAAACCATAGGGTTTGGCTTGGTCCTTGGCGGTGTCACTGCTGCGCACGCCCTGGCTCATGCCGCAGTCGATGAGAAAAATGCGGCCATAGTTCTGAAATAGCTGATATTTTTTGCGCTTTGCCGTGCCGCCGCTCGGGCCATCGCTCAGGTCAACCGATCCCGGCTGATGACCCTGAACAAACCGCTCAGCCCCGAGACTCTGCGCCCAATTTTTCAAAATATCCGCCGAGTTCTGCTTGTCATCCTGCCACCACGGCACATCGAGTTTGGTCTGCAAAATCGAATCATCGGCCAACAATTGCAGCGAGGCAAAGCCCTTTAGATCCAAGTCATTTTGTAAATCGGCCTGCAACTGCGCCAACGTCCGCCCGTGCGTATTGCCCGCATGCGAGAAAAACCAACCACCAAGCCGCGCCGCAACCGGCAAGCGCCGCAACCAAGTGCCAATCCCCTGCGCATCCAACCCTTGGGCAACTTGTGCGGGCGGAAAGCCGTTGACCTGCAGTTCAGCGGCAAATTCACCGACTTTTACGTCATCGGGCGCTGCCAGAAACTCCGCTTCATGGTTGCCCAACAACACGATCACTTCGCCACCTGCCGCCACCGCTTGGGCCTGCAACGTGCGCATCCACTGCACAACCATCAGCGATTTATCACCTTTGTCGATCATATCGCCGGTACACACCACCGTTGTGCCCGCCACCGCAATCCAGTGTCCATCGCCGTCCACCGCCGCAGCCGCTTTAAGCACCTGCTGCGCCCTGTCCAAATCCCCATGAATATCGCCGATCGCCAGCAGCAACTTCGGCTGGGTCCGCACCACAACCGCCGGATATTTTTGCCAATCGCGCAAATGCGGTTGGGTGTCGATGTCGGCTGGCGCCAGATCGGCGGCCAGTCCATCCGCGGTGACCGAATCGGTCGGGCCCGCGGCCGAATCCACGCCAGTATCGGCAATACTTCCATCAATTTGCGTGACATCTTGCGTGCCCGCAGCCGCCCCGCCCCCCAACGGGCCGCCGCAACCGCACAAGAGCAGCGTCGCGATAATAAACCCGCGAAAAACGAGGGTGGTCCGAGAGCACGCTATCATGACGGTGCCCACGTGCTAGACGTCTGAGTGGCTAAAAGTGCCCTTCGGCAAAAGCCACCGCAGCGTCATTGCCTATATCAGCTCAGCCCGCCCGGCGCTGATCTTATCCATCAAAAGCTGAATCGCATCCATAACCTGCTCCGGCCGCGGCGGACAGCCGGGAATATACACATCCACCGGCACGATGTGATCAATCCCCGGCACAGTCGCATAATTATCGTAAAAACCGCCAGTTGAAGCACACGCGCCAAAGGCCACAACCCATTTTGGCTCAGCCATTTGATCGTAAACTCGCTTCAGAACGGGCGCATTTTTGTGATTGACCGTGCCCACCACCATCAGCAAGTCCGCTTGACGCGGTGTGAAACGCGGCACTTCGCAGCCAAAACGCGCCAAATCGTGCTGGGGCGCGTTGACCGCCATAAATTCCATGCCACAGCACGCGGTGACAAACGGGTATTGAAACAGGCTGAACTTGCGGCCCCAGTTGACCAATTCCTCGACCTTGGTCATCAGCACGTTGCCGCCTAACTCCCGCTGGTCAGCGGTAGCGTTGGAGCCAAGTCCCAGTTCACTCTGGCGATACATCAAACCCATGGTCAACCTCAGTGGCCGCAGCAAACGGCGGGCAAGCTTTTAGCGCAAATGCCGCTGCGCGGCAACCGAATCATTTTCTCAGCCGTCGACCAGCCACGCGTTGGGCATCAAATCGAGCAGCGCTTCAGGCACGGGGGCGATAAACGCCATCGGCTGGTTGGTAAATGGATGGGGCAGGGTAATCTTCTGACAATGCAGGGCAATCTGTTTTTTTGGCAACTTGGAACCGTCGCGGTATTTCGACGGCTGGTCGACCAATTGACCCAAAGGTACGTCGTTGCGCCGATGGCCGTACTGGCGGTCGCCAATAATCGGGTGGCCCAAAGCCGCCAAATGAATGCGAATTTGATGACAGCGCCCAGACTGAATCGTGATAAGCAGGCGCGACATGCGCCGCCCCCGCGCCAGCAGCCGCCAATTTGTCACGGCCGGTCGCCCTCCCAATTCAGGGGCCATGATTTCATGGCGGCGCACGCCGTGGCGGGCATCGACTTTGGCGCCGATGGTAAAGGTGATTCTGCCCGTTCCGCCGTTGATGTCGCCTTTGGCCACGGCAAAATACTGCCGTTCGCACAAGGGGCTGCGCCAATTCCAACGCATGGCCTGTGCGGCTTGCGGAGAACGCGACAAAAGCACGACGCCACTGGCTTCCGGATCGAGCAAATTGATCGGAAACAGTTCTGTGTAGCCCTGTGCAGCCAACGCTTTGATCACGCAACGTTGTTTAAACAGAGGGCTGGCAACCACCGGATAACCGGCGGCTTTGTCGACGGCGATCAAAGCCTCATCCACATAAAGAATGGTGCAAATGGCCGAGGGCGCCAAGTCGGGTTCGTTGGCCGGCTTGCGCGGTGCCTTGCGCGCCTTGAAGGGCACGCGTGACGCCGCCGGCACCTGACGTGGCACCCGATCGCGCAGACCCGCAGGCTTGGGCGCGCCTAGGCGATTGCCGCTGATCCGCTCCATCGGCGGCGGCAACACAGCTAGGTCAGTCGCAGGTTCGGATTGCGGCGGCACAACAATCCCGACGTGCTGCACCGGCTTGGCCGAGCGATCATTGTAGTCGCGCGGCCCGCCGCTCGAACTGCGGCGGCTGGTGTTGCCGCTTCGCGGGTTGCTGCGCTTTGAATCCATGTTATTCCAGCGTGCTACGGGCAGCCGTCGGCGAGCGGTGCCTTGCCGTCCGTCACACCGTCGCAATTGTTGTCGTTGCCGTCGCTGCATTTGTCAGCCGGCGGACCCGTTTCCGGTCCGGACTGGTATTTTGAAGCTGGAATCGACGCGTACGGACATGTCCAAACGCCCGCTGCGCAGGTCGCGAAGGCATTAATTCCAGCACATTCACCTACTTGAAGGCACGTGCTCAAGGCTCCTGCCGTGTCGGTGTCGATAGCGCCGTTGCAGTTGTCGTCGACATTGTTGCAAAGCTCCGTCGCGCCGGGCTTGATAGCTGCATTGGTGTCGTCACAGTCTGTGGCATTGGCTAACAATACCTTGTAGTTGCCTGACAACGTGCAGGTGCACTGCTTGTCGCTCAACTTGCCAAAAGTGTCTCCGTCAAAATCCATGTAAAAATCAGTACAACCGGTCGCGCCGACCTCATTTGCACTGCCGCTGCAGTTGTCATCGATGCCAACGGTCGAACAAAGTTCAGCAACGCCCGGTTTGATCGCCGCATTGGTGTCGTCGCAGTCCGTGGCTTTGGCTAATAATACCTTATAGTTGCCGGACGCCGTGCAGGTGCACTGCTTGTCGCTCAATTTGCCAAAAGTGTCACCGTCAAAATCCATGTAATAATCGATGCATCCGGTCGCGCCGACCTCGTTGGAACCACCGCTGCAGTTGTCGTCCACGCCCACGGTCGAACACAACTCCGCCACACCGGGTTTAATCGCGGCGTTGGTGTCATCGCAATCCGTAGCATTGGCCAATAATACCGTATACTTGCCAGTTGCAGTACAAGTACACTGCTTATCGCTCAATTTGCCAAAAGTGTCGCCGTCAAAATCCATGTAATAATCAATGCAACCGGTGGCACCGACGTCATTGGCACTGCCTGTACAGTTGTCGTCGACACCAACTGTTGAACATAATTCAGCAACACCGGGTTTGATTGCGGCATTGGTGTCGTCGCAGTCTGTGGCTTTGGCCAGCAATACCGTATATTTGCCAGACACTGCGCAGGTACACTGTTTGTCGGCCAATTTGCCGAAGGTGTCGCCGTCAAAATCCATGTAATAATCAATACAATTGGTGGCATCGATGTCGTTGGTGCCGCCGTCGCAGTTGTCGTCGTACAAGGTCGCGCAGGTCTCTTTTTGCCCTGGAAACACCGCAATTTTTGTGTCGTCGCAGTCTGTCGCCTTGGCCAAAAGCACCTTGTAATTACCACTGATCGCACAAGTGCATTGCTTGTCGGTCAACTTGCCAAACGTGTCGCCGTCCGCATCCATGTAATGATCAACACATGCGGTGGCACCGACGTCATTGGTGCTGCCATCGCAGTTGTCGTCGTAATTTGTGCCGCAATCCTCTTTTTGACCCGGAAAAACCAGCGCTTTGCTGTCGTCGCAGTCGGTCGCTTTGGCCAAAAGCACTTTGTAATTGCTGATCGCCGTACAACTGCATTGCTTGTCGTTGCTTTTACCGAAGGTATCGCCGTCAAAATCCATGTAAAAATCAGTGCAACCGGTCGCATCGATGTCGTTGGTGTTGCCGTCGCAGTTGTCGTCGTACACTGTCACACAGCTCTCTTTTTGGCCAGGAAATACCAAGGCTTTTGCGTCATCACAGTCCGTCGCCTTGGCCAAAAGCACCTTGTAACTGCCAGCGACTGCACAAGTGCACTGCTTGTCGGCCAGCTTGCCGAAGGTATCGTTGTCAAAATCCATGTAATAATCTATGCAGTTGGTGGCGTTGATGTCGTTGGTATTGCCGTCACAATTGTCGTCGTACAACGTCGTACAAGTTTCCTTCTGCCCCGGAAATACCCCGATCTTGGTGTCATCGCAGTCGGTCGCGGCAGCCAGCAAAACCTTGTAGTTGCCAGCAGCTGTGCAGGTGCACTGCTTGTCGGCCAGTTTGCCAAAGTTGTCGCCGTCGGCGTCCATGTAATAGTCGATGCAACTTGTGGCATTGATATCATTGACATTTCCATCGCAGTTGTCGTCATACAGCGTCACGCAAGTCTCTTTGGCTGCTGGGTTCACGGTGATTTTGCTATCGTCGCAATCGGTTGAAAGTAATGACGTATATTTGGCGCCGATGTCGGCCGCGCACAAGCACTGCTTGTCGGCGAGCAAGCCATAACCGTCCAAGTCTTGATCCTTGAAATAATTCACACAACCGCCGCTGCCTGCATCGTTGGTCTTGCCATCGCAGTTGTCGTCAAACAGCGTACCGCACAATTCCGCCTTGCCCGGATTGGCTGCCACGTTCTTGTCATCGCAGTCGCCGCCTCCCTTGGGGCAAACCTTGGGAATGCCCACAATGACCATGTTGGTTTCGCAGTACTGGTCCAAATCGTCGTCGCAGCCCTCATCGGTCTTGCTGCTACAGTTGTCGTCAATATCGTTGCAAATTTCCGTTGCGCCTGGGTTGACGGCCTTGCCTGCGCCGGGGGTGTCGTTGCAATCGTCCGCGGTATTGGCTTTGCTCTTTGGGCAAACGTTGGGCGAGCCGATGACCACCATGTTGCTGTCGCAATACGCATCGCCATCGTCGTCACAGCCCTCGTCGACGCCAGCCGTGCAGTTGTCATCGGTATTGTTGCATTTTTCCACAGCGCCCGGATTGATCGCGTTGTTGTTGTCGTTGCAGTCGTCGCCTGTGTTGGCCTTGCTCTTCGGGCAAATCTTGGGCACGCCCACGACCGTCATCGCGCTTGTGCAATACCCGTCGGTGTCAATGTCGCAGCCTTCGTCCGTGCCGCCCGCGCAGTTGTCATCGATATCGTTGCAGCTTTCTGTCGCAGTCGGGAAGATCGCTTTGGCGGTGTCGTTGCAATCCTTGCCGCCGTTGGGGCAAATCTTGGGCACTCCGACAATGGGAATGTTGATATCGCAGTACAAATCGCCGTCGTCGTCGCAGCCCTCGTCGACTTTGCCACTGCAATTGTCATCGATGTCATTGCAAGATTCAGGCGTGCCTGGATTCACTGCTTTTTCCGCGTCGTTGCAATCGTCGCCGTTGCCGTTGATCGCCGCAGTTTTGGGACACACGGTCGGTTTGCCGACCACAACCATGGCACTGTCACAGTACTGATCTAGGTCGTCGTCGCAGCCCTCATCGATCTTGGCGCTGCAGTTGTCATCGATATTGTTGCAACTTTCGACCATGCCCACGTTGATCGCCTTGTCGCTGTCGACGCAGTCATCGCCCTTACCATTGATCGCCTTGGTCTTTGTGCACACGTTGGGCACGCCTACGACGTCCATCGTGCCGTCGCAGTACAAATCGCCGTCGTCGTCGCAGCCTTCGTCGGTTTTGCCGTCGCAGTTGTTGTCCTTGTTGTCACAGATTTCAACGGCTTTCTTGCCCAACGTCGAACAAGTCACCGACTGCTGACCGCTGCAAATCACCTTGCCACCTGAACATTCGCCCAAGCCGCAGCCGGCATCCTTGACCAGCAATTTGCTCAATTCGCCATAAGTAAAGCCTTCATCCACGCCGTCTTTGCAGTTGTTGTCGATGTCGTCGCAAATTTCCGCTGCGCCCGGATTGATTTTGACCTCGTCCTTTTTGCAATCGCCACCACCCTGTGGGCAAGCCTTTGGTTTACCTACAGTTTGAATGCCGATATCGCAATATGCATCTTTGTCGTCGTCGCATTTCTCATCGGTCGCGCCGTTGCAGTCATTGTCCTGATCGTCGCAAATTTCCAAAGTATTTTGTTTGCCTGAACCATTGGCGTCCGTCGAACAGGTCACCGTTGCCTGCGTCAAGCATTCGACCTTGCCCATGCCGCAAGCGCCCACGCCATCGCAAACCGCATTCCAGCCGAGTTTTTGGCCGTCAGATTGCGTGTACTGCCACAATTCATCGGTTTTGCCGTTGCAGTCATTGTCCTTGGTGTCACAGACTTCAGGCGTCACTTTAGTAAGTGTCGAACAAGTCAGGCCTTTCTTGTCGCCTGTGCACACGACCGTGCCACCCACGCAGGCGCCGCTGCCGCAGCCCTGACCGATAGGCTTAAGCGCGCCCAAATCGTTGAAATCGAAATCCTCATCTGTCTTGCCATCGCAGTCGTTGTCTTTGGCATCGCAAGTGATTTCCTTGCTGTCTTCATAACTTTCAACTTTGGTGTATTCGCAAACCCATTTGCCCGCAGGACACGTCGCAATCACATTGGCCGGATTGCACGCCCCGACAAGCTTGCAATTGGATTCCGGGACCGTCATGCCGTCGTCGGTTTTGCCATTGCAATCATTGTCTTTGGCGTCACACACTTCCTTGGTGATCTTAGGCAGTGAATCGCAGGTCAACTTGGTCGTCGAAACATCGCACACGACCTTGCCGCCATTGCAGTCGCCTGTGCCACAACCTTCTGTAATAATCTTGGTTTTCCCCAAATCGTCAAAGCTGAAATCGTCGTCGACCTTGCCGTCGCAATCGTTGTCTTTGCCGTCGCAATGGGCTTCGATCATTTTGTAGCAGGTTTGGCTCAAGCCCTCGCAATGGCAATTCGGCGTGCCTGCCTTGCAAGTTTGCGTCTTGTCAAACTCAACATTGGCGACAGCTGCGTAATTGCACAACCAACTACCTGCAATGCAGACGGTTTTGATGCTGCCGAATGCCGTACCGCTGCAAACGCCCTTCTTTTCACAAGTTGAATCTTCAATCGTCGTTAAATTTTCGTCCGTCTTGCCGTTGCAATCGTTGTCTTGGTTGTCGCAGATTTCGGGCTTGTTCTGCTTGGCTGAACCATTGAAATCCGTGGAGCACACTGCTTTATCAAGCGTTTTGTTGCATTCGACCACGCCAATCGCGCAAGCACCGACACCGTCGCAAGACGTGACGGGTTTGCCGTCTTTGACCAAGATCCCAAGTTTTGCACCTTTTTCATCGGTGTAGCTGTAATCTTCGTCGGTCTTGCCATCGCAGTTGTTGTCCAAGTAATCGCACAGATCTTTGCTCGGTCGGTTGTCGCCTTCGCAGCCGACGCAAGTGTTCTTGGCCCCAAAAGCGCTGCTGCAATCCAATGGATCTGAAGGTTTTTGTCCCCCTGGGTAATGTTTGCACACTGTGGTGCCGTGCTTCAAATTGCACTCGCCGTCTTTGTCGCCGCATTCGACGTCGTTGGCTTCCGGATTGCCGTCGTCAACGACTTTGTCGCAGTCGTTGTCAACGCCATCGCACAATTCCTTGGCTTCCGGATTGATCTTTGGATCCCCATCGTTGCAATCTGCCGGTTCATACCAACCGTCGCCGTCTTTGTCCTTGGCCGAATCGCATTTGTCATTGCCAACGCAGCCTTGCAATTTGCCATCGCCGCATTTTTCAGGTGCGCCCGTGTGGCTAAGCGGGTCCTTGTCGTCGCAATCCGCCGGTGCTGGCTGACCGTCGCCATCTTTATCGTTGGCATCACAAGGCGTTGACTTGCCGTCGCAATTGGTGTCACAGACAAAATCTTTGTCGGCCGCGATCAAACAGCACTTTTCTGCTTGGGTGCCCGGGTGGTATTCCGCGTGAAATTTTGCGTACTTGAACTTGCAAGCCTTGTCTTCGGTCTCATTGTCCACGCCGTCGCCGTCGATGTCCTTGAGCGTGCAACCGTTGTTGATCGCGCCGTCGCAATCGTCGTCCTCTTGGTTGTCGCAATTTTCTTTGGCCAATTTCTTCGCATCACCCGAACACAGCCATGCCGTTGATTTACCATCCTTATCCGCCGGCGCACACGCGAGCACGCCTTTGCAGATGCCGATGCCGCACGCCTGATCTTTCAAGGCCTTCTTGATCGACGGATCGCCCTGAACCGGCAGATCTTCATCGACTTCGCCGTTGCAATTGTTGTCTTTGCCGTCGCACAGTTCAGCCGCGCCCGGATAAATTGTCGCATCTTTTTCAGCCCCTGCACCACAGCTCACTTCTTGACAGTCGGCCACGCCGTCCTTGTCGCTGTCCACGCAGGGTGTGTCGCCGCCAGCACAATCTTCGTCAATGTTATTACCGCATTGGGTACATGCGTTTTCCGACGAGTACGGATTGGCCGCAAAGCCTTTGGGCACGCCTTTGGCGTCCGGCGTGCCGTCATCGTTGCAGTCACAAGCGGCTAATTTGTCCGGCGAACACTCAGGTGTGCAATTGGGCACGCCATCGCCGTCCGCGTCGCATTTGGGCGTTGTTTCAGGGACTTTGAGCACGATCACAAACTGAGCTTTCTCGGACGTATCGATGACGCCGTTGAAACTCGACAAAACCTTGCCGTTGTCGACGCCGCGCACGCGCACTTGCAACTTTCCGGCTGAAGTTGCGGGCTGTTGGATGTCCCACGTGAATGGCTGTGTCACGATGTTGCGCCCAGCTGGCAGCAAAATATTGAAATCGGCTTCTTGGCCCACGGCCGGCAATTTAATCGCAACCGGGGCACCCGGCTCACTCAACAGCGCAATTTCTAGACCAGTAATCGACCCTTGCAGCGGTGCCTCGCTCGTGATGCTCAAGCGCAGCGTCTGGTAAACGATGACTTCACTGCCGCAACTTGGCGCCACCGCGATAGCCATTGCGCTTAAAAAAAGCACGGTCAAACTGCGCGCTAACCGCGGCAATCGTGCGGACAATTTTGAGCTAAGCAGCCATTTCAACATGGGAACTCCGAGCAACCGGCGGGAAAAAATTCTGCAACCGAGGGCGCAGTGCGCGCAGGGCCAAGTGTCGGAGTATAACTGTCCCCGCGGCCATAGGTAAACGCCAAGCGACAAAAACTTATCCACTGGGGCGGCGCGGCCTTCAGCACAGCCATAGACGTTTGGGCGCGGTTTGCAATAGTCTGGCGCGCCGGAGGTATCGCAAATGAATCCGCAGAGCCGTCGCCTGATCGAAACCATCCGCGCTGGCATCATCGGTGACGATGAAGTCCTCGACGGCCCTTTCGGGCCGCGCCGCGTGACCTACGCGGACTACACGGCTTCAGGGCGATCTCTTGAATTTATCGAAGATTTCTTGCGCAAAGAAGTCATGCCCCTTTACGCCAATACGCATACCGAATCGAGCGGCACGGGCCTGCAAACTGGGCATTTTCGGCACGAAGCACGTCAGATCATTAAGGAGTCGTTGGGTTGCAATGAAAAAGATGCGCTGATCTTTACCGGCTCAGGCGCCACGGGCGCGATTCACACGCTGATCGCCTGTCTCAATTTGCGCTTGCCGCACGATCTGGCGGTGAAATACCAGCTTGCTGCCAATATTCCGCAAGCAGATCGGCCCGTTGTGTTCATTGGTCCGTTTGAACACCACAGCAATGAGTTGCCTTGGCGCGAATCAATCGCCGATGTGGTGGTCATCCGCGAAGATGGCGATGGCCACATTTCGACGGCACATCTAACTGAAATGCTTGTACAATACTGCGATCGCCCGCTCAAGATCGGCAGTTTTTCGGCTGCTTCCAATGTGACGGGCATTGCGTCCGATACCGTGGCGATCGCCACGTTGCTACATCGCCACGGCGCCTTGAGTTTTTGGGATTTCGCCGCCGCCGGCCCCTATGTTCAAATCGACATGAATCCGCACGGCATCGGCATTGATGCCAATTTGGCTTACAAAGACGCGGTGTTTCTGTCACCGCACAAGTTTATCGGCGGTCCGGGCACGCCGGGCTTGCTCGCGTGCAAGCGCGCGATCCTGACCAACAGCGTGCCATCGGTGCCAGGCGGCGGCACGGTCGCGTACGTGAATCCCTTTGAGCATAGCTATTTGCAAGATCCTGAGCAGCGTGAGGAAGGCGGGACGCCAGCGATCTTGGAATCGATTCGCGCAGGGCTGGTGTTTCAGCTCAAAGAAGCCGTGTCCGTGGCGGCGATCCGCGAACAGGAAGAAAGCTTTATCGAACGCGCGGTCGAACATTGGTCGGCGCAGCCAAATTTGCAAATTTTGGGCAACAAACAGGCTTGGCGGCTGTCGATCGTCAGCTTTGTCGTGCGCCACGGCGAAAAGTACTTGCACCACAACTTTGTCGCCACGCTGCTCAACGATCTATTCGGCATCCAAGCGCGGGCCGGTTGCTCGTGCGCTGGCCCCTACGGTCACCGGCTGTTGGCGATTGAAATCGAAAAATCCCGTGAATTTGAACGCGAAATCTTGCGCGGCTGTGAGGGCATCAAACCCGGTTGGGTCCGCGTCAATTTCAACTATTTCCTGTCTGAAGCGGTGTTTCGCTTCTTGCTCGACGCCGTCAGTTTCATCGGCGAGCACGGCTACAAATTGCTGCCGCGTTATACTTTTGAACCCAACTCCGGCCGCTGGATTCACCGCAACGGTTACCTGGCCCCGCCGATGAGTTTGCGCGACCTTTCTTACCGCACCGGCAAGTTGGATTACCGCGCTCGCCACGCGACCGAACCGGAATGGGTGTTGGATGGCTACGTGCAACAAGCGCACGAAATTCTCCTGCACGCCGCACCGCAAAGCGTTGCACAGCCCATGGAGATGACCGCAGATTTTGAAGCCTTGCGCTGGTTTTGGCTGCCGCAGGACGTCGCCACGGCTGTGCAGCCGTGACACATGCGCGCGGTTGCAGCGGTTGTGCGATTTTGTGAGCAGCGCCGATTGTGTTTGCGTCCAGCGAGCTTGGCGAGTATCGTGTGGCGTTGCGCGACACGGGCGTCACCGCGCGGATGGACGAACATGGCATGTAAAGCGGGTTCAACGGCGAAATTTGGGGCGTGCGCGGCGGTTTTTGCCCTCGCTTTGGCGCTCTATGGCTGCGGTGACGATCCAGTTGTGGCGGGCGACAACACAAAGGCCGATGCCTTACAAGACGACGCCATTTTGGACATTGCCCCAGCGCCAGACCAAGGCAACGCGCCCGATGCTGCGCCGATCGCCGATGCCGTCGACGCAGCGCAAGGTCTGGATAGTGTCCCAGACGACGACATCGATGCGCTCACGCCCGATGACAATTTCGCCGGTGAACTCGACGATGCGGATCAAGACGTACCCGACGATGTCACGGCGACGGATGTCGAGTTGCCGCCCGACGTGATTGCCCCAGAAGATGTTCCAAGCGTTGAAGAGATTGCCCCGCCTGACGACGTGCTGAATCCCCAAGACTTGGTTGTGATTGAAGACGCGCCGCCGCCGCCGGACGCGCCGCCGCCACCGGACGCACCCCCGCCACCGGACGCGCCCCCGCCGCCGGACGCGCCCCCGCCGCCGGACGCGTCACCACCGCCGGACGTGGCGCCACCGCAGGACGCTCTGCCACCGCCGGATGCGTCACCACCGCTGGACGTGGCGCCACCGCAGGACGCGCCGCCCGCCGATGTTTCCGCTTTTGACGGCGGCGATCCCTGCGTGCTCGATCCGAACCAATGTTTTGACGGCAACCCCTGCACCAATGACAAATGCTTGCCCGGGGGCGTTTGCGAATGGACCCTCAAATCCGGTCCTTGCGACGACGGCAACCTTTGCACCAGCGGTGAGGCATGCCTTGGCTTGAAATGCGTCGGCGGAAAACCTGCTGACGCCGCAGTGGTTTGCAACGACAGCAATGCCTGCACAACGGACAGTTGTGACGCCGCCTTAAAAGCTTGCGTACATATCGCCGCCGACGGTCCTTGCGACGACGGAGCCGTGTGTACGGCTGGCGAAACGTGCAAGAACGCGGCTTGCGTGAGCAAAGCGCCCAATTCCGCTTGCGACGACGGCAAACCGTGCACCCAAGACCTGTGCGACGACAAAACCGGCGCGTGTAGCTGGATCGGCTTACTGGCCGCTTGCGACGATGGCAACGATTGTACCACCGGCGATACCTGCAAGAACGGCAATTGCGTCTCTGGGCCACCGACGGCCTGTAATGACGGTGATAGCTGCACAGCTGATACCTGCGACAAAATCAGCGGCAAGTGCACCGTGACACCCGTTGCGGGTGCAGCAGCGCTGCCATGCACGGATTCCTCGATCGGCGGCCGGTGCACCAAAGCCTTCAAAGTAAACGGAAATTGGCCACAAGCTGAAGCCGCTTGCGTGACCTGGGGCGGCCACTTGGTGCGGATGGACACCGCGCAGGAAAACACCGATGTGCGCAACCTGGCCAACGGCGTTTGTGGCGTTAATGCGCAGACTTGGATGGGGGCCAACGATTTCGCGGTTGAAGGCAAATTTGTCTGGTCCGACGGCGGCGCAGTGGCGTTTAGCGCCTGGAATCAAGGCGAACCAAACAATTTCAATACCGGCTGCCCGGAGGGCGAAGATGCCACCGAAATTATCGACGGCGCCCACTGGAATGACATCTGTTCGACAACCGTTTTAGGCTGCTACGTTTGTCAACGGCCGTCACCCAAGATCGCTTGCGGCGACGCCAACCTGTGTTTAAGCGGGGGCTTGTGCACAGCCGGCAAATGCACGGGTGCAAAATTCGGCTGTGATGACGCCAATCCATGCACCGTCGACGCCTGCGCCAATGGCGCCTGCAAAGCGACCAACGCCCCGGACGGCGCAGCTTGCGGAGTGGGCGGCAAGTGTACGGCTGGCAAGTGTTCGCCCGGCTTTGACCTCAGTTCGCCCGGCAGCAGTTGTGCCATGGTTTTGGCGACATCGCCCACGGCGCCCAGCGGGATTTATTGGCTGGATCCGGACGGACCCGGGCCGATCGCGCCGCTGCAGGCCCAGTGCGAAATGGTGTTGGGCGGCGGTGGTTGGACGTTGCTAGCGGTGCAATCCGATGACGCCCAGCCGACTTGGACGTGGAACGCGCGGGCCTTGTGGCGCACAGACGTCAAAGTGTTTGGCGCAGTCAATGCGTTGACCAAGGATTACAAGTCGAGTTTGCTCCATTCGCTGCCCGTCAAAGACATGCTTTTTGTGCACGCGCCGTCAGGCGTTTGGGCGCAATACAATGCAATGAACAATGGATTGCAGTCGCTTGCAGCAAAGATTGCCGCATTGCCAGAAAAAGTTTGCTACAAAGTAAAGGGCGACGGTTTTCCGATGACAGCGGGCACCCTGACCGTAGCTGGCAAGATGTGCGACACAAATTTGTACTTTAATCCTGCAGATCACGACGCCGATGCGGTCAAATGCGATACCGATACCGATCCCGAGGACACCGAAGGCCCCGCCTGGAATGTGAACCGCCAAGACGGCTGCTTTGACGATCCGGGTTGGGGGGGCGGCCTAGGCAGCGTGGTTTCGCAACCGGCTGATGAGTATGCTAATATTGGATTTGGCTGGGCGCTTGATTTGAACAAAGGGGCCGTGGGGACTGGGGCCAATCGCATGGCTGTCTATGCCAGGTAGCCCACCCGGCGGGTTTTGCCCTGACAGCGTGTGAAAAAACCTTTTCACAGCCTCTGAGTCTGCTTCAATTACCCATTGAAATTCAAGCTCAAATAGCGCGCGGCGCGGCGCGGAATTTGACCCTCGCTGCGCTGGACCGGCTGTTGTGAACGCCGGTTTGAAAGCGCGACAAGTTGCTGATTGGCGCCTTTGTGGTGGCGTCTACACCAAGTCTGAACGATCGGATTGAAGGGGAGAAAGTCGAATATTTCAGCCTGAGGTGGCGGGAGCCCGCTACTTGCCGCCTGCAGAGACATACGCGGAATCCCAGCGTTTTGCCAAGGTCTTTGCTGAAGTCTTGATCCAAGCGCGGATCGCGTCTTTTTGTACGCCTTGCCATGCCGCGCGGTGCAAGTCGGCCAAAACACTTGCTTGCACTTGTAGGACGCCTTGGCGCTCTTTGCCGTGAAGATCCAGCACATCTAATGACTTGCGCTGCAAACGGTCGCGAGCCAGAAAAGTCTTGCCTTGCAGCGTCACCAACGCCAGTGCGTCCTGTCCAGCGTAGCCCCACATCGCGGATTGCAGTTGGGACAGCCGCGAGGCGCCAGTCAGTGTTTTGGCGTGAATCCCTTGCTCCGTACCGGGTTGCGCCGTCTGTTTCAGTTCGACAATGGTCTGTGTACCGCCTTTTTGCAACAAGAGCCAATAGCGATCCAAGCCACCGCTGCCGCCGCTTTTGCGGTCGATTTCAACCACGTCGAGCACGCTCCAGCCCTGCAACCAAGAAACGTTGGCCACGGTTGCCGTGGCGGCGCTGCGGTTGGCTGACGATGTCGCGCGCAAGTCTTCAATCAAATAGAATTTTTTGCCAGAACTGTATTGTTCCAAGCCTTTGGCGCGCACTTGGTCCCAATCCGGTGCCCAATCCTTGTCCAACGTCACGCCGCGGCTGGGATCTTTGAGGGCATCGACGTACGTTTCAAGCACTGCGTCGGTCAAATCGCCGTCATCAAAGAACAAACGAAGTGCGGCGAAGTAACGCGCGGCGTCGTAGGCCACAGGACAATAGCCAGCGTCATCCAAGTCGTTGTAAATAAATCGTGTTTTTCCACCCAGTCGCTGGAAGCCGAAATTGCTCGGGTGCGCATCGCCCACGCAAAGGGTCTGGCGACCGAGTTGGCGGCTGGCAGGCACCGTTTTGAGATCCTTGTGGAAACCACCGGGAAAAGCGCGGAAGAACATCATCGACTTCTGCAACGATGCCTGCCACTTGTCGGCCCAGTCGGCTGGGGACAGCGTGTGCGTGGCGTGCAAGAACGCCTCGCTCGGCACGCTGCTCCAATCGTCGGCCGTGAGTGGCGCGGCGGTGGTAACCAAGGGACCTGCGGTCAAATCATCAGTTGCAGCAGCCACTTCGCTACCATCCGTGGCCGCAGCCTCGCCGCTATTTTCGATCGCAGTTGCACACGCGCTGAGCAGGATCAGGCCGAATACGGGCAGAAGCCAGCTTTTGCGCCAATGAGTCTGCAGTTGGGTGCCACCGAACAGGTCTACTTTCATGCGGATGAGGATCGCAAGTTGAACCCGCATTGTCAACTTGTTTTGCGCTTACCGCAGCCTAGATCGGCCCCTCATGCCACCACGTTGAAAAAGTTGATTTGATGCACGGCGGTTACCTTGTGCCGGCCGTCAATTCGCGCCATGCACAAATTCGCAGCACCCGAAACTTGCTGTTTTTAAAGTAAAAAACGTGATCGTCGCCCGCGGCCGACTTAGCCGTGACGACGAAGTCTGCTGAATTCGGGCCTGTCTAACAATAAGTCATCGACACCGAGGGCGTCGATGGCGAGCCGATTTGCAGGCGGAATGAGGGAAGATATTGGAATCTCTGACCGATTGACAACGGACAAATCGGCCGTCAGCGGCGACCGAATGTATGACTTATTGTTAGGCAGGCCCTTAGGGCAAAACCGTAGCGGAGCGTCACAGAGAGACCCAAACCGCCCCAGCCACGCCCGTCGTATTCTTACTGGCCGCAGGATTGGCAAACCCAGGAATAACAAGGCCTCCCGCACCACCGCCACCGCCACCACAACCGCCAACCGTCACACCATTGCCGCCATTGGCGCCGCCGGTACCGCCGCAATTGCTGTCATAACCAGAAGTTCCCCAATGCCCAGCCCCACCGGCGCCAAAACCACCGCCGGTGCCCGCAGGCTGATTGGAACCGGGCGAAGGTGTGCCCGCTACGCCAGCGTTGGCGCCCATCGGCACGGCCGAACCCACACCGCCGCCATCGGGCGAATTGGTGTAACCCGCGCCGCCGCCAGAGCCGCCGTTGCCGCCTTTGGCGCTCGGCTGGCCGCTGCCGGCCGTATGCGGCTGTCCCGGCAGACCGCCGTTGACCACCGTAGTGCCGAATTTGCTCGCGCCGCCGCCGGTCGAAATCAAGCCACCCGCACCGACTTCAATCGTCAACTGCGCACCTGCCTGCACGGCAATGGCTTTTTGCAAAATGTAGTAACCCGAGCCGCCGCCGCCGCCCGGATAATAAAATCCAGTGCCGCCTCCCGCGCCACCGCCTATCATCGTGACAGTCAAGCTGTTTGTCGCGCCAGGGACCGTGAACGTGTCGGTGCCGGCAACGCTCCACACGCAGCCGTTGCCCAACGGCGTGCCCTTGCCACAAGCCAGTGCAGTTAGTAAGCAATCCGCCGAACAGCCCGAAGCTGGCACGCCGTTTTTGTTGCCCAAATCGCATTGTTCCGGTGCCTCGACGCTGCCGTTGCCGCATACTTGCTTGACGATGCATTTGCCCGCCATGCACCAGTTCAAACCGCCGCAGTCGGTCTTATCGACTACATTATTGGGAACACAGCCTTTTATGCCATCGCAGGTGTCCAGCGTGCACGGGTTGCCATCGTCGCAAACGGTGACCTTCTTGACGCAATTGAGGTTTTTGCACACCTCATTGCTGGTACAAGTGTCATTGTCGGGGCACAGCAGCACGTTGGGCGTCTGTACACAACCGGCTGATTTATCGCAGCTATCGTCGCTACAAATGTTGCCGTCGTCGCAGTTGACCGCTGGGCCGCCGCACACGCTGTTTTTGCAAGCGTCGTTTTGCGTGCACGCGTTGCTGTCGTCGCATTTGCCCGCGTTGCCGGTGTTGATGCAGCCCTTCTTGGCATCGCAGGCGTCGTCGGTGCAAACATTGTTGTCATTGCAACTCACAGCGCTGCCTTCACAATCGCCGAATTTGCAAATGTCGCTTTTGGTACACGCATTGCCGTCGTCGCAGCCTTTGCTGTTAAAAGTCGGATTGCAACCTTTGATTTTGTCGCATAAATCGTCAGTACACACGTTGTTGTCATTGCAATCTTTGGCCAAACCGCCGCTGCAAAAGCCGTTGGCGCAGGCGTCGCCCAACGTGCAGACATTGCCGTCGTCGCAAGGGGTGGCGTTCATGGCTGCGGCGTCAAAAAAGCAAGCGCCCGTGGTTTTGTTGCAGGTATCTGCCGTGCACAACACGTTGTCCGCGCACACTTTTGCCGCGCCCGAAACGCACAAGCTGTCCTTGCAATTGTCGCTTTGCGTACACGCGTCGCCGTCGCTGCACGGCACGGCATTGGCGAGGTGGGTGCAGCCGTTCTTGCCATCGCAGCTGTCATCGGTACACGGGTTGCTGTCGTCGCAGTTGACGGTTTTTCCTTGGCAGATTGCGTCGTTGCAGCCGTCGTTCTGCGTGCACGCGTCGCCGTCGTTGCACGGAGCGCCCGCGGCTTTGTTCTTGTAGTCGCACTTGCCGTTGACCAAGCTGCAAGCGCCGACTACGCAAGTGACACCAGCGTCACAGGTTTTTGCCGCGCCTTTGGCGCATGCGCCGGCGTTGCACAAGTCTCCGATCGTACATGGGTTGTCGTCGTCGCAGGCAATGCCGTCCAAATTCGTGGTCTTGCAGCCCAATACCGCGTCGCAGGCATTGCCCGTACACGGATTGTTGTCGTCGCAACTGACAATTTTCCCAATACATTCGCCGCTTTTGCACACATCCGTTTGCGTGCAGACCGTGCCGTCATCGCAAGGCACACCGTCCTGCGCCGATTTGCCGACGCATTTACCGCTGCTGTTGTCGCAACTGGCCTTGGCGCATGGGTTTGTGTTGTCGCAGTCCACCATTTTGCCGGCCGTGCAAGTGCTGCCGACGCAATGGTCCGCAGAAGTACAAGCATTTCCGTCGGCGTCACAGGCTTTGCCGTCATCGGCGGTTTTGGTGCAGCCGCTCGCTGGGTCGCAGGCGTCGGTTGTACAAGGGTTGCCGTCGTCGCAGATCTTGCCTGCACCGGGCACGCAACTGCCCTGTTTACACTGATCATTTTCAGTACACGCGTTCTTGTCCGCGTCGCAAGGCACGTTGTTGAGCTTGTTGTACTGACAACCTTGCTGCGGATCACAACTGCCGACGTTGCAGGTCCCGCCAGCATCGCAGGTGGATTCATCGGTTAAGCCGTCGCAATCGTTGTCCTTGCCGTCGCAAACTTCCACATCGAGCGCGGGCGCTGCGCACGTCGTCAGCCCGCTGCTGCCGCACGCGCGCACGCCAGCGCACTTGCCCACGAGTTCGCCCTTGTCATTCTTGTGCTCAATAAAACAGTTGGTTTGCGCCTTTTGCGCCACCGCCAATTCGCTGCAAGTGCATTCACCGTATTTCAATTCGGGCGCGGTTGAGGTTTTCACGCACTGTTTGACCGGCGCCCCTTCCACTGAATTTACGCTTTGACATCCATAACCTGCCGCGCAATCGCCGTCGATCGCACACGCTGTCCCGCAAAAATTGCCCTGACCGGCTTCATGGACGCAGGCCGCATCGCCGATGCCAAGCGATTGGCAATCCTTTGATTTCACGCAAGGATCGCACAAATGCATGTATTTGGGCACGCAAATCGTGACGGAATCGCCGCTACCTGAATTGATCAACGTGCACTTGAAGCCATCGGCGCACTTGTCGACGCAAGGCGTCGCGCAGACTTTACCGCTGCCTGAAGCATTGCCGCCGGTTTCAATGCATTGGGCGTTGTCGCAATCGCCATTTTCCTTGCAACTACAGCCAGGTGCGCCGGGGCATTTCTGGGCCCCATCCGCGCCAGCCGCGTCGACCGGCGCGACAGCATCGGCGCCAGTTGCGTCTGCCACGTCCGCTTGCGGCGCCGCAATATCTGCGGAATCTGCTTTGTTCGCATCGAGTTGAGCGACTTCCTCCACGGCGCTATCGCCCAACGCATCGGTGCCTGCGTTGGCTGCAATGGGGCCAGAACAAGCGCCGATTGTGCAAAGGGCCCACATAATCGCAAGGGAAATCAAGATTCTTGCGGGGGTTCGGTCTGCGAAAAAAGCCATGGTTGTCCTTGCAAAAGTGCAGGACAGCTTGGCGTTTCTCGGTGTCCAACGCAAGCGTGCAGCGCCTAGTTCATGGCCCAGTCACGCTTCTAAACCGGCAACCCAACCATTTCCGCGCTTTTTGTCCAAACTTCTTCAGCCAAAGCCTCGTCGCCGGCCAGCTTAGACGGCGTGCGCGTTGCGCTTTTGTCGTAATACAACCCGGTTTCGGCCGCAGCTTGGGCTGAAGTCGCGCAATGCAAGGTTGTCAGCGCGCCTTGCTCGTTGGTGATCATGAAACGCAGGGCAATCCAGCGGAAAGGTTGCGGAATCTTGCGCCAAATATCGGACGCGACCACGCCGGGATGCAGGGCGTACGTCGTCACACCGCTGCCAGCCAAGCGTTTGGCCAGCGCCTTGGCCAATAAAACGTTGCATAATTTGGAGTTGGCGTATTCGTCCATGCTGGTGGTGGAGATGGTCTTGCTTCTCACATCGCCCCACGGGATGCCTTTGCTTTGGTAGTGCGCGCGGCTGGCAACGCAAACAATGCGTGCAGGCGCGCTGGCTTGCACGCGATCGAGCAACAACCGCGTCAGCAAATACGGGCCCAAATGGTTGGTGCCCCAAACGAGTTCAAAACCGTCGGTGGTTAAACCGCGCGTGCCTGCCATGCCGCCGTTGTTGATGAGCAAATGCAGCGGTTCGCCGCTGGCCAAAAAGGTTTCCGCGGCCTTGCGCACCGACGCAAAACTGCCCAAATCCAGCGGCAAAAACACCAAATCCGCTGTGGGTACATCGGCTTTGATGCTGGCAATCGCGGCATCGGCTTTGTCTTTGGAACGGCAGGCCAGCCAGACGCGGGCGCCCGCGCGGGCCAATTCACGGGCGGTGACCAGGCCGATGCCGGTGTTGGCTCCCGTAACTAAAGCGGTTTTTCCCGTAAGGTTGGCTGCGACGGCTGACATTTTTTCGCCCTTGTCGACCTGAAGTGGTCAGCCGCAGCATAACGCGGTTGCGCCGCCGTGTCGATCGGGTTAGTTTGGTCGTGCGTGGAGCGTTTTGGCCCACGGATCGCCAAACGTTTAAGTATTCAATGAATTGGCGCAGATCATTGACGTCGATGTCAGGTGCAATGGCACCCAATTGCCGTGCTTGGATATCAAAGTCGACTGCAGTGGCGGCACGGCATGCACCAAAATCGTGCCGATGAAAGACTGCGTGAAATCAACACCGAAGTGCAAAAGTGACGACAGTTTTTGCAAATGACCCGCCGCGGCGCCGACCAAGCGTCCATGTGACTGCGCGAAAAACTTGCCAAAACGGCGCCCGCCGTCAATCCTCCGCTATTGGTGGCGATCCTGTCAGTCGCCGCAGCCAGCGTAAGGAATCTGTGAGCCATCGTCTTGGTACATTTTGCGCCATTGCCGCCGCATCATGGGTCGCTTGTTCGGCCAATGGCGCTTGGGCGTTAGACAAACAGGGCAGCGCCCACGGCGGCGAGGTCGGTGAAACCACCGGTTTCGGCTTGTCCGGCTCGTTCATGTTGGGCAGCGCCCTTTACAATCCGTCCTATGCAGCCCGACCAGACAATAGCGGCAAAGCCTTGTTGCGCTACGCAGGCCACGCTGACATCGATTTGATCGGCGCAAAGTTATCGATACCATTGGACATCAATTTCTTCACCGATCGCTTGCGCGGCGGCGTCGGCGCCATTGCCCCCAGTGAATTCGACGTCATCGGCGGCGTGACTTCCACTTGGAATGTCGGTTCATCGGCGTTTGAATTCGGCGCGCGCATCGAAAACGACCGCCCAGTGGATCAGGGCGACTACACCCAAACCTACGGCGACATCCGCGCCCGTTGGCTGTATTCGCTGTTGCCGCTTTTTCCGGAACTGAAAAATGCATTGCGCGACGGCGATTTGCACGGCTGGCTCACGCTGGGCTGGTTCGGTTACAACAAAACCTACGCCGCGCGTCCGGACAATTCCGGCTTGGCCTTGTTTCGCTACGGCGCGCACGGCGAAGTCGAGGCTTGGGATGGCCGTTTTGGCTTGGGCTTGGACGCCGCCATGTTCACCGATTCTAGAGCCAATGCCGTTCGGCCCAGCGAACTGGACTTTACTGTTGATTTTTTCGCCAGGATCGCCGATTGGGATGTGCATTTGGCGATGGAGCGAGACATGCCGCTGGATGTCGGTGGTCTAGTGCAACAGATGGTTTATGTGACGATCGGCCGCGGTTTTGCGTGGCAGCCGTCCAAGCGGTTGGATCAGGCGCAACCTTGGAAGTAGTTTCGCGCTCAGAGGCTGTGAAAAAGGTTTTTTCACACGCTCTCATTCGCCGCTCGGCAGCGTAATCCACTTGGCCACCAACAACAGCAGTCCCATGAAACCGTAGCCCAGCGCGTGTTGCCACGCGGGTGCCAAGGCAAAAGCGACATCGCCGGGGGTGAATTGCCAACTGTGCATCAAGCCGATGGCGCTGGTGGTGGCAGCGGCAAAGCACCAAAAACTCGCGCGGACAAAGCGTTTTTCGATAATTTCAACCGTGGTCGCGGCAAGGAACATGGCTGAAAAAATAAAGCCCTGTTCCAAGGCAAAGGCGCCGGTGATCCAAGTGTCGCCGCGTTCGAAGAGTGCAATGATTGTCGCGTCAAACGGGCGACCGGGCGCGCCCATGCCCGCGGCGCGCAAGCCATTTTTCGCCAAAAGGGCACCCCACGCGCCAACGGCGGGCAGGATCCCGAGCACAACCGCAGGTGCGTGCTCACGCGGCACAGCTGAAAACGCCTGTGCGGTGATAACCAGGCCGATCCAAAGGACAATGGCCATGCCGGCATCGATGGGAATGGCCCAAGCGATGTAGGCCAAAGTGCCGCTCAGGCAAACGACTGTGGCAAAGATGCCGTTGAGCACGGAGTAACCGGCGCCGGCGCCCAAGGCCTTCCAGCCGGGATGGCCGATGTAGATGGTTGTCGGAAATGCGGAGCCAAAACAGGCGGCTACAATCGAGCCGATGCCGTTGACAGTCAGGGATGGTGCCGTTGGATAAGCGTCACCGGCGGCTTCGGCAGATTCGATATTTTGCAGGCTGCCTAAAACGTTGAACAAACCCATCGGCACAATAACGGCCAAGTAAGTCAGCAGGTGACCAGCGGTCAGGGACTGCCACAATTCGCCAAGTACTGGAATCGGCAGCTGAAAGCCCGCACCTAGCGGCGGCGGGCCGACAGGTGCCAGACCGGTGGCCCACGCCAAAATCACGCCGAGCACTACCGCGACGGCGCCGCCGGGCAAGTTGAACTTGAACTTCACTTTGCCAAAATAGGTCAATAAAACAACACCTAACGTCGAAAGGCCGACCAGCGGATGGGCGTAAGTGCGAAACAGAAAACCAAGCGAGATAAAGCCCAGCGCAATGCCCGCCAACGTCGACAGCAATGCGGCACGCGGCGTGAACTTGCGGATCTTGTCGGCGACAGTCGCTCCCAAAAGCTCAATGACACCAGCACCTAACGTTGCAACCAAGCCTGCATGCCAAGCGATGCGCACGGGATCAGGATGGCCTGCTGCCTGAGCCGCCAATTTGGCTGGCAACATGATCAAAAAGACATGGCCAAAGAGCGACACCGTGTTGATGCCGTAGGGCAGCGCGCAAACGTCAGTGCGTCCTGTCTTTTTCGCCAGTTGCATCGCTTGCCAGGCGTAAAACAAATTACCGACCAGCAGCGACATCGCCGCCCCGGGCAAGACGCGGCCGTACAAAAGGTCCGACGGCATGCCGAGCACGAAGCGGCACAACCCATCGATGAGCAACAATTGCACAAGGCTGTCTAGCGCCAGACCAAAGAAGCCGTCGAGGTCGCCGCGGGTAAACCAGCGCATGGTTTTCTCCAAGTTGGAACCGGCATCGGAAAAATCGCATTTTTGCGGATGCGGTTTCAGCGTATCGGTAAAATTTACTTTTGCCCACACCCACCGTGGCCCAAATCGAACCGCCGTGCAACCTAACAAACAAGCAACGGCAGTTGCAGCCTTTGGCGTTTCTCCTATCTTGCCCAACGCCGGTCCAATTGACCCAAAAGGAGCAGAAAATGCGCAACCATTATCGAATTCTACAAATGTTCGCGCTGATCGGGCTATTTTTGTCGATGCAGGCGCAAGCTGCGCCGCTGGACCGCTTTTGGCCGCATCCGGCCCACGATTTGCACCGCTCGCGCTACTCGGCGACTAAGAATCAACTTGCAGAGCCGGTGATGCGCTGGCGGGCCTTCTTGGGTGGCCTGCCCGTATCGCCGCACGCGCTCGACGTCGATTTTGACAACCGCGAGGATGTGATAGCAGTCGAAGGCGGCCGCGCGGTGGCGCGGCGCCAAAATGGCGCTTTGCTGTGGAGCAGTCTCGCCTTGGGCGCCACCGCACTCGGGCCGATCGCGGATTTCAACGGCGACGGCACCCCTGACGTGGTTGTCGTGGCGCAGACAGCTGTGCACGTGATTTCAAGCGCCAATGGCAAGATTGTGTTTTCATCGCCAGCGGGGCAGTTGCCCGACGTGTCCTTTGTTTCCGCCGACGATCGCGATGGCGACGGACTGGCCGATTTGGCCTACGCAGGCAGTGGCGGCGGCGGTCAGAGCGCCAAAGCCACGACTTTTGTTTACCGGCTTGTTGGCGCGCCCCAGTTACTGGCCAAAACCGACACAAGTCCGCCGACTGTGCAAATCGCGGCCACAAACGGCGAACGCAGTTTGGATATCGACGGCGACGGACTGGCCGACTTTTTGCTGCCGGGCCTGTTTTATGTCTATGCGTTTTCCGGAAAAACCGGCGCTTTGATCGCGGTGACTGCAAAACTGAAGCAATTTCCTGGGGGCAATGTGCAGGCCTTTTCCGTGCCGTCAAAACTTGGCGGAGCGCCGCTTTTGGTGATGAGCGCCAGCTATGTATACGGTGTTCTGCAAAAAGAAGGCATGGAGGGGCTGATGGCGCTGCGTCAAAAAGGCAAACTTTTAGAGGAAGTTTGGTCCATGTCTCTGCCCGATTTGGCCAAAGACCGCTTTGCTTGCCGCACGGGTGGGATGGGCGATCTGGATGGCGATGGTCAGGCGGAAATTCTTTACGGCAGGTTTCAGGGCGGCGTGTGGACGCTGGAAGTGCGCGATGCCCTAACCGGTGCAATTCTCCATAGCCTAGGCCCAACGACCCCATGGCTAGGTGGCGCTGGTGGCCTGCAACCGGTTGTCACGGCAAAATTTTATGCCACGGGGCCCTTTGTGACCCTCGCGGTTGCCGGCACCACGGAGAGTGTGGCGCCGATTGCCCACTGGCACGCCGTGCGCTGGACGCGCGCGACGGGCTTTGAATCGGTGGCCGATCTCGGGCTGGGCGGTTGGAGCGAGGCCAACGTCCTGCCCGGGCTGGGCAAATGGAAACAGCTTCAGTGGAGCGTCGCGCCGCTCGCGGGCGGTTTGGGCACGACGGCGCAACTCTTGATGCAGCGCGACGGCAACGGCGAAGGCTCGCCGGACACGTTGGAAATCATCGATTTGCCACAAAATGGCAAGCCGAAAGAGGGGGGCCCCAAACTGAAAATACCACCGGGCGCCGGGGCGCGTTTGACCTTGCTTGAACCCAATGGCAGTCGGCACCTCATGCTGGGCTATGTCGATGGCCACGCGCCGATTTTCGACGCTCAACTGAAAATTACCAATGATCTCGATAAAGACCAGCAGGCCGATTTGCGCTACGGCGGCGGGAGCAATCCAGCGATCCTCGTCGCCCCTGTGCACGATGCAGACGCAACACCATTGATTTTGTTGTCCAATGGCGCTTCAGCCTATGCACTGGATCCTGTGGCGGCGGACTCGCTGCACGAACCGAAAGTGGTCTTGCAAATCGAGTCGCGCGGTGCCTTGCCCAATATCGCGATGGCCGATGTAAACGGCGATGGGGCCCGTGAATTCGTTGTGCGGACGCGACCGCTCAAAGGCACCGCCAGCGTGACGGCTTATGACGTCGCGGGCAAGCAAATGTGGAAGTATGCCCATCCCAAGGACAACTGGTTCTGGCAGCCAACGCAGTTGAATGGCCTGATTGTCTACGACGCCAATGCGGACGGGGCAGACGATCTACTGCTGCAATTCACTTTGCCCGGCCTGTTTGACCCAGCAAAGATTTACAACCTGATGTTGGACGGCAAGACCCAAAAGGCGCTGTGGACTGATTCCGCTGCCGCAGCAGCCAATGTGGACGCAGCAGCAGCGCTCGACGACGGCGATCCAGCCAAACCGAGGTGGTTGTGGTCCAGCTACTATTTGCTCACGATGCTGGATGCCAAGGACGGCACGAGCAAGACGCAGGCTGGCCTTCCGACTTCGTCCGGCGTGGCAATTGCGCAAGACCTGAATAAAGATGGCAAAATGGACCTTGTCGTGCCCGACGGTGCGGCAGGGCCCGCGGCGTATTTGGCGCCAGATTGGAAGGTTGCATGGTTTGATCCGATCAGTTTTCCGGGACGTTCCAATGCCTTATGGCCGATGTTGGGTGGATTTTATGTGGTGGTTGCGCCCAATGTCCTGCCCAATTTGCAGGTGCGCGATGCGGCCAATGGTAAAATCTTGTGGTCGCGCATGTTTGTCGACGGCAAGTCCTATGCGTTGGACAGCGCGCCGTCGAGCAGCCACACACTGCACGGCATGGTGGCAGTGCAGGATCTGGTCGGCCTAGGTCATGCCAATTTGGTGTTTCGCGACACAGCGGGCTATCTGTACGCCGTCAACGCGCAGGATGGCTCGGTCGATTGGGCGATCAATTGGGGCGGACTGTTTGGCGATCCGATCGCGGCAGACATCGATGGCGATGGGGAAGTCGAGATTCTTACAACCTTTAGCGATGGTTACCTGTATGCACTGGACAAGAACAAGCTGGGCAAGGCTGCTTGGGCGCGCGAACACGACGCCACAGGTCCGGCGCTCACGGCCCAAGCCGATATCGATGTGCAAGAATCAACGACGCAAGTCCTGGTCAATTGGGCGGCCCTGGACAACGCAGCAGCCTATTCGGTTCAATTGGTTGATTCTACAGGTTATATTGTTTCTCCGTGGCGCGACGTCGGCGGGCTGACCGATGGCAAGATCGATGGGCTGTTGCTTTTGCCCGGTGAAACGTACCGGACTCAAGTGGCCGGTCGGGAAGGACAAGGCCTGACCGCCGCGCAATCTCAGGTGGTTGAGAGCGATGGCGTGACGATCGTCGACAACTCGCCACCGCGGGTCGATGCGCTGGCGGTGCAACCGGTGGCCGTGCCGATGGCCCACACAGGCGGCCAGATCACGGGGCAAATCAGCGATGCGACGCGACTGGCCAGTTGGCAAATGCGCATCTTGAACGACGTCGGCAAAAATGTGTTCGAAAAATCCGCCAAAACCACCGCACCCAGCCTTGGCATCGATGTGGCGTGGGACGGTTTGGACAGCAACGCGATTCTGGCGCCGCCGGGGCAGTACACGGTGCAATTGACCGCCCGCGACGACGCTGCGCATGAGGCCAGCAAGTCGGTGCCATTGACGGTGTGCGGGCCGCTGCAACATGTGGAAAATGGAAAATGTGTCAGTGGTTTAGAAGGTGTCGATGCGGGCGGGACGGTGGATGCCAATTCGCTCAACGGCTCTTTGGCCAATGACTGTCGGGCGACTCCGCGTGCTGCCGACGGAGGTTGGGCCGCATTTGGGCTTGTCGCCGGTTTGGCGCTGCTGATCGCGCGCAACAGGCGCCGCATCTGACGACCAAGCGGCACATCGCGCAGCGGCCGTGCCGTGCGCAGCGACGCGCGCCAGATACCGATATTATTTCATATGCTTTTAGATCGGCCGCAGTTTTGTCGCCAAACACGGCGCCATTGGCTTGATCGTTGCCGCGCGATCGCCCATGCTTGTACATGGCGCGCCCGCCAAATTTTTCCGCCCACGCGCGGATTTTGGGCCGCTGTTCGCCCCTGTTTCCGTCCGCCCGTGGGTCGCCCGTGTTCTGGAGGTTCTGTGATGTCCGCTGGTTATCCCCTTGTTTTAGCACGCTTGTGTCGGCTTGTTTTCGCGTTGGTCTGCGTTTTTGCCGTTGCATTTCCAGCCACGTACGTCCAAGCGGCTGAACGCGCTGAAGTTTTGCTATTCGTGCTCGATCAGGTCGACATCGGCGGTGTCGTGCTGCCGATGATCGTGCCGCAGGCCAACAAAGCGTTGGCCGATGCAGGGCCATCTTCGCGTCCGACAAAGGCTTTTGACGCTTTGCGCGCGCGCTCGCCCAAGGCCTACGGCGCGACCAGCTTGCGCATCGACTCTGCCACGCGGGCCACGTTGGTGCTGGACAAAATGGCCGATGCAGATCAAGTGCTTGCCGAAGTGTATTGGTCTTTGTCGGCCCAGGGCTTTACGGAAATTTTGGCGCCGCCGTTTATCAAAACCAGTGTGACCATTGAGGATCTGAGCTATGCCGCCCACGTGCCGATCGTGTACATGTGGGATTTGCTGCGGTTTTATGAGCAGGTCAACTTGGTCGCCAGCACCTTTGTGATTGAAAGTGGCCGGCCGGTGATGGCGATGGAGGCGATCAAGAAGCTGCAAAAAGGCGATCCGGGCTTGAAAAAACAATTGACCGATGCGCTGGCTGGCAATTCCATGCGGGCCAAAATTGCGTATTTGGAAGCCATTGCCGATGGTTCCATGCGGCAGGCCTTCAAGTTCAAGGCCGACGACGCGTTGCCCGGTCTCAAGGACCCGTCAGTGGCCGTGCGCGGTGTGGCGTTGGACGCTGTGATTGCAAGTGGTTTCAAATCGCCGGGCCCTGTGGACACCGCGCTCGAAGAACTGGTGGAAAACGATGTGGATGCCGAACTCAAACTGCGCGCGGTCAAAGCGCTGTCAAAATCAGGCAATAAGAAATACGAGATCATTTTGGAAAGTGAAAAATTGCGCACCGGAACGGCCAAAGAAGCATTAGAAGCCGTAGAAAAATTGGCCAAATCGACGCAAGTTAAGATTGCGGCACCCGCGCTAGTCGGTGCGCTGTCGCATTCTGATGCCAACGTGCGTGAAGCGGCGTTTAAGGGCCTAGTCGCCTTGAAACAATACGATTTGTTGCAAACGGCCATGGACGGCGATCAACTGTCGGCGCAAATGCGCGAGCAGATCGCAATGGTGCTGGTGGAAAATGGCTCGGCGGCGGCTCAAGATCAATCGCTGCAATATCTGATTACCAAAGGCAAAGCGCCGGGCGCGATTTTTGCCTGTCAAACGTACGGCAAGCGCGGCGCAAAAACTGCCTCACCTGCATTGATCGATGCGCTTAAGCATGAATCGGCCGAAGTGCGCGCGGCGGCTGCGGAAGCGTTGGCGTTGCTCAAAGACGAACGCGCAATCGTGCCGCTGGCCGACGCTGCCGACGCCAAGGCCCGCGACAAAGAAGTCATGATGAAAGCGGCGGTGGAAATTTTGGCCTCGCTGCGGTTGGAGCAGGTAAAGTCGCTTGTGGGCAGCAAAAATATCGCGGTGCGCCAGATGGCAATTCGGGCGTTGGCCGATTTTGCCAAAGGTTCACGGCCGCGGCCGGACGTGGTCGCGATTTTGCAGGAAGCCAAAAAAGATCCGGATATCAACATCAAACGTTCAGCTGTGTATGCGTTGGCGCGGTTGCAAGATGATGGCATTGCGCGCGATCTGGCGGAAATGAAAAAGGACACTGACGCCGAAGTGCGCCAGCAGGTTGCGCTTTCTCAAGGGTCTGCTTCCAGCAAATACACCGAAGCCGACGATGTACTGATCGAAATGGTCTCCGATCCAGACAAGCGCGTGCGCATTGAGGCGATCAACGGCTTGGCCAAGCGCAAAGCCCCAGCCGGTGTTGAGAAAATTTCAAAATTGGTCACCAATCCGGACGCCGAAGTCAAACGCGCGGCCCATGCGGCGCTGCTGGCGCTGCGCGATCCGACCAACGCGGACAAGTTGCGGCCGATTTTTCGCCGCGGCATGGAATTCAATGATTCCGCGGTGCGTTTGACCTGCGTCCAAGCGCTGTCGGACAAAGTGACGGCTGAAGACATTGAAGCGCTGCGCAAAGCAGCATTTGACAACTCTAAGGAGGTGAAAGTTCAGGCGATTGCGGCATTGGGCTCATCAAAATTGGCTGAGAGCATGGATGCGTTGGCCAACTTCTTATCCGATACCGATATGGAAGTACGTGAAAAGGCACTGGATGCGCTGTGTTCGATTCCGGCGGGTGAATCGTCCAAGGCCAAAATGCAATACCTCAAAGATGCCATCGACGCAGCCGATATGCCCGATGCCCTGAAAAAGAAAGCGGAAGCTTGTCGCAAAAAGCCGTAGCCACGGAGGGAGAATCTAAATGAAAATCAAGCAGTGGGCGGCCAGCTTGGGTTTGATTGTTGCTGTGGGCGGCATCGGTGTTGCCTTGGCCGCGACCCCAGCCAAACCGGCGGGCGAAGCGGCGGCGTCCAAGGAGATGGCGGCGCAACAAAAGGCGGCGCTGGAATTGGTGCACTTTGTAGTACCTCGCGATATTTATCTGAAAATGACCGAGCAAATGATTGCGGCGATGTCCGGTGAACTGCGCAAACAGTCGGAAAAACTGCCCGATGATTTTGAAAAACGCATGCAAGACGTGATGGCCGACGTTCTGCCGTATGACGAGTTGCTGGCGTGGGCGGCGGAAATCTATGCGACGCGGTTTACTGTGGACGAATTGCACGCGATTACGGCATTTTACAAGACGCCGGTCGGGCAAAAGACCATCAAACTGATGCCGGAATTGCAGGGTGAAATCGGCCTGAAAGTGGCCAAACTTTTGCCACAGAAGTTGCCGGCTTCTATGAAGAAGTTTGGGCTTTTGCCGGCGGATGCGCCTTAACGGCCTGTCGAACAATAACTCATACATTCGGTCGCCGCTGACGGCCGATTTGTCCGTTGTCAATCGGTCAGAGATTCCAATATCTTCCCTCATTCCGCCTGCAAATCGGCTCGCCATCGACGCCCTCGGTGTCGATGACTTATTGTTAGACAGGCCCTAATTTGAAGACCGGTTCCAATCACGCATGAATCCGCGCAATCGGCGCTAGATTCTCCAAAATCGTGCATTCCGCCAGCGCCAGTTCATCCAGCCGCGCGCGCACGGCCGCCGGATCGGCCAGCGTGTGGGCCAAGCGCACAAAAACACCGTAATGCCGCGCTTCACTTTCCAGCAAATCGCGATAAAGCGCGCGCAGTTCCTCATCGGGATGCCGTTGGGACAGCAGGACAAAGCGTTCACACGATCGGGCTTCGATCAGCGCCGCCACCAGCAAGGTGTCGATGATTTTGTCCGGCAGCCCTTTGCGCAAAAGCTTAAACAAACCAAATTGATAGCCTGATGGACTTTGGCGCGACACGGCAATGCCGCGGGCATCCAGCAAAGCGATCACCTGCTCAAAATGGTCCATTTCTTCGCGGGCGAGCGCCAGCATGGGCGCGATGAACTGCGGCTGTTCCGGGTATTTAGCCAGCAAATTCAGGGCATTGGCCGCGGCCTTGCGTTCGCAATGGGCATGGTCGACCAAAATTTCCGCGGTGTTGGCGATTGCTCGCTGTAACCACACAGATTCGGTACGAGATTTTAGACAAAGCATGGCAGGCTCGGGCGATGCGTAGGCGCGGCGCGGTGCTTAGCGTACCATCGTCAGCGCAGTTTGCGGAGGCAGGAGATGAGTCAGCGGAAAAATGGCCAATTGTTGCAGATTATCCTGAGTTTAGGGCTGATTTTGGCAATGGCGTCGGCAGCAGGGGCCAAGCCGAAAGCCGGCAAAGAACCGGTGGCGGCCAAGCCCCCAGAAACTGCTCCGGAAAAAGGCAGTTACCGCGGTCCGGGCGCGTTGGGCCAATTGATTGCGGCGCTGGACAAAGCGCGGGCGCTGTCGCGCAAGGCCAATGAAGATCCGGATTTAACAGCCAAATTTCTCGATGCCATCGCGCGGACTTCGCTGGTAACGGCGATTCACGGCCATTATGCATTTGCGGGTTTGGGCCAAGCGATGCGCACGGGCGGCATGCCCGCCGCGGATGTACGCGCGTATGCCAGCGATATGCAACAGAATTATCGTGGGATGGCCGAAAGTTACGCCGATCTGGCTAAGGTCAAGGCGTTCGATCAGACGCTGAAGGACATTTTTGCGTCGCTGCAACTGCTTTGCGAATATGCGGATAAGGCGGCGGCGGGGCTAGTGAATTGGAGCGACAAGGCCGATGACCCGCCACGTGCGGCCGCGTTTGAGGCGGCGTTGGAGGCCTATCGCGGGCGGGTGAAGTCGTTGGTTTTGACGGTGAGCGGGGGCGATGGGAAGTAGGGTTACTTCTTCCGATTCTTCTTCCGAGCTTGCGCCGCCATCTTGTTCTTATTCTTGCGGTGATCCCGATCAAAGCCCGCCTTGGCCGACGGCGGCAAATTGCCCTTCGGCGCAAAGGGGTTACCGCCCATACCGCCAAAACCGCCCATACCCGGCATCCCCGGCATCCCACCGGGCCCAGCGCCACCACCGGCTTGATCCAAACTGTCAAAGAACTGATCCACATTCATATTTTTCATCTTGGCCATCTGGCCCATCTGACCAAAGCCCGGCAGCCGCGACAGCAGGCCCGGCGCTTGACCGATGCGCTGCATCATCTGCCGCATGACGTCATAGCGTTGCAACAAATCCTGCACATCCGCGTTCTTGCGCCCTGAACCTTTGGCAATCCGCTGTACCCGCCGCGCGTTGATAATCGCCGGATGCCGCCTTTCCTTGGGCGTCATGGACTGGATCATCGCTTCGATCTTGAACAATTCCTTGTCGTCAAACTTCACACCGTCGGCCATCGCATCGCCAAAGAACGGCAGCTTTTCCATCACATCGCGCAAACTGCCCATCTTCTTGAGCATTTTGATCTGCGTCAAAAAGTCTTCCAGCGTGAATTTGCCGCTGAGCATCTTCTTTGCGTCGGCTTCGGCCTGTTTTTCATCGATGACTTTTTCAAAATCGGTCATCAAGCCGATGATATCGCCCATGCCCAAAATGCGGCTGGCCATGCCTTCAGCGCGAAAAGGCTCTAATTTATCCAGCCCTTCGCCCATACCGACGTACTTGATCGCCGCGCCCGTCACGACCTTGACGCTCAACGCCGCACCGCCGCGGGCATCGCCGTCCAATTTGGTCAAAATCACGCCGTCAATGCCGATTTTGTCGTGAAATGCTTTGGCCGTGGTCACCGAGTCCTGGCCGATCATCGCGTCAATGACCAGCAGCGTATTGTCCGGCGGCGAACGGCGGCGGATCTCAGCCAATTCATTCATCAATTGGTTGTCGATGGTCAGACGGCCCGCGGTATCAAAAATCACCACATCGCAGCCGAGTTTGTGCGCTTCTTTGACGCCACCTTCACACAAATCAGGCGGTTGCTGCCCCGGCACGCTGTAAACCGGCACGCCCAGACGCTGCCCCAAAACTTTAAGCTGTTCGATCGCCGCCGGACGGTAAATATCCGCCGCCACCAGCAGCGGCTTCTTGCCCTGAGATTGCAGCAATTTCGCGAGCTTACCCGCAGAAGTCGTCTTGCCCGACCCCTGCAGACCGACCATCATGATTTTGGTCAGGCCTTTGTTCTTGAGATCGAGCCCGGGCTCTCCCGATTCCATCAAGGCCACGAGTTGGTCGTGACAAATCTTGATAAAATGGTCCTGCGGCGTCACTTGCAGCTTGCGACCCTGGGCGTCGGTGGTCTTGAGTTGCACCACTTCGCCAAGCGCCTTTTGCTTCACATCGGCCAAAAACTGTTTGACTACGCCAAATTCAACGTCGGCTTCAAGTAGCGACGCGCGGATATCCTGCAGTACTTCATCCAACGTGTCTGCGTCCAGTTCGCGATACCCCGCAAGGCGGTGGCGAGCACTGCGAAATCCTTTGGTAATTGTCTCAAGCATCGGTCATTCCTCGGCGGCAACGGGCGGTAACTGGTTTGGCGAGCGGTGCGCCAAGGGGCGATAGGTTAAGGCGGCAGCGCTGAGTTTTCAAGCGCATAAGGCGCAACGCTTGACCTAGGCGGCGTTCTAGCGTGAAATTCTGCCGCGTTTGTTGCGGCGCGTTGCGGAAGTTCGCTCAGTGCCACAAAGAATTACCTTGCCGTACATGCAGTTGCAGGAGAACCCCAATGTCTGAACCGGTCGCGTTGCTAGTAGGCGGCACCAAAGTCCTTGAGCGTGCGCTGCAAATGGCGATTCCCGCCAACGTGGTGATTGTCGGCACGATGGAAGAAGCCATGCGGGTGACGACCGAAAAGCCCGTAGTTTTGACGGTTTTGGGTCCGACGCTGCGCCGAGCGTTGGCGATGGTCGCCACCCTGCGGCGCGAGGGGCAGGTCGAGCCACGGCTGATCGTGGTGTACCGCGATGACCAAAAAGACGAAGTCAAGCGGCATCAGCGCGGTAAAGTGGTTGCCGATCGCTATGTTGTGCAGTCGCGCATTGGCAAGGAATTTGGTCCGGCGGCCGCTGAACTGTGGGCAGAAGCAACCGGCGTTCAGGTGCCGCCGCCGGTCCATGGCGAAGAACTGCCCGATATTACAGGCACCACCTTGCGCAACGTATCCGATATCCACACCACGCATACGCGGATGATGGATGTGATCGCGGTGGGCGATGACGACGTGCTGGAAATGGACGTGATAGAGACCGATGAACTGCAATTGGAAGAGCTGCAAGCTGATGAATTACTTGAGGATGATTTGGTGGCCGACGATCTGATCGAGGAAATGGAAGAGTTGGAGGAACTCGAGGAACTGGAAGAATTGCCGGAATCGCCACCTCTAACCCCAGCCGCCGCCGTTGCCATTGTTGCAGCACAGGCCGATGAAGTACTTGAAGAATTTGACGCGGACGCCTTTGAAGAAATGGATCAAGAGGAAGAGACAGCCGCGCTGGCAACCGGCGGTCTAGTCGAAGAAACGCTGGAGGAATTGGCCGCTGAAGAATTGGTCGAAGAATTGGACGTCGAAATCGAAGAAGAGCTAGATAGTATTGAATTGATTGAGGAATTGGAAGAAGACGACGGCGAACTTGAACTGCTCGAAATCGATGCGATCGCGGCCGAGCCGGTTGCAGTAGATGACACCGTGCTTGTTGAAATCGATGATGAGATAGATGCCATTGAAATCGAAGCGGAAGAGCTCGATGCCGTCGCCTCGGAAGCGGTTGCTTCGGGCTCAGAAAGTGTTGAAGTTCTGGAACAAATCGTTGAAACTGTTGAAGATCCTGTGGATGAAACTGTCACTGCGCCGATCGCCGCAGCTAGCGCGGCCAAAGCGGCCACCGAAGCTGCAGCCATTGCCGCCACGCCGTCGCGACCTGCCAGCGGTGTCTTTAATGAACTGGCTGGATTTATGGGTAAATTGCAAGAAGCACTGGGTGAAAATGCGCTGCTGGACGCCGAAAACACAAAGCTGCGCGAAAAGTTACAACACGCGCAGTCAGCGGTACGACCCGAACGCGAAGCTGAACTCAATGCGCTGCGCGCAACGCTCGCCGACGTGCGCTTGCGCTTGGAAGGCGCCGAACAAGCGCGGGCAGCAGCCGTGGACGCGCGTATGCTCGCCGAACAGGTAGCGCAAAGCTGCAGCAGCGAACTGCAGAAAATCGCGACGGAACTGGCTTCAGCTACGGCAAGGGAATCGGCGTTGGAAGCGCAACTGGAGAACCAGCGCAAAATCGCCGCCAGCGCCGCGCGCGAATTGCAGCATTGGGCCGATACGCTCAAGGGCTAAATTTTGACCACTATTTGACGTAACTGCTGCACTGGCCGCTGTCGCATTTGGCCGCCAGCGTGCCGCTGTCGATCGCCTTGCCGTCCTCGGCCGCGGTGGGCTGGGCCATGCAATCGCAGGCGGCGGGAATTTTACAAGCAATTTCAGCGATATCGTAGTTGTCTTTGGCGGCTTTGTGGATGCCGTAGACGACTTCTGTGCCGCAACAATCCTTCTGATGCGTCACCGTGGCGCAATCGCTGTCGATTTGGCAATACTTGAACAGTTTGGGAAAGCCAGGCTCGCCGATTTTGCAGTCGATTTTTGCCGCTTTGACGTAACTTTGGCACAAGCCGGCCGTGCATTTGGCGCCGAAAATGTCGTCGGCGCCAAAGGCGCTAAAGCCGTCTTGGGCCAAGGTGGCAAACGAGGCACAGCCGCAGCCGGGATACTGGCCTTGGCAAGTGGCTTCGGCGGCTGCAAATTTGTCCTTGGCGCAGACGTTGATGCCCAGCGCCACGTTGGTGCCGCAGCAATTGATCTGGTGCTGGGCCACCGCGCAGTCGCTGTCGACTTTGCAAGTGTCTGACCATACAGGGAAACTGTTGGCACCGCCCATCGCGCAGTTGACACTGCCGCTGCCGCTGCAACTGCCGCTTGGCCCGCTGTCGTTGGCGGAATCGACTTTGGCCATATCGCTGCCGCCAGCGTCTTTGCTCACATCCGATCCACCAGAATCATTGGCAACGATGTCGCTTAGGCCGATGTCGTTGGCGGCGCTGTCGCTGGTTGCGCCGTCGTTGCCGACGTCCAACTTGGCCGCGTCCGCTTGGCCGCCGTCGTTCGGCAGGCTGTCCGTGGGGGGCGCGTCTGCAGGCCCTGCATCGTTGGCGGCCGCATCAGCCGCTGCGTCGGGTGCGTCAGCAGCAGCCGTTTCGACGGCGGCGTCTTTGGCCGCTGCGCTGTCACTGGCCGTGCCGCCACCGCCATTGGCCGTCGCACCGCAGGCCACCAGACCGAGAAACATCCATGCGATTGCGCAGCGAAACATGCCAAACCTCCAGCCACAGAATAGTCGTTTTGCATGGCCGCGCAACCAGCCGATAAATTGCACGGCAATCCTTGCGTTTCTCGGCGGCAATTGCAAGTATAGTTGCGGGGCTGCGGGTTTTTTCTGCGGCTGAAAACGCTGTACGATGCAATGGCAGTTGGCAAAATGCGGGAAAGTTTTGCGCTTGGGCGCGGCGGCATTGCTTGCAGGGCTTTGCACCGCTGCGTGCGGCACAGGCAACCCTGCCACAGCGGACGCACAAGCCGCCGATCAGATCGCTGATATGGCAGATGTGTCTGACAATCTTGCACAAGATGCTGTGACTGATGCGGCAGCGACTGAAATCGCCGATGCGATTTTGGAGGGCAGTGAAGCGGTGGTTGACGCCGCCGACTTCCAGGATACAATCGAAAAAGACGCGCCTGATTCCGTAGTTGTCGACATTTCGCTGCCGGCCGACGCCATCGACGCGGGGCTCGACAGTCTCGCGGATGTCGCCGCAGCGTTGGATGCCAGCGCCACTGCCGATGTGCCTGATATCGCTAATTTTGCTGAAATTTCTGCCGATGCGGATGCTGTAGGTGCGCCCGATGTGGCCATTTGGCCCGATGTCGCAACCGACGTGAAATACGACAATGACGCTTATCCACTTGGATTTGTTTCACTTATCACGGGGAAAAATGCGGTGATTGAACTGGGCAAGATGAACGTCGCCGCGACCATTGGTGCTGGCGGAGAGCCCTTTCACGGCTGTGGCGTCCTGCCCGGACAGAAAACCGTTTACTTACCTGGCAATGCGGCGTTGGATCGCTACGATCAGGGCAGCAGCGCCAAGAATTGGCAGTTCATCAAAAGCATTAAATCCCCAGTCCATCCAGGCCAAGTGCGCGGGGCTCTGAACGGCAGCGTGATCGGCATTGTCGATGGCTTTATGGTGCTGGATCAGAGCGGCATTGACTTCAAATCGGGCAATTTGCCGCCGGGATCAAAGAATTTGGCGATTTTTTATCCGCAAACGGAGACTTTTGCCAAAATTGTCGTGGTCACTTCGCCGTCGACGATTGCCGTGAGCGCAGACGGCGCGACAATTTACGCGGCCAACTGGATCGAACACACCGTGTCGGTGGTCGAAACAAAAACCGCACAGGTGGTGGACACTTGGGAAATCCCTGCCAACCCCGCAGTGCCCAAATGGATCGGCCCTTCGGACGTCAAGGTGTCGCACAACGGCCTGTGGGTCGCAACGGCGAATTTGACCGGATCCAGCGTGACCATTTTCGACGTCAATGCCACGCTCGCCCCGCCACAAGTGGCTGTGTTTGAAAAGAAATTGGTGCACTGGGTCGATTTTTCGGCCGACGATTCGCGGGTCGTCGTGGTGCTGTGGCAAGACGTGCCCATGTTGGGCATGGAAATGAAGAACAAAGATATCGTCAATGAAATTCAAATTCTCGATCGACCGACCTTGCAAAAAATTGGCACGATCAAGCTGGCTGGCCAATTGATCGCCCACGCCACCGTGCCGCCGGGATCAAAGTTTTTGTACGCCATGGGCTCAAACAGTCTGGTTTCGCAGTTTAATTTGGACACTTTGGCGCTGACTGGCCAGACGCCCGGGCTGCTCGGGCCCGAGCCGGCGATGGTGATGCAATTTTGATAAATCACCGATTTATAGCGGATTTTGCGCAGGTCACCTCCGCGACACTTGCGCTGGCTTGCATGCCCGCGTGCGGTGTGCCCGTTACCGCTGCGACCGACGCAGATGCGGCCGTGCAAAGCGACGCAATCGATGCAGGCATCGGAGATACAACACAACCGTTGGCCGATGTGCCCGCTGGCGACGGCCAAGTCGACTCCGCTGGTATAAAAGATGCTGCGGCCAATGCCGCTGATATTCCACCGGGTTCGTCGTCGCTTGCCTGCCCGGGTTATGCCGCCGTCAATGTCATCGGCGTGGGCAAGCCGTGTCAAACCAATGACGATTGCCAAGGGCAATTGGCGGTCACTTGTCCGCATTCCAACGACGCCAAAGCGTTCGACTTTTGCACGCGCTATTGCTTTGGACTGGACGCGCAGGAATGTGGGCCCAACGCGCGCTGCATCGCTCAAGGCGAAAAAACGTCCGTTTGCGCGCCCTTGCCTTGCGCCGACGCCCTTGAAATCAAGCCACCGCCCGACGTCAAAGCCAAGATCCCGTGCCCGGACGCCGTCGCCAACAGTTTTGGCGTCGGCAAACCCTGCAAAACAAAAGACGATTGCGCTGGCAACACGGTGGCCAAAGTGTGTCCGCTCGCGATCAAGCCGACCAACCCCGCCTGGTGTTCGCTTTTGTGCACCGACGATAGCGATTGCGGTCCGGACGCTTTTTGCTGGAAGCGCCACGCGGTGGAAGAAGGCGGATTGCTCATCGCCTCTTGCGCGCCAAAGATTTGCATTATCAAGGAGTAGACGCGACTTTTGCTGGCTAGAAATGATAGCCCAAGCGCGCCATGCCGTAGCCGCCGACTTCCAGCGCTGATCCGTGCTGCAACTGAATGGCGCCCGCGCCCGCCAAGCCGCTCAAAAGAAATTTTCCCAAGCGGTATTGCACAGATGGACCGACAATGTGCTCTTGCACGCCCGTCTTCTCGATCCTGCTGCCCAAGGACGCCCTCGACTGATATTCGCCGCCGATTATGAAATCATTGCTAATATGGTACCCGCCGCCGAGGTGCGCTTCGACGTCCTGTTCGCGCCCATCTGCATCGCCTCCCGCAGTCAAATTGAGCAGAAGTTCGCTGCGGCCTCTGCGGAAGGCGCCCAAAAGGTGCACTTCTACTTCACCTTCAGAGGTATTAAAACCTTCGGGTCGATACAAACCCATGATAGCACCGCTGAATTTGGACTTGGCGTCGCCGAGAAATTGCCACTTCAATCCCACCCCGGGGCGATAGCTGTCGGGGCGAATCGCAGAACCGAACGCGCTCAATTCTGCCGTTAAACCATAGCCCAAGCCCAACCGGCCAGTGACACCCGGCGTCGCTGAAAAGCCGCCGGGCGCGCCAGAGCCCAAACTGGCCGTCGCGTCGCCTTCCCACTGATTCAAGCCGCTCGCTCTTCGAGTCAGATTCATGTCAGATTGGCGAATCCAGTCTTCGTGCTTCTCGACAGGTTGTTCGGCGACAACACCCGGTGTTGGATCAAAACTGACGTCGGCGAACGAGTTCGCGGGATATAGCAGCGAAATTACAAGAATCCATGGCCTGAAACTGCATCTACCCATCGCCGACCCCACTGACAACGGACACCGCTGTCGTCAGAAGTTTGTCATAATCTCCGCCGGCGATCAAGCAAAAAGTTGCGGTCAAATGCCGTTGCGGTTTTTTTGTTGCAAGCCGTCGCGGAGATCGGGTCGACTTCAGCGGGCATTTCGCGCCACAATGCTGCGCGCCCGCGACCGGGCGAAGTTGGAGCGCGGGTGGAAAACGTCAGTTCAAAGCGTACGGCATGCGTATTTGTGGAAAACGATTACCAAGAACTCGAAGCATGGTATCCGATTCTGCGCTTGCAAGAAGCGGGTTATGCTGTTGATGTCGTTGGGCGTTCTGCGACTGCACCGCATTACCGCGGCCGCAACGGCTATCCGTGCTCGGCCACCCATACCGCCGATCAGGTGCTGGCAACAGATTACGACATTGTCGTCATTCCAGGCGGTTGGGCGCCCGACAAACTGCGCATGGATGCCGATGTGTTGCAAATTGTCCAAAAAGCCATGGCGGCACGGCGCATCGTCGGCGCCATTTGCCATGCAGGTTCAGTGCTTATCAGCGCGGATGTAGTACAGGGACGGCAGGTGACCAGTTGGCCGTCGATTCGCCGCGATCTGGAGTACGCGGGCGCCCTTTGGTCCGACGCTGAAGTCGTGGTCGACGGTCATCTGGTCACGTCGCGCAAGCCCGAAGATTTGCCGATGTTCATGAAAGAAATTCTGCGTTTGGCGGAGGCACTGTGACCGTTGCCCAGCATGTTTCGCTGCCCCTTGTGCGCGAAGAATCTTGCGATGTGCTGGTCATCGGTGCCGGTCCTGCGGGCTTTTCGGCTGCAATTTCAGCGGCCCGTCGCGGTTGCAAAACCATGCTGATCGAACGACAGGCAAGCGCCGGCGGTGCCATGGTCTTGGGGATGAATCTGACCCCTGTGGGCTATGAACCCTTTAAATATTGGAGTAAAAATACCGATCCAGCCTCTTTTGCCGTCCAAGGCATCGCCCGTGAATTGTACGATGCCATGGTGGCCGAACGCGCCGTGATCAAGCCGGTATGGGATGGCGAAACCGCCAAATGGCTGATCGACAAGCTGCTGCAACAGGCTGGTGTTACAACGCTTTTTCACACCAATCTGGTCGATGCTTGGCTGGAGAACGACGCGGTCGTGGGCGCAATCGTCTTGGCGCGCGATGGCCTGTGGCGCATTCGCGCTGGCGTCAGCGTGGATTGCAGTGGCGACGGCGACCTTTTTGCCAAGGCCGGTGCGGACTTCCACATCGGGCGCGAAAGCGACGGCCGCACGCAGCCCATGGCGTTGGTCGCCATGCTCGGCGGGTTGCAACTGAATTTGCCCGACGACGTCGATTTTGCCGGCTGGATGCAATTGACCAAGCAGCAGGTGGGACCGCAGTTGGATGCAGCGTGGCAAAGTGGTTTGATTCCACCGACTTTTGCCGGCATTCTGTTTCCGCGGGTCGTGCGCGGCGGCGTGCTCAAAGATCAGGCATGGGCGCGCTTGGTGCCGCAATGGATCGATCCCTTGGATCCACGCGCACTTGCAATGGCGGAGATGACCGCCCGCGACAATTTGCAGCGCATCGTCGATTTCTTGCGCAAGGAAGTCGCGGGCTGCGAAAATGCGGTCGTATTACATACTTCCAGTTCGCTTTGGGCGCGCAGTTCGCGGCGTTTGGTCGGCCTTGTTGAAATGCATGAAGACGACATCAGCACCAACCGCAAACGCGACGACGCGATCGCCCGCGGCACCGGCTTTTTGGAAGTCCATTCAGCCACGCCGGGCAATCCGCGCCCAGAAGCGGGCTATGAATGGGCGCGCAAAGCGTCGCTCATCGACGCCGACGTGGATTATGACATCGCGTATGGCTGCCTGATTCCGCAAAAGATCGATGGCCTTTTGGTCGCCGGTCGCTGCGTGTCGGCGACCCATTTGGCCCAGAGTTCGCTGCGCATGCAGATCACGTGCATGGCCATGGGCCAAGCGGCCGGGATTGCGGCGGCATTGTCGATTTTGATGGATATTTCACCGCGCGAGCTGCCGATCGGCGCGCTGCAGGCCGCGTTGCCTTGACCGTTTTGGCCTGCGCAAAGCAAACTTGCGCCGACGCCGCTTATCGCTGCGCCAATAACGACGCCCAATAACCAGTAACCACACAGGGAAATCGCATGCAACAACAAATTCCGGTTTTGGTTTATGGCAGTTTCGCCCACGGTGGCGGCGCGCATGACGTCGTAGGTGACGCCCTGTTTCTCGGCCGCGCATTGGTTAAAGGCGTCGGTTATCAGTTGGCTGGCCGCATGCAGCGCGTGGGTTTGCACATCCGCGGCGGCGGCGATGCTTGGTTAGGCGGTGAACTGTATCCCGGCAGTGCGGCACTGCTGGACGCGCTGGATGCTGCCCATGGTTCTGAATTTACGCGTAAAATTGTCCAAATCCGTGCGGGTTCTGAAGGCCCGCTGATTCACGCTTGGGTCCACGTCTTCACCGGCGTGTGGTCCGAATTGGCCCATTGGCCAGGCGGCATCTTGCCCGAAGCCGCGCCGTTCGCTGGGCCGACCGCTTGGTATTTTGGCTATGCTTCCAACATGTTCCATTTTGCGGAGCGGCGCAAACTGACGGTGTTTGGCGCCCACAAACTCGGCCGCGTCGATGACTGGCGCATCGCTTTTGCCAAAGACAGCGGCAACGGTGAACACAACTATGCAACACTGTTGCCAAAACGCGGCGGCGTGGTCAAGGGCGCTTTGTACCGCATGAAGCAAACGGAGCTGGAAGGCCAACTCGATCCGCAGGAAAAAGAAGGCTGGCACTTGGTCCGGCGGACCTTCCCCGTGGTGCTAGAAGGCGAAGATCACGGCGAAATTGTGTGGGCCGAAGCCTACGTCTGTCTGCCGCGCTGGTGGGTTTGGAACCGCATTTCGCATCCGGTCAACACGCTGAAAATTGTGCCGGGAGCGTCGCTGGTCGGCCTCGATGCCGAATATGTCGCTTGGCTGACAAAATTTGTCGATACACCGTGCAATCCGGAAGACTACGATCTCGATTTGGATACAAAGGTGTAGACCGTGGGCAACGCCGAGGCATGGCTGTGGCACGGCACCGTCGATGGCGCGGCCGCCGCCGTTGCGGTGCCCCACACGGCGACACTGGCCGAAACCCTGCGCGCACTGGCCCACGATCGCGCTGAAGTGCCGTCTGTAAAAATAGCTTGCGATGAAGGGACTTGTGGCGCCTGCAGCGTGCTGCTCGACGGTCAGCGCGTGTTGGCGTGCTTGGTCCCAGCCCAGCGCGCAAGCGGCCGAAAAATTCAGACTGTTGTCAGTTTTGCCGGTGGGCCGATTCCACAAGCGCTGGCCCAAAGCGGTGCGCTGCAGTGCGGATTTTGCACACCTGGCATGGTTGTGGCCTTGGCGGAACTGCAACAACAAGGTTTTGTTCCAAAAAATGAAGACGAACTGGCCGCCGAACTGGCCAGCAACCTGTGCCGATGCACTGGTTATCGCCAACTTTTGACTTGCGGCGTGCAGATCTTGCGCGGCGAAACATCGCCGTCACAGGGCACGCCGCAAAGCGACGCGTTGGAAAAAGCTTGTGGGCGCGTGGCTTTTGCCACCGATTTGCAGGTTGCCCACGCGCTTTTTGGCGTCGCTTTGCGCAGCCCGCACGGCCACGCGCGCCTGCTTGCGCTCGATCTCGCGCAAGCGCGGGCGATGCCCGGCGTGCATGCCGTGATTTCAGCACTGGAATTTGACGCGCCGCCCGTACCGGGTGAAGTGTTTTACGATTCCCCCATTTCGTCGCGGCCATTGCTGGATGCCGAGGCCTGTCACGCCGGTGCCCCCGTGGCATTGCTCGCTGCCGAGACCCGCGAACAGGCGTTTGCGGCGCTGGCGGTCCTGCAGCCGCAGTGGCAATTACTTGAAACAGTGATGGATTTGCCGTCATCCCGCGCGGAAAATGGCGCGTGTGTGCATACGGGCCAAGCCAACGCCGCACTGCCGTTTGGACCGATTCACTGGCAAACGGGCGATGTCGACGCGGCCTTTGTTCAAGCTGCAAGCGTACGCGAGGACTGGTTTTCCACCGCAACCGTGCAAGCCGGTGCTTTGGAACCGTATTTTTGTGTCGTGCAACCGCGATCGGGAGGCGGCCTGATCGTGCACAAAGGTGTACCAGCGCCCTTTGAATTGCGCCGCCAGTTGGCACAATGGCTCAAGGTTTCTGAAGATCAAGTGGAAATTCGCTGTCCACCGGTCGGCGGCGGCTTTGGCAGCCGCATGGACGATTTGGAATATCTGGCGGCCTTACTTGGGCAACAAACGCAAAAACCCGTGCAAATGCAGCTAGATCGCGGCAGCGGCTGGCTCGCCGGCCGCGTGCGCCACGGTGCGCAGATGCGCGTCAAATCAGGGCTGGATGGCCAAGGCAAACTGCTCGTGCGCGAACTGGAAGTGTTTTACGACACCGGCGCCTACCTCGATCTGGGGCCTTTTGTCGTGCTGCGCGCCCTGCGGCCTCTGGCGCTGTATCCCGCGCCAAATCAGCGCTTTATCGGCCATGTCTGCCGCACCAACAAACCGATCGCCGGCGCGACGCGCGGTTTTGGCAATCCGCAGGCGACCTTTGCCATTGAAACGCATACGGATTTGCTGTGCCGCGACAAGCACCTGGATCCTATCCAATTTCGCCGCGATCACCTCACTACAACGGCCCAAGCCAACATTTCTGTCGGCGTGGTCAACACCGAAAATGGCCTATTTTCACCCAAAGGCGCCGTCATTTCCTCGTGCGAAATACGTCAATGCCTTGATCTAGTTGAAAAATCTTGCGCCACTGCCCTGACTGCGCTGCCGCCAACGCCAACGGGCTGCGTTCGCGGTGTGGGCTTGGCGTGCGCCATGCACACGTCGGGCAAAGGCCGCGCCGAAGTATCGATGGCGCAAGTGCTTTGGACACACGAGGGCCTTTTTGTCCGCAGCGGCGCGCCAGACCAAGGCGGCACGGGCGTGGCGACGACGCTGCAACTGGTCGCGGCCGAAGCGCTGAATCTGCCGCTAGAGCAAGTCAAGGTCGTCCTTGAGCCAACGTCGGCGGAACTGGAGGACAGTGGAGCGCACGCCTCGGGACGGACGTATGTGGCTGGAACAGCTGTATTTTCCGCGTGCGCCGTCTTGCTCAAGCGCCGTGATGCGGGAGAAAGTCTGCCGCTTGAAACAACTTTTCGCCATGTCCCTGCGACCAATGCGCCGCCGTTTGCCGCGTGCCAAGCGATTGTCGATGTCGACCTAGCAACGGGTCAAATTCACCTGCGCTGGCTGGGTCTTGGCGTCGACGCCGGGCGGATCCTCAATCCGCTGCAGGCCCGCGGTCAGGTGTTGGGTGCCGCCGTGCAGGGCATAGGCTATGCGTTGACAGAACGCCTTGATTTTGATGCGCAAGGTCGCCTCGCGACCGGCAGTCTGGCCGACTACGGCACGCCGCGGGCGTTTGAAGTGCCGCCGATCGATGTGCTTTTTGCCCAAAGTCATGAACCGACCCATCCGCTGGGCTGCAAGGGCGTGGGCGAAATCGGCTTGATGGCGGTAGCGCCGGCCATCGCCAACGCGGTCGCGCGGGCCATTGGGGCGCCGCTTTTTAACTTGCCACTTACGGCTGAATCGGTTTGGCGGGCATTGCAGCAAAATTCGCACACCTTGCAGGATTTATAGATGTATTTGACCCCGCAATCGCTGCCGGAGGCGTTGCAACTGCGAGCGCAGCATCCGCAAGCGGTGGTGCTGGCCGGCGCGACGCGCGTGTACGCCTTGCCAGCGGCCCAAAGGCCCGCGGACTTGTTGGATTTGCAGCACATGGGCTGCAATGGCTTGCAATGGTTGGGCGATGAATTGCACATCGGCGCCATGGTGCCTCTGCACATTTTGGCGGCATCGTTGACGGAACACCGCGGATTTACTGCGCTGCGCCAGGGCGTTTTGGCGATTTCGCCGCGACAGATTCGGCAACAAGCGACGATCGGCGGCAATGTGGCGGGTTCTGGCTCACTGCTTGCGCCTCTGGCGCTGCTGGGTGCGCGGGTGCAAGTGGCATCGCTGCGCGGCGTGCGTGAAGTAGACGTGCTGCAATGTGACCTTGCCGCGGACGAACTGCTGACCGGCGTTGTGGTCAAAGGTGCCGCATTTCCGACAAGTTACCGACAGTTTCGCCGTACGCCGTTGGGGCCCGCGCTGGTCGCTGTGGCGGTGGGGCGGGATCAAGGCCAACTGCGCCTGGCCATTCAAGGCGTGCAAGCAAAGGTTGTGCTGCTGACCGTTGCAGGCAATGCCGATTTGGCGCAGGAACTTGCACAACGGTCGTTGCCTATTGGTGATTCTCGGGCTTCTGCGGAATTTCGCTTGGCCGTTTTGCACGCACTGCTGCGGCGTTAACACCAGGCCTTTTGCCTCGCAGGCAAGTGGCTTTTGCGCTGCGCGCGGCTGACATTTGCAAAGGGTTATTTTGCGCCTAACGGCGCGCGGTTGCGGTAATCAAGGGATTTCGGCGCGCAAATTGGGCGCGCTTTTTGGGGTAATTGGAAGGCCTTTTGCTTGTGAACGCGCGAGGTTTTGGCGCGTAAGACAAGTTGTCTTGGGCGGTTCGTGGTGGTGCGAACGCAGTGGTTTTGCCGACACTGGTGAAAACCTCGCCCGCGCCACCGAGGGGTGGTCGCATCGCTGAGAGCGTGTGAAAAAACCTTGTCACCGCTCTCAAATGGGGTCTGGTGTTGGCAATTTCTGGCGATCGACCAGCCGCCTACTCGGATTCCATTGCATAGACTCGATAATATCAATAACTTACCGCACAGGCACGCAGAAACTGCTAACACCTGACCCCTACTCAGCAGCTGTGAAATGGATATTTCACAGCTGCTGAGCCTACGGCACGATCGTCAGCGGACCGACGATTTGGGCTGCCAGACCGACTTGCGCCAGAGGGAACGCTTTGGCCTTACACGCTGAAACGATTTGCGCGCCGTCTGGCAGAACCTCGCCAAGATAAAGGTGTATTCATAACCGCGCGCCAGCAGCGCAAAACAAGCCGTTGCAAATGCGCACCCGCGGCTAAGCGCAAACCTCCGCCAACATCCGCTGCTCCACACAACCTTCGAGTGAAAATACATAGATATCGCGCGTATAGCGCCTGGCGCGCCGCACTTCGCGCAAAGTCGACGCAAGGTCCAACAAACGCGGGGCAAAGGCCGCTTGCAAAGACGGCACGCCACCGCCCGTGATGCCAATCGCGATGGCCTGAGCGCGCCAACCGTATAAATCCACAAGCCAATGCCCAAAGGGGGCGGGCATCGCGCTTTTGTAGAGCATCAGCACTTCGCGGTCGCCGCGCACGTCGATAAAACCGAGGCTGCGCTGCAAGATGCGCGTGCCGAGCGCGCGTTCGTCCAATACGAATGGAAATTGGTACGTTTCTGTGCGGTAGCCATCGCTTTGAATTTGCTTGATTAATTCGCGATAAAGGTGACGGGCCTTCTTCAGTTCGTTCGGGTGGCGCGCCAGCCACCACAGCCGCACCAGCGTTTGCAAGGGCATGTGGACCATTTCCACCGCGTCGCCGTGCGGCATTTCGATATCGAGGCCAACACCATCAAATTGCAAGTTTTCTGCGAGCGCCCACGCACGCACCTGGGCGTAGCGCGCCTGCGCGTGGTGCGCGTTGTCGATGGTCAGCCAGTAGCCGTGCTCATGCGGTAGGAGGATCCAAGCAGTGACCGGAATTTGCAGCTGATTCAGCTGGCGGATGCTGTCTGCGCGTTGCGGCGACAGGTCGATAAGCGCCATCGCGATGCCTGCATTGGCTGCGCGCAAGGTGTCGAGCACGCCCGGTTGTTCGAGGAGCAACCGGGTTTCATCGGCGGATTGTTCTTGGAAAAAGGTCAGCGTCATCCAAACCTTGCGCGCTTGCCCATCAATCCCCCAACTTTTCCACCGGCGGCGGCACGGGCGGCCTCGGCGGTGGTGGCGGCGGCGGGCCCATCGCCGGTTCAACAAACGGCGCCACCGAACTTGGCGCCACAATCGGCATGTGCCGCAGCGGTTTGGGCGGCGCCTTGAGCCACAACGGACCACTGCTAAACGCCTTCCACGCCCACGGCAGCCACTTAAGCAGCGCCACCACCAGCCACAGCGCCCATGCCAGCATCGCGTAACGCCACACATTCAATGACACTGAAATCACGCTGCTTTCAGGCAACGCGGCCGGACTGCGCCCCACGTACCAATGCAGCACCTGTTGCGTCGAACCCGCACCACTGACTTGCATGTCGATGTGGGCCAACAGGTTTTCCTGAATCGCGGCGTACAAGGCAATCAGGAAGGCCAAGGTCAGGCCGCCAAAGCACAACTGCATGAAATTGTGTTGCATCGCGGGAAAGAAGTCGCCGCCGTCGCCGTACTTGCGCCGCCAACCGAGCGCTACAAACCACGTCATTATCACCCCAGCGGCGAACACCGGCAAATTGGCCACGCCCAGGCTCAGCAACAGCCAACCACCTGTGTGCAAAGGCAAATGCTTCATGCGCCCTAGCAACACGGCACCGAGCAGCAAAAGCGCCAAATGGCTCCAGAACAGGATCGCCGGCCCCCACGGCGGACCTTGAGCCCACAAAAGCCAGCGATCTTCACCCAAATCCAACGTGATTTGCACGTTCGCTGCCGGACTGCCGAGATCGAGAGGCGGCACGCTTTCATGCACGCCGCGTTGCGATTCTTGCTGCCAAAGCACGACGATTTCTTGGGCACCGGGCTCCAAAGGCAATTGCAAAATACGCCCTTGGGGCCGAATGGTCCGCGCTTGCCCATTGAGGGTCACCGATTGCACGCGCGCGCCCTCGGGCAGCGTCAGCTTCTGCCAACCGCCCTGGGAAGTGCGCAGCGACAAGGTCAGCGTCGCCTGCAAAAGCCGTTGCCCCGCGGTGACTTTGTAGTCGGCCCTGTCGATCGTAACGGCCTGCCCTTGGGCGCCCTTGGGCTTGACCACAGAAATTTCAAGTGTTTCGCCTGGCCACGGTTGCCACTGCGGCTGCAACTGCTGCGTTTGCGGGTCGCGGGTGTGGACCGGCTGCAGGCCTTTGAAATCACAGCGCCAAATCGCGCTGCACGCCAGCGACCACACTTCTGTCCATGGCATCACCTGCGGGGACGCCGGGGCCTTCAGCGTGAGGTTAGCCGCAATCGGCAGTTCACTGTCGTACTCCAATGACGCGACATCACGGGCAAATTGCAAAACGACATAGCGCAGCTTGCTGTCCGCACCTTCGCCATTTTCGACCTTGACGCCCGGTGTGATGACGGCTTCACCTGAAAGCAACGGCAATTTCAGCAGATGGGGCCGCGACGCGCCTTCACGCGTGACCACAGTATGGACCTGCCACGGCATGCCCAGTTGCAGGTTGCGTGAGACGCTGAACCACGGCGGCAATTCACTATTTGTTTCCGCGTCTTGTTCGCCCGACGTCGCTGGTTGCGCCAGATCGGCGGGTTTGCTGTTGCGGGTAAGCTGCAAGGAATCGCGCACTTGGCCGTTGTCCTGCAGGCCGTCGATCTGCCATTCGGTGGCGCTAAACTTGACCTGTTTGGGCAATCCCAGCGGATCGAGTTGCAAAGTCAGCACATTGCGCCGCGGCAACAGACCCTTGATCACCACGTTGTGCGGCCCAACCGGCACGCGCACGGCCACAAGGCCGTTGGCCAATCGGCGCAATTGCTGTGTCGGCTGACCATCGATGAGCACCTGCCGGATTTGCAACGGATCATAAGGCCCAGGAATCGCCCACGAACCATCGCGCTGCGCCGAAATATCCGCCGTCAACACAATGTCCTGTCCGCGCACGTCAATGGTCAGCAGATTGGCAACTACGCACGAACCCTCGCAATTTTGCGCGTCCGTCAGGCGTTTTTCCAACGTTTGCAGCATTTCCGCACTCGGTGCCCAGTCAACGGCGTGGGCTTGTGGCATAAATACCAGCAACAACAACGCACTTACCGCGACTGGCGGCCCCACAATCCGCCTGAACCACGTGCGCAAAAGCTGCCAATCGAGCAAACGCAGCCCCAAGACCACGGCAAGCAACACGCGCAACACCGCTAGAAGCAAATTGATTTTCGGTGACAGCAGCCACAAGCTGATCTTGTGATCCTTGCCCACCGGTCCTGTCCAATTGAGTTGCAGGTCGGTCCATGTCCAACTCGGCACGCCTGGCCCCGTTTGCACCACGGCGGCTGGGTCGATTTGCTTGAGATTTCGCGCGCTGCTCCAATACTCGCCGCCGCCGCGCTGCGATTGGGCCATCTCACCTTTGCCACCGGACGGGCTCGGGGCCAAATCTGCCTTTTTTAACGCGGCTTTTTCTGACGGCGCATCCACGGCTGCTGCCACGGGCGGTGCGGCTGGTGCCTTTTCCTTGTCCTCCATTTGCAGGTCTGCGTTGGCGGTCCTGGTGTCGACCGCGGCGGCGCGCGTGGCATAACCTATTGAAAGCGGAGCTTTACCGCCCTGGGCAACTTGTGGATAGATGCCGTGGCGGATCTGATCGCGGGCAAACGGCAGCAAGGCGCTGACCAGCAGCACCATGGCAAGTACATGATACAACGCGACAACGCGGCGAAACCAACTGGGCGGCAAAGCGCGCACCAAGGCCAGAGCGGCTAATGCATTGATCCACAACATTTGCGGCGCATCTTCCTCGCCGTGGCACAGCGCCAAACCGAACATCGCCACAATCGCCCAGCGCCAACCCAACAACTTACCCGCGCCCAAAGCCAGCATCAGCACAAAGAAAAAATCAAAAAGTGTCCATGAATCCAGCCAAGTCTGCGGCATTTCATCCACACCGCTGCCGCCCAGCAAACGCCAGCCCGGCGGCAAATGCAGCGTGGCGCTGAGCTTTTGCACGTCAAAATCCCAGCCGACGATGGGCCAATCGCTTGAAACGCCGTTCACTTTGCTGTCGGCTTCCAGGTTGACCTTGCCGTCGCGCAATTCAACGCCGTTCTTGCCGGTGACGGCGTCTTTGGTAATCAACAATGAAGTTGCACCTTTGGGGCCGCCTACGCGACCGAGATCGCTGCCGTCACCGGCGTTGAGGCGCCAGTCCTTGTGCATCTCGCCTTCGATGCAGTCGCGGGCAATCCAACTGCTGCCTGCTTCATCCAGCCACAATTCGCGTTTGATCATCAGGTGATTGGGCGGCGGCTCGCTCTCACCGCGCCGCGTTTGTTGCAACAGCAATTTCTGGCCAGCCGTGCCGACGTAGGTGCGTCCGGCCTTTTTCCAGTCGGGATCCAACTGCGTGCGTTCGGGATCAATGGATTGCAACCCGGTAAGTTCAATAGATCTCAGGGCTTCATTGGGCAGCCACAGCCAAACTTCCTGCTTCTCAAAGAATTCACCCTGCAACTGCGGCAACGGCAGTTCTAGCAGAGGCAGCGGCAAAACGGCATCAATATCAATAATGTGCTGCCCCGGTGTCCCGTGCACCCGCACCGCGCCGTCGCTGCCAACCTGCGTGGCCACCCCAGAGCGCAGCGCCGTCGGGCGCGAACCCGCCAACAGCACGGGACCTACCAGCAATTCGCGCGCTCGGCCTGCAACCCGCAGCGTCAGTCGCGTGGTCACTTTCAGTGGCACGCCATCGACGAGTTTGCGCGCAACGGTCACGGTCAAAGTATCGATTTCAGCAGTATTTTTGCCGCCGTCCTGCTGCAAAAACAGCCGACCTTGCTCATCGCGGCGCGGCCATTCAACTTTGGTGTCGCCCAAGGCCAACTCAACAAGGCCGATGGCATCGGGAACAGCCAGCAATTCCGGCGGATGCGCCCATTGCCAATTGCCCGTCACTTTGTGGTGGCCTTTGGCCAAGTCCAGATGCGGCAGGTCATTTTCTAGCTGAATCACAGCAGGTTGCGCGTCCACCGCCACATGCTGCGGCCAAGTAGTCGCGTCGCCCGGCAGCGCGACCGTCGTGCGGGCGTCCAGCCAGACGTCCAATTCAAATTTGCCATTGTCTGCACCGATTTGCACGCTGAGGCGGCCGGGCCAATCGCATTTGCGTTCGCTGCCCACTTGCGCACACAGCAAATCGCGATGGGTTTCAAGGACCCAAGCCGTCCACGGCAGCAGGACATCGGGAATTTGCGGTTGCGGCGGCAGCGCTTGCGCGGGCACGCTGAGGGCAAGCACAAAGATGGCTACAAGTGTCCGAATAGGCTGCATGTTCTTCTCCTGACGCCTCAGGCGCACAGCGCAAACTACGTTTTTGAACGTTTTCGCGCAAGCGCCGCGCGCGGGTTGGCGCAAAGTTTGCGCCCGCAGCGTAACCCGTTGCGGCAATTGCAGCAAATCTCGCGCTATTGCAAGCAGATCGCGGGCAGACTACAACACAGCTTGCCGACCGCCTTTGCGGCCTGCTGCCGCGCTTTTTGGCGCGTGGAGAACCGATCGATGGCCCAAGTTTACAATGATATGGAAGATTTCGAAACCCTTTTGCAAGAGCAAGGCGACAAAAAACGCCGCTATGTGCACCCGGGCGAACGCATCCGCGGCAAGGTGGTTTTTGTCGGCGAAAAACATGCCACGGTGGATTTGGGCGATGGCTTGGACGGTTTGCTCGATTTGGCGGGCACTCAGGGCAAAGACGGCAAAACGACTGTAAAAGTCGGCGATAACGTCGAGTCGTTTGTCCTGCGCATGCGCGATCGGGTCGTCGAATTGGCCAAAAGCATCGGCAAAGGCATGGCCAATGCCGCCGTTTTGCAAGAAGCAGCCGCGTCCGGCGTGCCAGTCGATGGCATCATAACTGGCGTAAACAAAGGCGGTTATGAGGTCGATGTCTCCGGCACCCGCGGTTTTTGTCCGCTGGGGCAAATGGACCTGCGGCGCATCGAAGATCCGGCGACTTTGATCAACCAAAGTTTCAAATTTCGCGTCACGGAATTTCGCGAAGGCCGCGATTGCGTGCTGTCGCGCCGCGCGCTGCTTGAAGCCGATGTGCAGGCAAAGGCTAGTGAAACGCGGAAGTTGGTCGTCGTCGGTGCGCATTTGCAGGGCACTGTGAGCCACGTGCGCGATTTTGGCTGCTTTGTCGATTTGGGCGGCATGGAAGGCATGGTCCCGGCGAGTGAAATGGCCTATGGTCGCAATAAGCCACAGGATCTGGTGCAACCGGGCCAAACGGTGACGGTTGAAGTGCTGCGGATTGAACCGGGCATCGACAACAAAAATCGGCCGATTGAAAAAATTCTGCTGTCTATGCGCGCTCTTTCGCAGGATCCGTTTGAAGCGCTGGCGCCCGCCTTGCAGCCTGGCGTGCTTGTGCGCGGGCATGTCACGCGTGTGGAGGCGTTCGGCGCTTTTGTCGAATTGATCGCCGGCGTGGAAGGGTTGATTCACATTAGCGCTTTTGGCAAACGCATCGGTCGACCGTCCGATGTCGTGCAACCGGGCCAAGTCGTCGTTGTGCGCGTCGATGGCGTAGATTTGGCCCAGCGCCGCATTGGCCTTGGTTATGTCGATGCCGCAGAGGTTGAAAACGTTCGCGATCCAGCGGCGGCGCTGCCGACTTCGACCACCAACGCTGAATTTGTCGGCGTGGCCAAAACCATTGAGCCTGTCGTGCGCGAGCGCATGGCCGCGGCGGAACCCGTGGAGCGACAGCGCGCAGCGCCGCCACCGCCGCCCATCATCGGCGCGATGTTCGACGTGACCGTGGATAAAATCGAGCAATTTGGCGTCTTTGTCCACTGGGATACCGGCCGCGGTTTGGTGCCGAACGGCGATTTGGGCCTGCCTTTTGGCGCGGATGCGCGGCGTTTGCAGCCCATTGGCAGTTCCTTTCGCGCGGTTGTGCTTGAAGTGCGCCCAGACGGCAAAGTGCGCCTCTCAAAAACGGCGGCGGCAGCGGCTGATGAGCGTTCGCAAGCCGATTCTTGGCTGCAAGCGCAGCACAGCGGCAAAGCGGCGGCCGGCGTGGGTTCGTTTGGCGCGTTGCTGATGCAACAACTGCAAAATAACAAGAAGTAATGCCATGAGCGGGCTTGTCGGCAGTTGGAGCGAGGAGCAGCAGCAGGTTTGCCGCCATCTGCCGCATCCCATCGCGGCGGCTTGGCACGATTTTCTGCTGGCGCGCGGGCATGGGCAGTTGGAGCAAAAGCTGCATGGTGTCATTGAGGTGCTCGCCCGCACTTTGGGTTCGCTCATCCTCGTCGATTATTTGCGCGGACCGGTCGACGACGTCATGGAAGATCTGCTGCAAGGGCTGGAAAGGCCGCAGCCCGAAGAATGGCTGAAGATCATCGAACAAGGTCTCAAGGCCCTACAGAAACGCGCGGAACCTAAGGTATTTATGCCGGAAGCCCTGCGCTGGGGCCTCAATGCGCGCGGCGAAGTGCACGACGGGTTGGCGCGTTTGACCCAAGCCGTTCAGGTGCGAGCAGAACTTTTGCGCAGCACGGATGCCCACGTAAGCTATGATTTCTCCGCTAAAGTTGAAGAAGCGTGCGTTGAAATGTTGGCCGTGCTCACATCGCTTGCGTGGCTTGGGCTGTACCGCTTGACCTACGTGACGCAACTCACAACGCTTCGACATGAGGGTTTTAGCGGATTGCTGCAATTCTACGTGGGTGGCAACGACACGCCCGAAGAAGTGGAAGCGCACTGGACTGCCCACCTTTTGTCCGATGTGGTCTATCTGATGAACGCGTCTGCGACAGAAGTGCTTGAAATTTCACCGTTTATTCGCATTCTCCACCACCCGCGATCGCGCAAATCATTGTGTTTCTTGTTTGAGTCATCGCGCAGCCTCGGCCGCTTGACGCTAAGTTGCGACGCGCAAAGGGTGACTGTAGAGACGGCGATTGCGGGCCCTGACGGCGAAATGGGCTTGGCCGACTGGCTGCGCGTGCGCGCCGAGCACGGGGCTTGGCTGGCCAACCGCGATCTGCTGGGCAATCTGGTCACGGATGCGGCGGCGTCGCAATTTCAGAGCCCGCGCGTGCAGCCCGTGGCGCGACCGATTCCGGATTTGTCGGCAGCAGCCTTTCGCCCCATGAGTCAGCGGCATCCTTCAACAATGGCGACTGCGCTCGACAAAAGGCGGGCGCGCCTGACTTTGGCGGCCCAATTGGTGGTTTTGGCCGCCGTGGTGGCGGGCTCCATCGCGCTGGTTGGCCCGCGGTTGCGCAGCAGACCGATAGAAGTATTGGATGATCAAGCCGTGGCCCTCGCCAGCAAAATGGCACCCGTGCAAGATAAACTGGCACCGGATGTCCAAACGCCGGCGCTGGAAGTGGCCAAGGCCCAACCAAGTCCGCTGGGTGCCGACAACAGTCCGTCGGCTATCGCCGCAGTGGCCGTAGAACCTGCCGCGACGGCACCGAGCGAAACCGCGGTCCCGCTGACGGCAAAGGCGCAGCAGCAAGCGAAACGCGACCAAGCCGCAGCGGATGCCGCTGCGGCCAAGGCCGCACAAGCCGCCGAAAAGCAAGCTGAGCAGCTAGCGGCCAAACAGAAAAAGCAGGCTGAAGCCGACGCAGCAAAGGCCATGCAGGCGGCAAAACTAGCAGCCGCGCAACAGAAAAAGCAGGCCGCAGCAGACGCGGCCAAAGCTGTCGGGGAAGCGAGATTGGCCGCCACTTTGCAGAAAAAGCAAGCCGCAGCCGACGCTGCAAAAGCGCTGCAGGATGCGCGATTGGCGGCAGCGCAACAAAAAAAGCAGGCCGCAGCCGACGCGGCCAAAGCGGTGCTGGCAGCGCGCCTCCAAGCAGCCGAGCAGAAAAAAGCGGCTGTGGCAGCAAGCCAACCTCCCCCGTCGGCCAAAGGGGCCGTCGCGGCAGCAGCCGGTGCAGGTGGTTATGTGGAAAAAGGCCGAGCGGATGCGAAAATTCGGCCCACTTTTGCGCAATTGGAGTTTGAACAAGCCCTAGAAGCAGGGGATGCGCAGGCACATCTCGAGTTGGCCAAGCTCCATCAAGCCACGGGTAAACCCGCAAAATGCAAACAGCACGCGTTGTTGGCGGCCAATATCCCTTTGGCGACTGCCTGCGGCGCAAAAAACGGCGAAGTGGCCCAGCCCGACACCGATCGCAGCACGCCTGCGGCGAAATCAGCGTTGACGCAGCGGATTTTCAATGAGGCCGCGGCGATCATCTATGGCCCCCGCCACACGGCAGCGGAAAAGCGTCGCATGGCCAAGACGCTGTATTTGCAGGCGGGGACGCGCGGCCTTGCCAAGGCTTGGCTGGGGTTGGCGCGGGTCCACGCTTTTGGCGACACGGACCGCGCGGCGTGTCGGCGCGATCTGGAGCAATACGCTGCGGCAGGTGGAAAAGACCCCGCTGCCGCGGCTTTGACGGCGAAATGTGCACAATAAAGGAGCGAAGATGAGTGAATTGGCGGTAAATCCGGCGGCGAAAAAGGGCATCCTCAAGCAACTGGCCAAAAATGGCGGCGCAGTGCATATCAAGGATCTGCATGAATTTAGTACGTTGCGCTTTGCTACTGGGCATCAGGCGTTTTCGCAACTGATGGAAGGGCTGGTGGCCGAAGAGTTGGTGATGTACGACGGCGCGGTTTTTCACCTGACCGATGCGGGCACGGCAGCGACCAAGAACATGTTGTTGTAGACCCGATTTCCTTTTGGGGAATAGCGCAATGCGGCCAAAGGTTTGACGCATGTTGGCGCTGCGACTACGCTGGCGTGGCGCAATTTCGTGCGCGCCGGGCGCAGACTACGAGCGAGGTTAGGCAGAAATGGGTACAAAGTCAGGCAAGTGCGTGTGGCAGGTTTTGGCGTTCTCGGTGGCGGTTTTTTCACTGTCGGCCTGCGGCCCGGGCTACTTGGACGTCGACAAGCACGTGGCGGCAACCGAAGAAAACAAAGTGGTATTTGATGTGCTGCGCGCCTACCACAAAGCGGTGGAGGACAAGGATCTGGATGGGCTCAAGGCGCTGATTTCGCCTAAGTACCATGAAAATGGCGGCACGACGGATGATGCGGCGGATGATTACGGTTTTGACAAGTTGAGCGCGCGCTTGCCGATGTTGCGCGACAACGTCAAGAAGTTGCATTTGCGCATCAAGTTGTTGGATATTGAGGTCAAGGGCGCACAAGCCACAATCGACTATGAATTTGAAGGGCGGGTGCTGTTAACCGAAGGCGGCATAGAGACTTACAAAACCTACAACAACCGCAACCGCATGAAATTGGCCAACGAGGATGGGCATTGGCTTATCACCGGCGGTTTGTGACGTTGCTGATTGGCCTGAAATCTGTTGGAATTTGCACAATGGCACTGGGTCAGCGGGCGTTGTTGATTGTCTTTGCGCTGGCGCTGCCATTTGTCGGTTCAGCCGCCTTTGCCCGCGATAAAATTGCAAAAAAAACGGAAACCGCCGCACAGCTGGCGGCGGAAAAGCCCGATGCGCCCGACAGCGCGCTGGCCCGCGAGGCGCGCGACTATTTGCTGCACGGCAATGCCAAGGCGGCGATACGGCTGTTTGAGCAGGCAGCGTTAGGGCGCGGCGTGCCGTCGGCCAAGGGCATTTTGCCGCCGCCCGACGAGTCACCATTGACTACAAGTCATTGGACCCAAGGCGAAGCAACCCTGTTGGCGCAAGCTTGGATGGTCGACGGGCATTACGCCGACGCGCGGCTGTTGCTCGACAAATACTTGAAAAACAAGGAGCTTGAGACGCGGCTGCTCACAACGGTCGATCAACTCCTGCGTATGGTCGGGTCAGCGCAAGAGAGGGTGAAATGGCTGACGACCGCGGTGCAGGCCAAGCCGCGCAATCCACAACTGACTGTTTTATTGGGTAAAGCTCTGTACGAAACCGGCAAGGACAGCCTTGCGCGCAAAGTGCTGGACGGCCTGGCCGATCGCTTTGAAGCCGATGAATTCAAAGATCTTGACGATTTGGTTGCGGTGGCGGAATCGCTCCAGCTCAATGGCTATGTCCGCGACGCCAATCGGATTTTTGAACAAGCGTCGCAAGGTGTGCAAGACGACGCCGAACGCGCGGTGATTGAACTGCGCTGGGGTCAATTGCTCGTCAGCAAGTACAACTACCGCGATGGCGACAAGGCTCTGCGCAAAGTCCTTGTTATCAATCCGCATGATCAGGACGCGCAGGTTGCCATGGCGCGCATCGATATCTTGTCGGATCACAATTTGGCTGCTGCGCGGTCGCGCTTGGACAAACTGCTCAAACAAAATCCGCGGCACTTGGATGCGCTGGCGTTGCGCGCAGAAGTCGGCTTGCACGATGAGGATTATGTCAGTGCCGGCACGTATTTGGACCGGATTGCGCAGCAGCGCGCCGACTTTGCGCCCGGCCTGCAAGTGCGCGCGGCTTGGTGCAAATTGACCGAAAACGAGGCCTGTTTTGCCGCGGCGGTTGCGGCGCACAAAAAGCTCAATCCTGTCAATGGTCGCGCGCATTTGGTTGCCGCAGAATATTTGGAAATAAACCATCGCTACCGCGAAGCACAGGATCTTTTGCAAAATGCCCTGCAATTCCAAAGCGATTTGTGGCAAGCCCACGCGCAGTTGGGCATGGGGTTTGCGCGCATTGCCGACGACAAAAATGCCCAAAAACATTTGGAACAAGCGTATGCCGGCGATCCGTTCGATGTGCGCACAGCCAATCAGCTTTCTGTCTTGTACGACGGCGTGCTCAAGCAAATGCAGTTGCTGCCGGGCGAAAAAGCAGACCTGCGTGTGCACCGCAAGGACAAAAAGGCCTTTGAACGCACGATGTTGCCGTTCATTCAGCAGGCCGTTACGACGCTCAATGCCAAGTACGCTTTTGAGGCCCAACGGCCGTTGCAGATTGAAATCTTTCCAGAAACCGAACAGTTCAGCGTGCGCACGGTCGGTTTGCCGCAGTTGGGGGCGCACGCGGTGTGTTTTGGCCATTTGATCACGTCGCGGTCGCCGTCTGAAGCGCCGTTTAACTGGAAAATGGTGCTGTGGCATGAACTTAGCCATGTGTATCACATTCAGGCCTCGGACGGTCGCGTGCCGCGTTGGCTGACCGAGGGGCTGGCGATGATGGAAAGCCTGTGGGCTAACCCGCGTTGGCGTCTGCAATTTGACCGCCGCGCCTATGACCGCTTGCTGGCAGGACAAATGGCGAAATTGGCCAAATTCAATTTGGCTTTTTCGCAAGCACGGACCATGCAGGACATCATGGACGCGTATTATCAGGCGATGCTGTTGTCGCAATACCTCAACGATCGCTATGGCTTTGACAAGTTGCGTCAGCTCGTTGCGGCGTATAAGACGGGCAAAACCACGGCGCAACTGGTGCAACAACTTTTTGCCACGGAGCCGGCGCAGATAGACGCGGATTTTGCCGTGTGGTTGCGCGGCGAATTGTCGCGTTTTGACAAGGATTTTCGGCCAAATATGGCCATGGTCGCCAATGCGATGGGCTTGCCAATCGGCCAAGCAGAGGCGGACACGCCGACCGATGCCGCCGACGAGACAGCGGAAGATCAGGAGCAACCGGCGGCCAAACCGCCCGAACCGGCTGCGCCGGTTGAGCATTCGACCGCGGTGCTGGACGCCAAGCAAATGCGCGCGGTGCAAAAAGAAGTCATTGAACTGTTGCGCAGCGGTCAGTCGCACAAGGCCACAACGTTGTTGGAAAAGACTTTTGCCGCCATGCCGAAAACGCCACCTGCGGATGCGGCGCAACTGAACGATTACTGCACTTTGCGTTATTGGCAGTTCGATTTTGCCTTGGGGGCTGGCCGGCGACCGGCCGCCGCCGAACATGCCCAAGCCCTTGTGAGCGCCGCAGGAGCGCGCTGCGATGGTGTGCGGCAGCGTCTTGTTTTGTCTTCTAAATCTCGCGCGGATGGCGATTTTGCCAACGCGGTCGCGCACCTGCTTGCGGCGCGGCGTATCGACGCCTCGGATGGCAGTGTCGCGGCAATTCTTTATGATTTAATAGAGCAATTGTCCGTCGCCATCGAAAACGGCAAACCGCCGCAGTGGCTGAACAAACTCGCCCCGAGCGGGAAGTCGAGTGATCTGAGAGACATGCTGGCGCAAATTGCCCAAGTTGAGATCACCGACATAAAGGCCGCAAAATTGTTGGCGAAAATGGCCTGGAAAGCGTGGCAAAGCGGCGAAGAAGCTGAAAAAACAGCGGCTAACAACCATTTGCAATTGGCTGCCACGATTCTGGAGGAAACGGATCCGGCCTCGCGTTTGTCCGTGCTTTTTGAGGCGCGCGCAGCGGTCTCCCGCGGAAAACCTGAGACATCTTTGCCCGCTTACCGGCTTGCCGCGGAGCGTGCGCAAACGGCGGCCGAGCGCGCCGAAGCGTGGTGCGAACTGGCCGACGTTGCCGCGAAGGCCAATGCGCGCGATGATGCCGCCGAAGCCACGCGCCATTGTGTAGCCGACCGACCGCCGGAAGTGCCGAAATTGGAAAAGGAAGTTCCACGGCATTTGCCCAAAGCTGCGGAAAGTTTGCCGAGCAAATAGCGCCGGATGTTGCACACGCTCAAAAGGAAGTTGAATGGTTTTTGAAGTCTATAACCGCTGTGGATCGTGTAAGAATTTTCGCACGCAGTACACCGATCGCATGAACCGCACCATGGGCGAATGCCACGGCAAGCCCAATCACCCGATGGTCGCCGCCCACGAATTCGGCTGCCCAGAGTACCACTTGGAACGCGACAACCTGCTGCCGGGGTCGCCGGTGCCTGACGATGCCGATGTGTCACCGCGCCAACGCGAAATGCAGCGGCGGATGCAATCCGTGCAAGCGCCGAGCCACCACCGCCACGGCGAGGCACCGGCGCGGGCACCGCGGGTGGAAAGGCGCCGCGACGACGATGACGAATTGCCCCCGAAAATTACCAAGATCCCTTTGCAGATAAGCGAAGATGGCCAGGAGAACAGCATGGATCGCGCAGCCTTGAAGTCGATTTTGGCAGAAGTGTTGGATGAGGCGTTGGGCCTTTCGGATACCCCGCTACATCCGCGATTTCGCGGTGGAAAGGTGATGGTACATCCGGGAAATCCGGATTTGCAGGCCAAGGAAATTGAAATCGACGGGCTGTTTCGCAAAATCGTCAGCATGCGCGATAAGTTGCGGGTGCTGGAGCAGAAGATCAACGCGTCGGATAAGCTGGATAGTCAGGACAAAGTGCAGATTCAGCAATACATTACGGGGTGTTATGGGTCGCTGACGAGTTTTAATTTTCTGTTTAAGGACAGAGAAGATTGGTTTGTCGGGCAGTGACTTGCAGACAGGTGGCTTTTGCCCTGCTGGCGGCTTTTGCCTTTTGCACGGCGCGTGCAGCGCTAAAGCCCAGTCGGGCTCTCAGCCTTCAACCCATCAATTGCGAGATTGTCGCGCAGCCGCTCCGCCGCCGAGCCGCGGTTTTCCACCTGTTTCCACAACCGCATCACCGTCGGATCGTCGGCGTGCTTGACGTGAACCCGTTCCAGCACATCGTGCGCTTCATCAAATAAATCCAGGTGCACCAAGCAATTGGCCAAAATGAGCGTCGCCTCCAGTTGGTTCCCTTCCGCCACCAAGCCTTGTGCCGTCCGCGCGGCATCCAGTGCTTCATCGACGCGGCCCATTTGATATTTTGCGCGCGCGATTTGCATCCAGTAATACCCTGCGGTGTTGGTGTTTTCGAACATTTGCTTGCGCTGCGTCTGAATAAATTCCAAAGCGTCGCTAGGTCGATTCGCTTGTAAAATTGCGTTCATCGCGCCGTAACATGCGTCGGCATTGCCGGGCGTTGTATCGCAAACTTGGCGAAACATGTGAAAGGCTTCATAGGGGCGGCCGGCGGCAGCGCGCAATTCGCCCTCGAGCATGTAGCCCTCGAGGCGGGTCGCGGGGTCAGACATCAAGTCGCCGGCGATCTTGCGGGCCGGTTTGAGCAAGCCGCGTTTGACGTAAAGCGATCCGCGGGCGGCGTCGATGCCAAAGTGGCGGGATGGAAAGCGTTTACGCAGATCCATGGCCACTTTTTCCACCAGATCGGGGCGCTTCGCCACCAACAGTTCGATGCCGATTTGATAACTGTACTCGGCCAGTTCGGGCACGACAGCCGCCAACACGTCGGCGCCAATGCCCGCGCGCGTGCACAAGTTGATCGCGCGCCGCATCATCTCGGGATCAAAGTGAATCAGCCAAGCGAGATCCTCCTTCGCGCCGCGGGTGTCCTGCACCTCCAGACGGGTAGCAAAACGAAACAAATGCGCGTGCTTGCTATCGGGTCGCAGCACCACCGCGCGATCGAACAGGGCAAGCGCTTGCTTCTTGTCGTGTGCTTCTAGGGCCTTGCGCCCCAAAATGTAAAACGCGTGGTGGTCATGGAGGTACCATTTTGCAGTTATTTCACGCGCTTGTGCCATCGGCAGATCGGTCAAGTTCGCATTGTCATTGCGACTGAGGGCCACACTAGCCCGCGCCAGCATCCAACCCGTCCCGGCCACGACGACACCGGCAACCGCCATCAGGATCTTATGATTGCGCCGCAGACGCCATGGCTTTTTGCGAGATTCCGCCGACGGCGGCAGCACCCGATCGAGGCTAGTCGCAACGACAATGAACGGCAGAAGGCCGCCTGCCAATTCCATAGAAAAATCGGCAAGGTTCGCCAAAAGCAGCGTGCACGTACTGACGAGCAGCGCAGGTGCCGCTTCGACACGGTTCCAACGCTGCACCACCTGCCACAGTTGCCACAGCACCGCGCCGATGAACAGCAGACCTAGAGGCCAACCGCTGTCCAAAATTCGCTGCATCGCCATGTTTTCGGCAAAATCGACGCGGGCAGTGCTAAAAAGCGGGTCAGTTCCGGCGATAACCGGCAAACTACCCGCGCCGACACCGAACAGCGGATTGGCCACGAGCAGACCCGCCGTTTTGCGAAACGCGACAAACTTAGCCATCTTGTTGGCATCTGTGCCACCGAACTCCTGATCCATGGCTGGCAGCGCGACAATGGCGCCGAGCAGCGCGACACTGACCGCCAAGGCCAGCAGTCGGCGTTGGGCCTTGACGAGTTTTTCGCGCGGATCGATGCGCCTGGTCTCGGGCGGACGCGGCAGGGTAAAGACGGTCATGGCCAACATGAAGCCAAGGGTCAAGATGCCGCCGCGAGAGGGAATCAACATCACGCACAAACTTAGGGCCAAGCACACTGTGACGTACACCGTTTGCCAGCGCACAGTTGAAGCGTGAATCACGCGGCCGAGCGACAGAGCAATGGCGATATTCACCAGCCCGGACTGACTGTTGGGATTGATGAACGTGAAATGCACCAAAAGATTGCGCAAACTCTGGGGCACATAGTCGGCTAATTCGGGCTGGTGCACGCAAAGCCAGAACCATTGAGAAACGCTAATTAAAACTACAAGCATCGCCCGAGCGCGATCGACAAGGAAGCGGCCGTTACTGCCCATGAACACGGTCGCCAACAAGATACCCGTGAGGCCAGCCAACAGCATCAGCGCGGCCTGGATCGCGCCATCACTGGGCGCTAGCGTCATAGGCAGCCAGTCAAGCACCGGTAAATTCAAAGCTTTTCGACTTGCATCGGCCATTTCAACCGCGCGCGGGTGCAACAAACGCACAAGGCCGCGCGGCAGGGGCGCGGCTTGCACAAGCGACCAAATGCCTAAGCCTAACCAAATCCACGCAAATCGGATGCGCGGCGGCTTGTGTGGCAGCGCTGGAATGGCGAAAAGCCAAGCGAGTGCAACCAAAACAAAGCAGGTGATAAGCGCGGGAAGCGAAACGCCACCCTGCCACATCAGCGCCGTCGCCACAGCCACGAGCAGCAGAACCCGCGAAATCCAGCGAAAAACCCGACGCATCCGACTGTCATTGGCGTCAAACAGCACGCCCGAAGCGGCACCGGACCCGTGGCGTTTGCGCTCACCGTCTGGCGACTCGGCGGATGCGGCGTCGTCTTGCAGCAAGTCGTCGTCGTCGCTCAAACCGGACCTCGTGGACTGTTTTCAAAATGGGCTTGCACAATCGACCACGGCCTTAGGTTGGTACCTTGGCCCAATCTTTGAGGAATTGTTCATTGCCGCGATCCGTGAGCGGATGGTTGAACAACCCGTCCAGCACGCCAAACGGCACCGTGCACACGTGGGCACCCATTTTGGCCGCGTTCAAAATGTGCACCGGATTGCGCACCGACGCGACCAACACTTGGGTGGTATAACCGTAATTGCGATAGATTTGAACAATATCTTCAATAACTTTCATACCATCCCAGCCCGTGTCGTCCAAGCGACCGACAAATGGGCTGATGTAAGTGGCGCCGGCCTTGGCGGCCAGAATCGCTTGGTTGGCCGAAAAACACAGGGTTACATTGGTTTTGAAACCTTCATCGGTCAGCGTCTTGCAAGCCGCGATGCCCTCACGCGTCAACGGCAACTTGATGACCACTTGTGGCCCCTCTGCTGCCAGCGCCCTGCCTTGACGCAGCATGCCTTCGTACGTCATATCCGTGACTTCTAGCGACACTGGCCCCTTGACCATGGCCAAGATTTCGGCCTTGACGTCGTCAAAACGCCGGCCGGTTTTGGCGACCAGCGACGGGTTGGTCGTCACGCCATCCAGGATACCCCAAGCTAGGGCTTTGCGAATTTCATCGACGTTGGCCGTATCTACAAAAAATTTCATCGGGGGCCCCGCGTTGCCATCGGTTTGAAAAAACCGATTTGTTGAGTTGCCGCTGTGGCGGCAAAAGTTGATTTCTTTCGCTACTGACTACTTTTCCAGAACAAGAATCCAGCAATCGCTGCCAGAACCACCAGCACGCTGCCCACCGCCAGCCATTTACCGGTGCTTTTGGCTTTGACGGCTTTGATCGGGGCCAACCTTGAAATCGTTGAACCTTCCAAGCGGTCGGCCAGTGAGCCGCCAGCCCCAGAATCGCTCATCTCGTCGAGTGGCACCTCGGAAAGGCGTTCCAGTAGGCGGGCGACGCCCATCTTGGACACGCTTTTTGCTTTCAAATCTTCAGGCCGCAAGGGCACTTGGCCAACCGTTAGGTCGAGGTTGCCGACCAAAGCCTGTTCCTCCATCTCAGCGCGCAGAAGGGTCGGAATGTCGACGATGATCGTTTCACTTGAATCGTCCAGTCCCCGCAGCCATGCCGCCAAATCCGCTGAAGTCACACGCAAATTGTGCTTGAACAGAAACGCCGCCAGTTCCTGTTCCATTTCGCGCGCGCTTTGGTATCGCCGTTTGGGGTTTTTCGCCAACGCGCGCAGCAAGATCTTGTCGAGTTCGGGGTCAATTTCGCCGCGCAGGCTCGACGGTTTGGGGATCTCACCCTTGCGGACTAACTCTATGGTATCATTGTCAGTTTTTCCGGTGAACAGGCGGCGACCGCACAGCATTTCCCACAAAATGATGCCGCTTGAGTAGATGTCGGCGCGGGGATCGACTTCTTTGCCTTCCACGACTTCAGGCGATAGGTAGGCAAATTTGCCTTTGACCATGCCGGCATCGCTAATTTGCAAGTTACTGGTCGCGCGCGCTAGGCCAAAATCGGTCAGCTTTACTTCACCTTGTTTGGACAGCAGCACATTTGGCGGCGACACATCGCGGTGAATAATCCCCAGCGATTTGCCATCTGCGCCTGTCTTTTCATGGGCATAGGCCAGCGCCTTGCAAAGTTCCATCGCCAAAAAGCACGCGATCGCCAACGGAAACTGGGCATTTTGATCAATCGAACGCTGCATGATGCGGCGCAAATTGGAGCCCTCGATCATCTCCATGGTGATAAAATAGCTGTCGTCTACCTTGCCGATGTCAAAAATTTGAACAATATTACCGTGATTTAGCTGCATCGACAGACGCGCTTCATCCAAGAACATCGATACAAATTTTTGATCTTGGCACAGTGACGGCAAAATCCGCTTAATTGCTACAATTTTCTCAAAACCTTCGATCGACATGGCCGCACCGCGGTAAATCTCCGCCATGCCGCCCGCATCGATTTTTTCAATAATGCGGTATCGTTGGTGAACCGAAGCCATGCATCCTTGCGCCGACCCTTCCAAGAGCCGCAGCGCGCGAGTATGGTGCGAAATGGCCGCCATTGCAAAGCGCTTGGGCCATATGATTTGAACAAGGATTTCTCGACCGTGCTCCACCGTTGGATTGTGGCTATCGTCGCGCTGCTGCTGGCACAACCGTGCTTGGCGCAAGGTGTTTCGCTCGGGCACGGCGATCGGACAGCCAGCCTGTACCGCGATCTGCTCAAACTCGACGAAGGTGGGCATCCGCTGCTGCCGGTGTCAGTGCTTAGCAATCTCGATAAGTTGGAGGTTTCGGCCAGCGGCGGCGTACGCATTTTGGGCACGGGCGACGGCAGTGTCGAAGCGCGGGTGCCGTCGCCGGTGGAAGTCAGCGCAATTGCCCAAAAAACCGGCGTATTTCAATACTTTGTCGTACTCGGGCGCGCGCCCGCGTACGATTTCGCGACGCTTTTGCGCGTAAAAAATCAGTGGAAAGAACGGGCCATCGCGGTCAAAACCCTATCGTCGGGAACGACTTATAGTTTGGCGGGGCATAATTTTGACACAAAAATCACGCTCATCTGCTTGGATCTTTCTTTTGCCAGCGACGCCGAAGCCCAGCAACGGGTGGCTGATCTGACCAAGCTTTATCCCAACGATGAATTGGCCGTGCACGCTGTGGTCGAATCGCCACCGCAAGCCACACTTATCGCGCGCGCTGGCGGCAGTGAAATTCGCGCGGCCGACGTGTTGTGGTTTGAAAGTGTGGGCAAAAATGCGTTGCACATCGTCGGCAACGGCAAGTCGGGGCGTCGCGAATTGGAACTACCCGGCCGCATTTACGTTGTGCCGGGCCAGAGCGGCTTGGAAGTCGTCAATGAGGCGGAACTGGAAAAAATGCTGGAAGGCGTTGTGGCTTCAGAAATTTTTCTGAGCGCCCCTGACGCGGCCCTGCGGGCCCAGGCGGTTGCAGCGCGTACGGACATGTTGGCCAAAGTTGGCACTCGGCATGTTACTGATCCGTATGCGATTTGCAGTGAAGTGCACTGTCAAGCCTACCACGGCATGGGCAAGGTCAATCCGCGCATTTCGCAGGCGGTGCAAGACACCCGCGGTTTGGTGATGGTCGACGCCGAAGGCCATTTGGTCGACGCGTACTACCACGCCGTCTCGGGCGGACACACGGAAAACAATGAAAATGCCTGGCCCGGCAGGCCGCAAGTCGCGCTGCGCGGCCGCGCCGACTTGCAAGACGGCGCCGCGGACTTGTTGGCCCAAGGCGCGACCGATGAGGCCGTTGCGGCACTTTTGGCAAGCAAAGACAGCAGTTGGGCCGCGGCGTCGGGGCAAAATGCCGAAGCTTGCCGTTGGACGACCGAAAAAACCGCGCAGGAAATCCAGCATTCGCTGCAAGGCTATGGCGTAAGCAAGCCTGTCGCGGCCATTCGTGTGTTAGCCCGCGGTGTTTCAGGGCGGGCCACGCTGGTTGAACTGACCTTGCAAGACCAGAGCAAAGTCGACATTGCCGGTGAACTGCGCATTCGCAAAGCCTTGGGCGGCTCGGCCGGTCCCAAAGGGCTGCGTTCGTCGCTATTTTTGGTCAAGGCTGGGCCGATCGCCAGCAAAGGTGTGCCCGACAAATGGATTTTCAGCGGTGCCGGCTTTGGCCATGGCGTCGGCATGGATCAAACCGGTGCTTTTGGCCGCGCCAAGGCCGGTCAGGATTTTCGCCAAATTCTGCAATATTATTATGCAAATTCGAAAATCGAAAAGTTGTATTAGCGAGGGGCGTTCGGGTGGCAGGCAACACGATCGGACAAGCGTTTGCGGTGACGACTTTTGGCGAAAGCCATGGCCCAGCCGTCGGTTGTGTCGTCGATGGCTGTCCGGCCGGCGTGCCGCTGAGCGCTGCGCAGATCGGCGTTTGGCTGCAGCGCCGCCGTCCGGGGCAAAGCGCCTTGACATCGGCGCGGGCTGAAAGCGACCAGCCACAAATTCTGTCCGGCGTTTTTGAAGGCCTGACCTTGGGCACGCCGATCGCCGTGCTGGTGCCGAACATCGACGCAAAAGCAAAGGATTATGACAGTTGGCGCGGGCAATTCCGGCCGGGGCACGCTGATTTTACTTGGGCTACGCGTTATGGCCACCGCGACCACCGCGGTGGCGGGCGGGCGAGCGCGCGCGAAACGGTCGGGCGCGTCGCCGCAGGCGCGATCGCCGAAGCGCTGCTGCACGCCATGATGGACGCCAAGCAACTGCCGCGTATTGAAATTGTCGCGTGGACTCAGCAGATTGCGACGATTGTGGCGGATTCACCTGACCCCGCATTGATGTGCGAGGCCCAAGAAATAAGCGCAGCCGCGCACGCGATTGCGCCACTGCGTCTGACGCGGGCTCAAGTCGATGCCAATGCCGTGCGCTGTCCCGATGCCGACGCAGCTGCACAAATGCTTGACGCCATTGAACAAGCGCAATTGGCCCGCGATAGCGTCGGTGGCATTGTGCGCTGCATCGTGCGCAACGTGCCCGCGGGTTGGGGCGATCCGGTTTTTGACAAGTTGAGCGGCAGTTTGGCCCACGCTTTGATGTCCTTACCCGCGGTCAAAGGTCTGCAATTCGGTTCAGGTTTTTCAGCGGTTGCGTTACCTGGCAGTGCCCACAACGACGCTTTTGTGCGCGCCCAGGACGGTCGCATCGCCACCCAAACCAACCACGCTGGCGGCCTTTTGGGCGGCCTCTCCACCGGCGAGCCGTTGGTGCTGGATGTGGCGTTTAAGCCCGCATCATCGATTCCTCAGCCGCAACAAGCGATTAGCGCCGATGGCCCGGCGCAGCCGCTGACCGTCACCGGCCGCCATGACCCGTGTGTCGTGCCGCGCGCCGTGGTGTTGGTTGAAGCTGCGGTGGCGCTGGTCTTGGCCGATCACGCCTTGCGCCACAGCCAGTTGCAGCGGTAGGTCGCCAAGATGTTCAAACGCATGCGTCCGGCAAAATTCTTGTTGCTCTTGCTGCTAATGGCGGGGCAAACGCGCTGCGCCCACATCGCGGAGCAGCGCGGCCTGCGCGTGCAACCGCTGGACAAGGCGAGCAACGAGCGGGTGCAAACGGTCCAAGGGCTGGGCGTTACGGGTCAGCGCGAGGGCAATGCCGTGCGGGCTCAGGTGCAAAACATTCAATATTGCGTGACGTTGCAAAAACAGCGGGCGCTGGGCTTTGAAGTGCTCAATCGCCAGTCCAGCGACAAGACGCTGGCGATGCAATGGACTTTTGGCGGGATTTTGACGGCCATGGGCGGCGGTTTGGTCACTTACTCACTGCTGCGCCCCGCCGTTGAGGAAGAAGGCACCTACACCACCAAAGGCAGCATCGCGTTCCCTGCGGCCATTGGGATTGGCGGGTTGGCATTGCTCACGGGTTCGCTTGTGCAGCAACTGAGCTTGGGAAAAAGCGAAACGCCGCTGGGCGAGCGCACCATGGAAAAACGCTCGAGCGAATTCATTTGCGGCCGTGAACCGGCCCACGCTGGCCACGTGCGGCTAACCCTGAGCGATGGCACGCAGTTAGAAGCCGACGCGGATGCCAATGGGCTGGCCGTGATTGCGTTGCCCGCCAACATCGAGGCGATTTTGCAGGCCGACGGCAAGCGCGCGACTTTGGAGGCGGTGGGCGATGCTCGGGCGCAGATTAGAATTGGGTTATAAATGCGCAGTTGGCTGGTGTCAGGTATTGCCATTTGCCAATTCGCGCGGCCTCCCGCCGCGGTCTGGGGGGCGGTGCGGGTGGATTCGGCGGCAGCGAGATACCGCCGTGCGGCGGTATTGACAGCAAACCAAACAATGGCTACTTTGGCAGTATGATGATCAAGACCGCCGTCACGCTGAGCGAGGAAACCATCGGTCGCCTGGAATATCTCGGCGGAACCAAAGGCAATCGCTCCAAGGTGATCGAAATCGCGGTGGCCAAAATGGCGCGGGAAAAGCAGCAGGCGGAACTCGCGGCGCGAGAGTTGGCGTTGCTCAACCGGATTGCCGACAACGAGCACGCAGAAACGCTCGATATCCTCAATTTTACAACAGATCCTTTCAGCGGTCAGGACTAGGCGATGGTCCAAGCGCATACGGTGTTGCGCCGCGGGCAGCTTTTTCGCGTGCGGCATCCCTCGGGTGACCCGAAAGCGTCACGGGTTTTTGTGGTTGTCGCCCGCGCGGTCGCGTTGCAGTCGCGGCTGCCGGTGGTCGCCTGCGTGCCGGTGCACAGCCAACGGCTGGGGCTAGCGACGGAAGTACCTGTAGGAATTACGGAAGGCTTGTTGCATGACAGCGCGATTCGCTGTGATGGCATCACCAGTTTGGCGCGAGCCGTGCTGACTGATTATGTCGGCGAATTGGATCCGCAACTGTTGATGCAGCTGAACCAAGCGCTTAAGATTGCGCTAGATTTAGAATAATCGCCCTACAAACAAGTCCCCACCTTGCAACTCTTCCCGCCCCCGCAAGCGCTGCCGTCGGCTAAGTTGCTGTGCTGGCAGCCGAGTTTGCCATCGCAGACGTCGGCTGTGCAGGGTTTGGCGTCGTCGCAGTCGGCGGGTTTTTTGTTGAAGCAAGTGCC
>CAMDBH010000004.1 GCA_945889325.1 Klebsiella pneumoniae
TTTTCCCATGGAATGATGGTTAGGCCAAATAGCGTGCCGACGCTGGAGCCTGGCTCGGCCCGCGGTTGGGTGCCGCCTTGGCTGTTGAACAGGCCGCTTGCCGCGCCAAAGCGCGAAACGCCGTGGGCGTTAAAAAACGGTTCAAAATAGCGCAAAGTGCGCCGCGAAACGGTCGTGTACAGGTGCAACTGATACAAACCCAAGCCCACGCCGTCATTGTCCTGCTGCATCGCCGTGCCGGTTGGCAGCGTCAGATCGACACCCCAAACCCAAGTCGGATGGGTCACATCGCGGTAGTAATTCAGCGCGCCCCACTTGATGCCCATCGTCATGTCGCCAAAGCCAGCGCGGCTGCGGCTGTTGTATTCGGGGGCGAAGAGTTTTTCACTGTCTTTGATCGGCGCAATCGAACTGTTGGTTTTGTCCACACCCGCAACATATTTGTGGTTCCAACTGTCGCCGGTGACGATTGGAAAAAATGCATAAAGTTCAAGATCTTTGTACAGACCGATGCGCGTGTCGATGTTCATGACGTTGCGCTGCCGGGCGTACACCAATTCGCGCGAAATCACCGTGCCTGAAGCTTTGGGGCACAGGGGGTTGCCCAGCGCGTCGCCAGCCAAGCACTTGACTTCACGACCGATAAACGCATCGCGCGACTCGCTGGTAAAACGCAGGCGCATGCTGAAATCGAACGGATTGTCGTTTTCGTCGTCAAATGAATCCAGGGTGTCGGTTTGTTCAACCCCAAGCGCAACCATCGGCGCCAGCAGGGCGCACAGGGCGACAAAGCCGACGAACAGCCCACTATTGAAGCGCTTTTGACCGCAGCGCGGTGTGGCAAATAAGGGGGAGACGGCCATATTCTTTCCTCAGGAAACGCTGGATTCAATGACAGTTTGGCGCGTAATGCAGGCAGTGCCACCGTGCGCGCGCCGCCCACGGCGGGCAGCATAGCTTTGCGCAGCGTTTGCCGCAATAGGTTGCGGACTGAACTACTTCAAGTCTGCTGGCACAAACTTGATTTTGCCGGCTGCTTTGCCGCGCCGCAGTTCAACCAGTTCAAGTTCGATGGCGTTGGCCTCGTTGATCGGACGCAAGCGCAGGCGTTTGTGCACTGCCAGCCCGTCGTCAATCGTCGTGTCCAGCCAAAGCAGGCCAGCCTTAGGTTTTCCTTGCAGATCGGTGACTTCAAGCGCGACGAACGCGCCGTTGTTTTTCGACAGGCCCAATTTCATCGGTTCCAGACCAGGGCCGGCTTCATAGATGGGTTTCATGCGCAACATACCGACATCGTCAAATTCCCCTTCACTGACAAGGGTAAACAGCGCTTTGGTGTCGGCGGCGACAAAAACCGCCAGTGGCACGCCGAGCGCATCGATGTTTTGAAACAAATCCGCATGAATTTCCGGGCCTGCGGCCTTTGTTGGCAGACGCAGCCAGATTTTGCCGTTCACTGCGACCACGCCAACGCCTTTGAGTTTGGCCGGCCCATTGAAACGCACCAGCAGTGATCCGGCCGTTGTCGCCGCCGCGTCCGGACCTGCAGTTGGGCCCTTGGCCTTGGCCACCGCGGGGCTTGGTGCGCGCGCAACCGTCAGCGACAAACCGTAAAGAGCATGCTTGGTTGGCAAATTCGCTAGGTAGGTCGCCTGCCACAATTCGGGCGCGTTGACACGCGCGGCCGCTTGCAACAGCGCGTTAGGACCTTGGCGCCGCAGATCTAGCCAATCAAACGTCGCCGCCGACCCGTTCTTGTTGGCGACGGGCGGTGCCGCCCACGTGCAAAAGGCAGGGAGCGACGCAGCACAAGTTAGCGATGAAATTAGAATAAACTTAAGCATATCAGGCGATTCTGCTCAAGGAGCGCTACCCTTGGGGGTCGCATGCAAGTCAAACTGCAACGTGCCAGTCGCGGTGGTCTGGGTGTCGTTGCCGCCCTTGGACAACAAGTACACGCCGCCGCCGAGCAACGCTGCGCCACCGACCACGGCGGCCCAAAACCACCATTCCTTGGTGATCGGCTTCTCGTTTTTCTCCGGTTCGTCAAAAATCGGCGCGTTCGGGTCGATGTACTTGTTGGCTTCTTCGCCCGTGCCGCCGGCCTTTTTCTCCGTCGTGACAGCACTTTGACGCAGGTCCAACGGCGTCGCCGCAAGGTCGGGGGTCAGCTTGGCGCCGGTGAGGCCAGACACAAATTCCGCGATGCGATCCAGGTACTTCTCGTCTTTGTCCAACGACAGATTGACCGGTTTGAACTGTCCGTCTGCACCCAAATAGAAGCCAGTCAACTCGGTGGTTTTCTTGCTCAATTTGGCCCTGATGACCAGCATTTGATCGGCACCCAACTGGTTGCGCAACTCGCGGATGCGGTCTTCCACGACGTTGGGCTGGGCAAAGTTGGCCAGCAAAACCGTTCTGCCTTGCTCCAAATCAGTGCCAAAAGGCGCGGATTTCAAATCAAATTCGCTATTGGCCGTCTTGTTGGCTGCCACGTCTACCATCTTGCGTTCGGCGACGTAGCCGCTGGAGCGCACGGTCACGCGGTGGGCACCCACCGCCAGATCGCTGACTGTGGTTGTGCCGGCGCCGCGGTAAATGCCGTCGACGTAGACTTCGCCGCGCAGGCCTTTGGCTGAAACCTTGATGTCACCCGTTTGGAAGTTGGCCATCAGGCCTTTGACATTTTCAAACAATTCTCGGGCTTGTCCGCCGTAGGCTGCGTACTCCGCGACCGTCTGATTGGGGAACAAGACCACTGATTTAATTAATGAATCGCGCGCTTTCACCAGTTCGTTGTTGGCCAACAGCACAAGGCCTTGGCCCTTGTACAACCGCGCGTAAGTGCGGTCATCGCCAGCCATTGGCGACTCACTTAGCATTTGAACGGCCGACGCCAAACGCTCTTGGCCGCGCTTGGGCGTGCGCAGAAGCAGGGCGCGCAAACCATCCTCCACCAAATCAGCTACTTTGACGCCGATATCGGCATTGGCCACGGGCGACAGATCGTAAAGTCGCACCGTATCTAGGCGCCGCGTCGCATCGCTCAGCAGGCGTTCGATCTGCTCGGCCTCGTCTTGGTTCTTTTTTGTCTGCGGCACGCAAATCACGGCCAATGTTGAATTAACGGCCGTTTGCGCCGACGCGGCCGCCACCCAACCGCGCGAAGTTGCCGCGTTCCACCACTGCAAATTCACCAGCGCCAAAGCGCACAGCAGCGCTACACTGCGGCGCAGGGAGGCTTGGCGCAAAATCGCGTAAATGTTTGAATCTTCGGGGGTAGGCGCCTTGGCTGTTTTTTCGTTCATCGTTGTCCTCAGACTGCCGTTGTTTTGCAACGGCCCAGAAAATTTTCGCAAGCAAATGGGCAATTTCGCAGATCCGATCGGCTGCAGTTGCTTATTTGGGCACCAAAAAGCCAGGGCAATACACTTCACTTGTGGCGACGCCACCTTGGGTGGCCAAGGCGTTGGCGAAATCGGCGCCGCCGCCAAACAACATCACGCAGTCGTTGCCCATCGTGGTGGCGCTGTGCGTGCCGCGTTTGGCAAAATTAGCAGCGTTTTTCTGCTCTTCTAGGACCAGCGGCGGATCAGCAGACGGATCGGCTTCTATCTTGAAAGCAGCGATCACGGCGTCGGCCGTTTTGAAATCGGATAGGCCACCGCTGACGACAACGCGGGTGCCGCCGAGCAAGTTGGCCTGATGCAAGAACACGCCGCTGCCCAAGCCCGTGATGCGCTGGGTGTCGATCGCGCCTTTGGCGTCTTCGGGCGATGGGTCTGTGACCGTAATGAGCCAGACATCGTCGGCCGACGGTTTGATCCAAGCCTTCTTCGCGATGTCGTAGCGCGCGCCGCCCACCGACAAGAACCGAGGATTGTTGGCCTTATTAGGACCGATTGCCGTCAGCGTCGGAAAAACCAACACGCCCGGCACTTTGTAAAAATCGCCGTTAGTCTTGTAGTCGGAGTAAAACACGCCCCCGCCCAACTGCGTGGACTCAGTAAATCTTTCAGCAGCCGGCCCGGCCGTGGTGTCGCTGCCGAGCGGCAAATTGCCACCCCATAACAGATACTTAGATGTTCCGTCCGCAGTTTGGCCCATATAGGCGGTGGCCGATCCGGCACGCACGCCTGTGGTCGGCAGCGACTTGAGGGTGTCTTTGAAAGTCAGCGAACTCGCACTGAAAAGATCGCAGTAGCGGTACGCTTGCTCGTCCGGTGTCGGCCAAACGGCACCGCCGGCAACGACGACGGAATCGTCCGACAGCAAGAGCAAATTTGCCAGAACCCGCGGCAACGCAAAGGCTTGTGAGGCATCATCGCTCGAGAATGTGCCAGCGGCCACGTCGTAAATTTCATAGCGCGTGTTCACAGCTTCAGTCACCAACCAGCGCGGCGCGGCACTGCCGTCGGCTGCGACATGCATTTTGATCGCCCCGCCAAATACCAACACTTTATTGGTCTTGGGCAGATAGATCATGCTGTGGCCGGCCCGCGCCGATTTCATGCTGCCGGTCGTCTTAAAAGTGCCGTTGTTCGGATCAAAAATGTACGCCTGATCCGATGGCGATTCGAGGGTGACATCCTTGTTTTCAGCCACCGCATGACCAAAGCCGCCTGTAATCAGAATCTTGCCGTCCTGAATCTTCGTCGCTGCCGGGTACATAGCGGCGGGAATCGGGAAATCTTTGTTGCCAACTGGGGTAAAATCGTCCACCGCCATCAGGGTCAGGGCCGTGGTGGTCGTTGCGACTTTCTGAATAGTGACGCCGCTTTGGCGCGCAAACCAGGCGGCCTGCTTGGCCGCGTTGAAGCCGACCAGTGTGACTTGGCGCGGGCTGCCCGCTGGGACATTAGGAAAACTAATAGTCTTTTGACCATTGTAGGCCAACGGCGCTTCAAATTGCGTTTCACCGCCGGTCACCACAAGGCGGAAATTCTTGATATCCGTCAGTGGATTGGCGTCTCCCAGTGCACCGACGGTGAAACCAAAACCGACCGGCCCCGGCGGTTGCTCGGCGGCACATGCGGCCAGCGTGGCGCAGCACAAAAGCCCAAAAGTATAGGATAAATGAGACAGTCGCGTGGGCATGTAGCTCCTCCAAAAAACTCGGGCGGCATAAACCATTGGGGTGACCGGCAAAAGGGTCAGCGATCTTAAAAAGGTGTCAGCAAAATAATCCGCTGTTTTCCATCTATTTCACCGACAATGGTCGGCGGCGGGGTTTGCCGTGGATCCGACGTATTGATGAAATACTTGCGCCCCTGATCCGTGGCGATGCTGCGGCAGATCACGTAATCCGGTTTGCCGTTTTGGGTAAATTTGTGGACACTCGAGCGCAGCCGATTCCAGTACATTTCCTTGATTTCTCGCGCATTTTTTGAAGGCGGAAACAGTTGGACAAACGAATTCATGTTCGACTCATTGTCCTCAGCCAAAGCGAGTTGGTAGGCGCGCCAGATCATCCATTCCGGCGAGTCGGGGTCGGGTGAACTGACCTTGCGATTTTCATCACAAAGTCCGCCCTTTTGCGCCAGCGCGTTGCTGGTAACCGTGCGTTCCGCGCCTTGTTTGGAAGGCGCCGTGCCCTGTGAGGCGCCGATGCTGGAGCCTTTGTCGCAGCCCGCAGCGCCGATTACAGCGAAAATCGATGTAATAATACCTAGGCGCCGCAGCGCAGAAGCGGCCGAGCGGTAGAACATTTGGCGGGCAAACAGCTTGAACATGACCGAACCCCAAGCTTTGCGCGCGCGGTGCGCTGCGCCGTTGCGGACAGCGGCTGCGGCCGCGTCCTGTGTTGTCGCTGCGAAGTGCTGTCGCTGCGACGACGCGATTGCACCCTCGCGGCAAAGATCGCGCGGTATAATCGCGCGAATTTGCACACAATTATTCAGTTGGCGCCATCGCGGGACAGCCGAACCGCGCCAAACTTTAGCACGCCTGAGCGCGCGCGCCTACTGTTGCGCATTTCGCAGTTTTGCCGGTCGGCGACTTTGCGCGATCGCTTTGCAGGAGTATAGTGACGGGTCGGTGCGCGCGGGTAAATTTGTCGGCGTTTCGCGAGCGACGTCGTTAAATCCGCGTAATTTAGATAGATTTGGCGCTCCATGTGGCTAGCGTCGACCTGTCAACGCTTGGTCGGGAATCTGGATGGAAGGCTCAAATAACCTTGTTGGCCGCTCACTTGCCGGTCGCTACAAGCTGATCAAGATGATCGGCCAAGGCGGCATGGGCTCGGTTTATCAAGCCCACGACAGCCAGATGAGCAATCGGGTCGTGGCGGTCAAAGTGCTGGCGCCGCATCTGGTTTCCGATGAAAAACAAGTGATGCGTTTTGAGCAGGAAGCGCGCGCCGCCAATCAATTGCGCCACCCCAACACCATCAGCGTGATCGATTTTGGTCAATCCGACGGTCACATCTACATGGTGATCGAGTTTTTGACGGGCGATACCCTGACCGCCGTGCTTAAAGAAGGGCGGATGGAGATTGCGCGCGCCGTCTACATGATGCGCCAAGTGTGTAAATCTCTTGCAGAAGCTCATGCCAAAGGCATAATTCACCGCGATTTGAAGCCCGACAATATTTTCGTTTGTGAAATTTACGGCGAAAAAGATTTCATCAAAGTCATCGATTTTGGCATCGCCAAATTCTTGGAATCTGGCGGAGCGGAACTGACGCAAGCCGGTAAAATGTTTGGCACTCCGCGGTATTTGAGTCCGGAACAAGCCCAGGGATTGCCGTTGACCGCGGCAAGCGATCTGTATGCCCTTGGCGTGATTCTGTTTGAAATGATCTGCGGCCGCCCGCCGTTTGTGGCCGAGGATCCGATCGCGGTCGCGATCAAACACGTGCAGGAAACGCCGCCGAGTTTTGCCGAAGTGGCGCCGGACCTGTTTGTGCCCGATGAATTGGACCACTTGATCTTCAAATTGTTGGCCAAAAAGCCACTGCAGCGCTACCAGAGCGCCGAAGAAGTGGTGGCAGCTTTTGATCAAGTCATGCAGGCGGTCACGGGCGCATCGCGGCATCCAAGCGGGCAATTTCCGGCCATCGCCAACCGCACGCCCTCCAGACCGCGTACAATTCCACCCACTTCGAGCGACGAGCCCGAACGCACGCGCGCGCTGGACAGTTTGTCCATGCCCAGTCCGGCGGGCAAAAATGGCGGCGGCGGGCGCAACAAAGCCAATCAAAGCGGCAACCACGCAGCGCCAGAAGCCGAAGCGACGCGCTTTCTGGATGCCATGCCAGATGTCGCTGGTCCGGCCGAAGCGACGATGGCCTTGGACACAGCAACCGCCTTGGCTGGCATAGAAGCGTATAAAGCCAAAGCGAAAACTGGCAAGACGGGCGAGCGAACGGCCGTAGCTGGCAAGGGCGACGCGGCGGTCGCAGCAAAGAAATCGTCCAATGCCATGGCGTTGATCATCGTGGCCGTCGGGGCGGTGCTCGCTGTGGTCGCGGTCGTGGTTTACTCGCTGACGCGCACGCCGCCGGCGGCGGAGACAGTTGCGCAAAGCGATAAAAAACCGGGAGATGCAGAAAAATCCGCCGATGCAAAGCCGGTGGACAAAGACGACGACGGCCACAAAGGCAAAGCGGAGGCGAAGGAGGGCACCGCAAAAAAGGACAGCGCGGCAAAAAAGGACAACGACGCCAAAAAAGACGACGCCAAAAAAGACGAGGCTGGCAAGGCTGCGCTTGCAGTGGCAAAAGTTGAACATCAAATCAGCATCGTCAGCACGCCCAGCAACGCCAACGTCGAATTGGACGGTGCACCGGTCGGCAAAACGCCGTATGTGGTCAAGCTGCAGGACGGCGGGCCCAACCATTCGGTCGTGATCAAACTGGATGAATTTGAGGACTATAAGCTTGAAATTCAGTCAGATAGTTTGATCAAGGCCGGCGTCAAGGAAATGCCGATCCAACTCAAGGCCAAGCCCAAGGCGGTGGCCAAGCCGGTGGCAAAACCCGTTGGGGCGAAAAAACCTAAACTTGACTGGTAGTTGTGGAGTGCCCTTGCGATTCTCCGCGGCTGCAATACACTGCGGAAACGAGGCGGCCACTGTATTTGGGCGGGTCTGAACTAGAAAGGGCGAAGTGAATCATCGGTTTGACAAACATCGCAGCGGATTTGTGGCGCGCTTTGTTGCGTTCGCGCTTTCGCTTGCGCTTGTTCACGTAGCGGCGCCGCCGTCGGCGCAAGCCGCAGGCGAGACGGACCAAGTCAAAGCCAATGAGATCTATAAGAAAGCCAAAGAATTTTTTGACAACAATGATTTCCAAAAAGCCTTTGAATTGGCCCAGCAGGCCGAACGCATGTTCGCCCATCCAGCGATTACGTTTTTGAAAGCGCGGGCTTTGCGCAAGCTCGGCCGGCTGCGTGAAGCAGATGAAGCGTTCAAATCCGCCGATTCGCCGCAATTGCCCAAGCCGATGCAGCGGCCTCTGTCGGATGAACGCCTGGCCCTTGCTGAGGAATTTCGCGTCAAAGGCCAGTTGCGCATCAACATCGAACCGGAATCGGCCAATTTGACGCTCGACGGTGAACCGATCAAGTCGGGCTACGACCGCTGGGTGTTGACGGGTAAGCGCAGAATTGAAGCGACTTCAACAGGTTATAAGCCAATGGTTCGGGTGGCCGAGGTGCTACCCGGCGAGACGGCGACCCTGAATCTGCGGTTGGTGAAACTCGGCGGTCAACTCGTAGTGATCGTGCCGGGCGGGTTGCGCGGCGTCGAAGTCACTTTGGATGGCGGAACCCTTGAAATTCCCGATGGAAATCGCGTTGGCGACCGCGCACCGTCGTTGCCGGTTGGTCCTGGCAGCCATGAAATCGTGTGCTCGCGCGGCGACAAGCGCGTCAAGAAAACCGTACAGGTGGAAGTCGATGCCACGGCCGAGGTCGAATGCAGCGGGCTTGAGCCGTCTGGCGCCGGCACACCCGTCAACAAACTCGTTGGCTGGGGCGGTGTTGCTGCGGGAACGGCGATGTTTGGCTATGGCATGTGGGGCATTGCGTCGTACTACGCCAGCGACGTGAACGACCCGCGCGGTGTCAACGATAGCTTGGATAAGCCTTGGTACGTATTTAACAAACGCGGCGGCGGGGCGGTTTACGCTTTGACGGGCGCTGCCGGTGGCGTTTTGAGCTATTTGCTGTTCGTGCGCGATGGCGGTGATGCCAAAACCGCCCGTTCGCCGGCAAAAGGCGTTGCGCCTGAGGACACTACATCGCAAGATCTAGAAGTTCACCTAACTGCAACCGAAAAATCGCGCAATTGAGCAATTAAGGCGCTGTGCAAGAATAACTTGCACATTTGTCTGACAGTTTTGCTGGGGTCGCCAAGCTCACCTATGCGGTTCGCGGCTCCTTGCGTTCAAATAACTCGATCGAGTTATTTTTGCACGACTCCTAAGCCTGCCCCGCAGCCGATTCAGCAGGATAAAATGCCCCCATCGTCCGTGCCGATTGCGCCTGGTCAGTCGGGGCGCAGCGATGAACTGCATGAAAACAAGTGCCGCCGTTGCGGTGTCAGTTGCCACGTCGCCGTGCCGCTTTTGGGCAGAACTATCGTAGTCCCCGGATTGCATTGCCAATTTTTGCAACAGCAGCCCGATGGCAAATTCGATTGCTCTGTTTATGCCGACCGTTTCACCCGCGCCCCTTGGTGTCACCACGCCGATTTGGCTGCGCCGTTGGGCTATTTGGCCGATGATTGTCCGTACGGCGTGCAGCCCGGCTTGGGAAAAACCCTGTTGCCTCAAGCGCAGTTCGATCGGGTTTGGCCGCGGCTGCTGCGCACCTTGCTACAGTGGGGGGTGCCCTCGCTCGTGGCGCAGGCGCCGTTGCTGGCAGAACTGCAACGCCGCGAGGGCGGAAGTTGGGCCCTTGAGCCGTGGCCGGGCGATCCAGAGCGGTTCAAGATCGTGAAATCACTATGAGATATGGAGACTCGCTCCTGACAATCGTCAGCTGCTGCACCATTGCGCTGGCAAGCACAGGTTGCGCCACGCTGCGGCGATTTTTGGTGCCCGTGCGCCAGCAGGAAGCCAATTCCGAAGTCGCCCGCCGCGCCGTCGAAGAAGCCAAATTTGCAGAAGTGATTGTCAGCGCTGGCGGTATTCGCGGCGCCGAGCCGACCGCCGTGGCGCTGGCGCTGCGCGGCGAAAAAATCATCGGGCGCGGCACGCTGGAAGAGCTTGAGCCGCTGCGTGGGCCGCAAACGCTCTCTTTGCGCTGGCCTGACGCCCAAACCATGTCGGGCCTCGTCGACGCCCAGATCGATCTGCGTATGGAGATTTTGAGCGCCACCGCGGTACCGCTCACGGGCGCAAAAGATGCAAATGACGTTGAGGCACTGGTGCTTGCCGCACGCGGGCGCGTGCTCGAGACCGGCTGGCTGTGGGGAGCGGGAGCGGCAGCGTCGGTCGTCGCCCAGCTCTCCGTCGCTGGTCTGGACAAAGTCGCGGGCGATTTGCCCGTGGCCGTGTTTTCACAAAAATTTGAGCACGTCGTCCTCAACGGGGCGGCCATCAAACTGTTACCTAATGATTTGCGGGAGATAGCTATAGCAGCTGCCGGTCGATTGCGCGGCGCACAGGCGCGCGCCGTCTGGCGCCGGCTGCCGGAGCCGCAGGTTGGGCGCTACAAACCCCTGCTTTTACATTTGCTTAATGAAATGCAGCGCCGCGGTGTGATTGAAATCCACGCCATGGATGCCACCGGCACCCAACGCATGGCGCTGCAGTCGCTGGAAAAAGAAGGGCGGCTGCCGTTGCGGGTAAGCCTGTTTCTCGATGCGGAACTCCCTGAGGGGCAACTGCTTTTGTCGCCTCCTGCCCCGCCGCCGCTGCCCGACGCGCCCCAAGTCGACAAATCTGCCGCTGCGCTGCGCAAGCCTTGGCAACCGCATCTCGCTCGCGTCGTTGGATTGCACCAATATCTAGATAATATAGATGAAAATGGTTCGCCGTTGTTGTTCATGCAGGACGAGCGGCTGCGGGTGTTGCTGCAAGACGCCGATCGCGAGCACGTTCAATTGGCACTTTCGGTGCCGACGTCGCAGACGCTCGAGCAACTGCAGAGGATCCTGGCGACCGAGCCGCGACCTCAAGGCGCCTTGCCCATTCATTTGTTGGATTTGCGCCAATGGGATGGTGAACTTATTGGTCAACTGGAGAAAATGCCACATGCCTCATTGCGCTGCGTGGCCCAGCCGGTGCAGACGCCTGGGGCGCCGTGGGGCAAATTGGGGCAGGTTTGTCCTTTGCTCATGGCTACTTATGCAAGCAACGTCGATGCCTTGACTGCGTGGCGCCAATTGGACGCGGCTCTGGTGACGGAGGCCGGACAAGCCCAGCACGCCGACAGCCAAACGCTACAACAGGCCGTAGAATATGCAGAAAAACAGGCCCTTACGGCTGCCACCGACGCCGCACCGAATAGCGCTGATCCCAACGCTGTCGACGCCAAAAGCACATGGGCTGTTGGCCAAACCGCTGATTTTGTCGTGTGGAGTCGAGACCCGCTGGCGTCCGCACCCAAAGCCGCCGCCGCCGAAGTGCTCTGTGTCGCCGTTAACGGCATGCTCAGCGTAATTAGCGCCCCAACAAAGTCGCGTCGGGCTGACTAGCCGGCAACGCGTTTGATGCGGTGGACTTGCAATTCAAACTCTTCAACCATGGCATTGGCCGAATTGGCGTCGAGTTGCCAGCCAGCCCAGCGTGTCGGCCACGTTTCCAGCAGTTCATAACGATCGAGTTCGGTCTTACCGTCGTCATCGAGCAGCACCACACTCACGTTTTCAAAGCGGAATTTGCCTTCCATCGTGGCGTGCATCCAATCCCACAGCATCGCCGTATTGACATAGCCCTTCTTCAACACGACCGGCGCGATCTTGGGCCGACCCGGAATTTGACGGGCGTACATATCGCCGCCACCTTGGTACTCGATCAATTCGACAGTCGTTGACAAGCCATCGACCGAGCGGAAAGCGCCGGCCTGAACGCCGCCCATTTCCACGCGAAAACGGAAGCCGCCTTGGTGATCGTGGACGCGATGGCCTTCCGATTCCTTGCCGGGTCCTGAGCCCTGATTGCCGCCAAAAAGGCTGTCCATCAAGGTTTTGGCAATGTACGCGCCCTTCTTCAAATGATCCAGCTTGCCAGCGCCGGTATGGCCATGGCTGTGATCGCCCTTGCCCATGTGGCCGTGCTTGTCCTTGGAATCTTGGTGCTTGGCTTCAATTTGCGTCACTTCGTGCTTGGGCCCATCTACTTTGGGTCCGCCATCTTTGCCGTGGCTTTCCTTGCTGTGGACTTCGCCTTTGCCATCGCCGCCTTTGGCGTCCCCTTTCATCAAATGCACGTCGTGCTTGGGGCCTTCGGCTTTGGGGCCGCCGTCTTTGCCATGGCTTTCAACGCCTTTGACATCGCCCTTGCCGTCGCCGCCTTTTGCGTCGCCCTTCATCGTCTGTACGTCGTGCTTGGGTCCTTCGACCTTGGGCCCTCCGTCTTTACCATGACTTTCAACGCCTTTGACTTCACCCTTGCCGTCGCCGCCTTTGGCGTCGCCCTTCATGGTCTGGACGTCGTGCTTAGGCCCTTCATTTTTTGGCCCGCCGTCTTTGCCGTGGCTCTCGCCATCCTTGCCGGCTTTACCAACAGTTGTAATGCCTTTGCTCTGATCGCTGGCGTGCGCGTGCCCGCCGGGCGTTACTGCACCGTGGCTCTGGTCGCCAGCATGTGCGTGTGCGCCGCCGCTTTTTGGGTCTGACATCGTGTCACCTGTCCAGTTGAAGGCCTAACTTATCGTTCGTTTCCGGCATGATGCGATGCCCGCGTATGCCGTGTTGTCCATTGTGCGCGATCGATGTGTGTCGCATCGCTCGCTGATGTTTGCGCTATTCGCCGCGTTTTTGTCAACGCGCATTGTCGCCGCTGGGGCCAGCACGCCTCACCTTTGCAGTTTCTCGCTTACCAGTTCGCCTCGATGGTCGCCTTGGAGCGCCAAACATCCCAATGTTGCGGACCATCTCGCTCGCGCTCTTGATCTTTATTGATGTATTCCAAGTAGTAATTGACTTTCATGCCGCCAAAAAGAATTTGCGTTGAAAAAGCCGCGGTGCGCTTGTCGGTTACATCGTTGCCATAACCGCCTTCCCAAGTGCCGCGGCGGTGCACTTCATCCCAGTGGTCCAATTGACCTATCACTGCAACTTTCACGCCATCGGCGACAGGAAGCGACAGTTTGGCCCGGCCGATGAAGATATTGCCGTGATAGTCGTCGTAAGTGCCTTCGCCACCGCTTGGCGAATTGTGGGCGCGGTAGTCGATGTCGCTGATGTATTTTGCCTTCACGTCGAGCTCTAATCCTCCGCCTACATTGAACAATTGCTTGGCATTGAGCACCGCGATTTGGGTCGTTCGATCTTGGAAGCGGTGATACACCGCCCGCGGATCGCGGCCGCGATCGCTGGTATTGGCGTAGTCGTACAGCGCGGTGTCGGTAAAGCCGTCATTGTGCAAAAATGTCGGGTAGATATGCTGGACGTCCCGCTCCTTGCCGCCAGTATTCGTATTGTAGCCGAGGTAGGTGTACTCGCCCTTGATCGAGGTGTCGCCGCCGTGCCAATTCAACACGCCGGTGCCGCCCGTCCAGCCGATGCAACTTTCCACCCATTCATCATTGAAGTCCACGAATTCATTTGCCAAATTCAGGGTCGGCAATTGTCCGCCCGAGCCGATTAGGCCATCGGTCAACAGCACGTCGGATTCGCGGCGGGCCCCAAAAATCGCGTTCCACTCACTGCCGATATTGAAATATTCGCCCTGAAAAGTCAGCCCCGTGTCGCCGATTTCATCCAATGACAAGCGCAACGTCCCAGCAAAATCATGGGAATCTTTGAAGATCATCGGAAACACGCCTTGGTTGAGCTCCACGCCGTTGCCGACCAAATTGGGATCTATTTGCTGTTGGCTGTAGCCCACCAAGCCAACGAGGCGCACATTTTCCATCGGTTCGCTTTCAAAATCGAAAGTGGCATTCAAGCTCGCGTAACGCGTAAAGAAATCTACGGCGTGGTTGGGCGCGCAACCGGGGATTGCATTCCCCAGCTTGTCTTTGCACGTGGGGTTGCTTGACCCCACAGCGTCGGGATCTGCCTTGTTGACTTCCAAATCTTGTGTAAAATCAGCAACTGCGCGCACAGTCAACTTGTCATTGACCCGCCAGCGCACCGACGCCGCGTACGCCCAATCGCGAGACCAAAACGCCTGCGCGACATTTGGGTCGCCCAAGCCGGTGGACCAGCTGGGACCGACAAACAGCTTTGGCATCGCGATGATACCGACGTGCCACTGCACCGCGTCGGCGCTGCCGACATGGCCGGACGCAAAATAACCGCGGCCGTTGTCGCGATCGATGTAGCGAATTTTGCCGATCGTCCAAGCGTTGAACTGGGAGAAATCACTGGACCCGGCGCGCAGCCAATCGATGCCAAAAATTTCAGGCGACGCTTGAACATAAGTGCCGCGCAATTTCATATAGCTAGCGCGGTTCATGCCCGCAGAATCGCCCGACGTATTTTCCACGCCGCCTGACAGCGAATTGCCGCTTTCCCACCAATCTTGCCACCTTTCGCCAAAGCGACTGGCGACGCGCACCCCCGTTTCCACGTATTGGCTGACATGACCGCGGATGGTCAATTCGAACTCGCTGCCCACGCCGTTGTGGCCGCTCAAGTTGTCGGGCCAAAAAGGATTGCCAAGGGAATTGAGGCCTTGGCTGTCGTCGTTTTGGTACAGGTGCTTGGTGTAGATGCGGCCGTCGATTTCAAATTTGGTCAAATCGGCGCGCGCGACCGCCGGCGCCAGGTTGAGTGCGCATAAGCAGATGACCAGCGCGGCACCTCGGCGCATCTTTGGATCCTTTGCGTCGCGGCGATGGCTCAATTTGCGGGATAAATCATAGGCATGTGCGCGACTTTGCTGCCGCACTTGTAGGCCAGTGCCGCGTGTTGTTCAGCGATTTCACCGCGGTCGCCTTTGGCCTTTCCGGCAAAAATATCCAGCACTTGTGGGTCACAATCCCCATCATTGCCGCCGCCGAAGCGATGCGCGCCAACCGTTTCATTGACCGGCCGCGTCAACATATCTTTGCCGACTGGAAAACCCTCGTTGGACTGCATGGCCGCGTTGATACCCCATTTTGCCATCGAGGCGCCGCCGAGATCTGCCTTTTTCACCAACGCAATCAAGGTTTTTCCACTCACGCGCGTCGACTTTGGAATCACCACATCGCCCTTGGCGGGGCCGCATTTGCCGCGCACTTCGGTCGACAAACGGGTCTTGCCTTGCGGCGAGAGCAGCACAACCTTGTCCCACTGCTCGTCATCGCTCCATTTGAACGAGCCCAAGCCAGGCAGCGCGAAATCGTGGCCCTTGCCCGCAGCGTGATCGGTGTCTAGGTAAATTTGCACAAATTGAATGGAAAAGCCGTTGCCGTCCCAGTCTTTTGAATTCCAAGGATCTTCAATCGCGGCGCCGATGGTGACCTTGAACTCGACATCGTCGCCCTTGTCGCTGATTTCAAGTTTGCGCAAATCAAAGGACTTGGGTTTATATACCGGATCTGTTGGGTATTTGTAGGTGCCCGGGCCGTTGTCGTCATCGGCCGGATCGGCCAGAACGATCGGGCTTTCAGCCGCGAGCAACAGCAGCGGCAGCAAAAGCACGGAAACACTCAGAAACGCGGTGAGGTTGCGCAGCGATTTTCGCGAAAAACGCCAGAAGGTCAGCATCGAATTTGCCTCAAAACTGCGGCTTGCGACCGCGATCGTCTGCGTTTGTCGCTTGGCCGCGGGTCGATGTCAAGCACGGCTGTTGGCTAAGGGCCTGTCGAACAATAACTCATACATTCGGTCGTCGCTGACGGCCGATTTGTCCGTTGTCAATCGGTCAGAGATTCCAATATCTTCCCTCATTCCGCCTGCAAATCGGCTCGCCATCGACGCCCCCGGTGTCGATGACTTATTGTTGGACAGGCCCTAAAGCCCAGCGTCGCGCAAAGCTTCAGCCGCTTGGCGTTGCGCGGCGGTCAAGGTCGCGATACCGGCCTGCTCCAAGCGCACATACAAGTCGCCGCGTTCTGCCACCTTGCCGACGATCGGAGCGCCGTGTTTGCGGATGCGCACAACAGTGCCCGACGCCGATCCCGCTGGAATTTTGATATTTTTTCGCCCTTCCAGCGTTTCGACTTCAGCGGTTCCGCCCAAAAGCAACGCACTGGGCTTGACCAACGCCAAGGTATGCAAATCATCGCCTTTGCGTTCAAACCGCGGGTCTTCCGCAACATTGACCAACAAATGCAGGTCGCCTTTGCCGTTGGGGCCGCGGTGGCCTTCGCCTTTGACGCGCAATTTCTTGCCGGTCGCCATACCCGCTGGAATTCGCACCGTCAGCGCGCGCTCTTGGCCATCGATTTGCAAAGTGAGCGGACGTTCGGCGCCGTGCATTGCTTCATGAAAGCTTATTGTTATGGCGACTTCGGCGTCACGACCACGCGCGGGTTGCTGGTCAGCCCGCGGCTGTTGGCTGCCGCGGGCCCGCGACGCGCCAGCCGTCTGACCGCCGCCGCCGAACAAATCATCAAAAAAGGAACCTGGGCTGCCAGCCCCGTCGCCGGGCCCAGCGCCGCCGCTGCCGGCGCCGCCCTTGCGAAACTTGAAATTGCCCCAGCCCGAGCCCTTCATGCCAAATTGGCTTAAAATGTCATCGACATTGAAGTCTTTGAAAATATCTTCGCTCGAATAATTGGCTGAAAATGCCTCGGCCGAGCCAAACGCATCGTACTTTTTGCGCTTGTCTGCATCCGACAGCACCGCGTAGGCTTCTGAAACTTGTTTGAATTTTTCTTCAGCCTCGCTGTTGCCCGGATTGCGATCGGGGTGAAACTTCATGGCCATCTTGCGATAGGCCTTCTTGATCGCATCGGCGTCGGCATCGCGCGCGACATCTAGCAACGTGTAGTAATCCGTTTTCGCGGCTTGCTTACTCATTTAGTCATTTATCTCTCGGCAGATTGTCTCTAGGCAGAGGCAAATTGCTGCTGGAAAACGCCTTTAGCCGCCTATTCAAATTCAGCGTCAACCACGTCATCTTTGCCAGCTGCTTTGGGCGCTTCGCCATTGCTTCCAGCGGCTTGAGCCCCCTCAGGCGTCGCTGATGTCGCGGCGTACATGGCTTCAGACAGCTTGTAGGCAGCCGTTTTCAACTCTTCCTGGGTCGCTTTGATGCGTTCGCCGTCGCCGTCCTTGACCGCATCGCGCGCCTTGGTCAACGCCGCTTCCAGCTTGGTCTTGTCCTCGGCGGGCAGTTTTTCGCCGTGCTCTTTGAGCATTTTTTCGACCTGATAAATCGCCGTTTCCGCTTGATTCTTCACCTCAATTCGCTCACGCGCCACTTTGTCTTCGGCGGCGTGCAGTTCGGCTTCCTTGATCAAGCGTTCGACTTCGCCCTTGTCCAAGCCAGAACCACCTTGGACCGTGATCTTGCTCTCTTTTCCGGTCGCCTTGTCTTTGGCCGAGACATTGAGGATGCCGTTGGCATCGATATCCAGTGTGACCTCGATCTGCGGAACCCCGCGCGGAGCCGGTGGAATCCCTTCCAGATTGAACTGGCCGAGCAACTTGTTGTCGCGGGCCATTTCGCGTTCGCCCTGGTGTACCTTGACGGTCACGGCCGTCTGCATGTCCTCAGCGGTTGAGAAAATCTCGGTTTTGCGATGCGGAATCGTGGTGTTGCGCTTGATAAGCGCCGTCATGACCCCGCCCAACGTCTCCACGCCCAGACTCAGCGGCGTCACATCGAGCAACAGCATGTCCTTGACATCGCCTGCAAGAACGCCCGCTTGCACAGCCGCGCCCAGAGCCACGACTTCATCGGGATTGACCGAGCGATTGGGCTCTTTACCAAAGAATTCCTTGACCATGGCCTGAATGCGCGGAATGCGCGTCGAGCCGCCGACCAAAATAACTTCGTCGATATCCGACGGCTTTTTGCCGGCGTCCTTGAGCGCTTTCTTGCAGGGCTCCAACACCCGCGCAAAGATCGATTCGCACAGCGACTCCATCTTGGCGCGACTTAAGTGCAATTGCAGATGCTTAGGACCGCTGGCATCCATGGTAATGAACGGCAAGTGAATGTCGGTTTCCATCGCCTGCGACAATTCGATCTTGGCCTTTTCCGCGGCTTCTTTGAGCCGTTGTTTGGCCATCACGTCGTTGGACAGGTCGATGCCCTGATCGCGTTTGAATTCGCTGATCAGAAAATCGATGATCGCGTTGTCGACATCGTCGCCGCCCAAGTGCGTGTCGCCATTGGTTGCTTTGACTTCCACAACGTTGTCCGACACTTCGAGCACCGACACGTCAAACGTACCGCCACCCAGATCGAAGACCGCCACCAGTTCGTCCGATTTCTTGTCCAAGCCATACGCGAGCGCCGCGGCCGTCGGTTCATTGACGATGCGCATGACTTCCAAACCTGCGATTTTACCTGCGTCTTTGGTGGCGCTGCGTTGACTGTCGTTGAAATACGCCGGCACCGTAATGACCGCTTGCGTCACAGTTTCGCCGAGGTAATTTTCCGCAGCTTGCTTGAGTTTGGCCAGTACTTTGGCGCTGACTTCGGGCGGCGACATGCGCCGACCCTTGATGTCGACGTGGGCATCGCCGTTGTCCGCCGCTTCAACCGTATAGGGCAAACGCGACAATTCACTCTTTACTTCAGAATACTTACGACCCATCAGCCGCTTGGCCGAGTAAACCGTATTTTTCGCGTTGACCACGGCCTGACGCAGCGCGATCTGGCCGACCAGAACTTCGCCTTTGTCGTTCCACGCCACTACCGACGGCGTCGTTTGGCCACCTTCTTGATTTGCAATGACTTTTGGTGCGCCGCCTTCCATAATCGCGACCACTGAGTTGGTCGTGCCCAGGTCGATGCCGATGATCTTGCCCATGATTCACTCCAGATTTGGCATGACAATGCCGTGTTTGCGCTCATTGCAACGGTGCGAAAGGCGAATTACAGGCAACGCCCTGTAATTGCTTGTTTTTTTCGCGTGACCGCCGCACTGTCAAAGTAGGATGCGGCAGCAGCGTGTCAAGGCGCGGCGCCAAATTGGCCATTCTCGCCGGTAACACATGGAAATATTGTGACTATTTGGGCGTGGTTTTTGACGTCGGCGCTGGCCATTGTGCCCGCGGGCTTGCTCTGCTAGTTTGTCGCGTCTTTGGCGGCGACAGGCTGGCGGTCTAACGCGGCCACCCCGCCAAGCGTGACCGCAGAATACTTATTCATTCAGACCCGCGGACATCATCGAGAGGAGCAGCCGTGGCCAGAATCAGCTACATCGGCGACAACGGAGAAGCCCTTGAAATTCACGTCGGACCGGAAAATCCGGACGTGATGGTCGGCAGGCATCGGACCTGCGGCATTCGCACGGCCAATCAAAGCGTGTCGCGCGAGCATTCGCGGGTGTTTTTTGACGGCGAATCGTACTGGTTGCAAGACAATGATTCGCGCAACGGTACGTTTTATCAAAATATCCAGCTTGAACCGCAAACGCCGGTGCAGATCGCCAACGGCGAATTCTTGATGTGCGGCAATTTTGAAGTGCGCTTTGACTTTGATGAAGAAGACGAAGCGCGCATGGCCGGCGGCAACGACTACGAACCAGCCGATGACCCTGATTCAACTCGGTTTGCCAATGCGGAGTGGGAATATGCGCCGCCGCCTCCGCCCCCACCTCCCGTTGCTCCTCCTCCTCCGCCGCCTCCGCCGCCTCCCGTCGCCGCGCCACCGCCGCCCGTGCCAAACCGCACAACCGGTGCCAACAATCCGCCGCCACCTCCGGTTGCCGCAGTTGCAGGGCGCGGCCATGAGCCTGACGCCGCCATGATCGAAGATCTGCGCGCCACCGTTGCACAGCGGAACCGCGATCTAGAAGAGCGAGACAGCAAGATCAACGGATTGCGCATCGAGCTCGACTCGTTGAGCCGCCGCCTGTCGGAAAGTCAGGACGACGTGCAACGCCAGCGCATGCAGGTGGAACTGGAGCAATTGCGGGTTTTACCGAATGAATTGCGCGAGTTGTCCGATCAGCTGAACGAAGTGCAGGACGAGGCGCAAAAACTGCGCAACCGCATCGTGGGCTTGGAAAATGAAAATGCCCGCGTGCAATCCGATCTGCTGCACGCCGAACAGTTGGCGCAAGACGCTCAGCACGGTGGTTCGCGTGCAGAGGATGAAGCGCATATTGCGACTCTTGAACAGGAATTGTCGGCGCTGCGCGAATCGCTGTCAGCCGCGCAAGAGAAGTTTGAAGAAGCGCGCGCAGGACGGCGCAACGCCGAAGAGTTGGCCAGTTTGCAGCGAATGCGGGCGGACCAGTCTGAACCGCAAATGCAATCGATGCGCAGTGAAATCACTCAACTCAAGCGCGATCTGCAGGCCGCCCTGGCCAATGCATCGGCTTCTGCCGACATGGTTTCAACCGATGAATACGACGCCCAAGTCATGGCGCGCGATGAGGCCGAGGAAAAAGCATTTAAGTTGCAAAACGATCTGAATGCGGCCAAGACGGCGCTGACGACGGCGCAAAACGAACTGGCGGCAAAAGGCGCTGTCATTGCCGAACTGACGGCCAAAGTCGCCGCCGGCGGCTCAGGTCCGGTCGTCGGCGCTGACCCGGCAGAGGCCGCACGGCTGCGGGTGCAACTGAAGGCAGAAAAGACAAGAACCGCTGATATACAAGCAGAATTGGCAGCGTTGAAGGCAACTGGTGGGGGCGGGGGCGCCTCCGCTGGCGACGGCGCCGGTAACGCGGCAAGCCTTGCCGAACTGGCGGCAGCGAATGCCCAAATAGCTGGACTTAAAGCGCAATTGGCGGCTGCTGCCGCAGGTGGCGGCGCAAGCGGCGACTTGGAAGCCGAGGTGGCCAAATTCCGGGTGCAGCTCAAGGCAGAGAAGTCGCGCGCCGCTGACGCGGTCGAGGACGCCGCTGCGGCAAAGGCCGAATTGATTACAGCCCAAGCTGACTTAGCCAAAGCGCGCGCCGATTTGGCGGCCGGAGGCGGCGGTTCCGCGGCTGGTGCCGGTGACAGTGCGGGATTGGCGGCGGCTCAGGCAGAAGTGGCCAAATTGCTGACGTCGAACCGCGAGTTGGAAGCGTCGCAAAGCGCCAATATGAAGCGAATTCAGAAGCTTATAAAGGATGCCGATGAAGCGCGCGGTGCCGGAGCTGCCAACCAAACCGGTGGCGGCGATGCATTGGCGTTGGCGCGGGCGCAAGCAGAACTTGCCACGGTGAAGTCGGCGCTGGCGGCCGCGGAAGCGCGTGCTGCAGCGGGCGGGGGCGCGGGCGGCGGGACGGCACCGAAAGTGCCCATGGCCGCTCTGCACAAACTGGTCAGCGAGTTGAACGGCGTTGTGTCAAGTTTCCGTAATGATTTTATGACAGTGACCGATGGGTTCGAGCAGGCGCGCAGTGAGGACGCAACCGATCGCGATGAGGGATTTGAGATGCTCCAAGAAGGTTTGGACGCCTGCGGCGCGCGCAATGGCGAACTCAAGAACATTATTCGCGACTTGAAAATCGCGCTGGACGGCAGCGAAAGTTGAGGGGAGGCGAAAAATATGATTTTTCGCATCCTGCTCTTTTGCTAGCTGGGTCGCAAGTTCGCGCTTTTCAAGCGACTCTCCGCTCAGATTGGTTTTGAAAATGGCAGAGAAATTGGCAAATTCGCCATTCGTGCCGACCCCCTGAACTGCAAGCGTGCAGGGCCGATCGCACGCAGATATCAACAAGCTCACTGGAATTTATGGTAAATCGGCCGAACGAAGGCGAACAAATCACAGTGCTGATTGAAGTCAACGGCTTGCCTGTGACGCACGTGGCGCGCGCTGGCAAGGTCCGCGAATCCAGCGTCATTGTGCCAAGACGCGCCAGCGAGCAGAGTTGGCCGGTCGAACCGCAAGGTGAGGCAGTCGTGCTGTTTACGCGCAAGGGGCGGCTATTTAGCTGGCAAATGCGTGTGGAAGAGGTGCTTCCCACCAGTTACTATCTTGTTTCACAAAGTGATCCGTCCGAAGGCGATCGCCGCGAGTTCGTGCGCGCCAGCCTGCCTCTGTTGGTCCGCGTCGGTCGAACTGGACGGCCGTTGAGCGGGACTTGGCAGCCGGCCTTGGTCGATTTGTCGTCTGCCGGCTTGCGTCTGGCTTCCGACCTCGATGTCAACGACGGCGAAGTCTTGGACGTCGCCTTGCGCATTGACGAACCCAATTCCGACATCGTGGCTCGGGCTCGCGTTGTGCGACGCTTGGACGGTGCCCATAGCGCCGAATTGGCTTGTGAATTTGTTGAGCTCAGTTCTTCAGATGAGGAACGTTTGGAGCAAGCCGTGTTCCGCCGCCGCGAAGCCGTGCTGCTCGATCGCATCGGCCCCCGCGATGGTGCTGTCTGAAAGCCTAGACCGAACTGGGCGTCCCATCGGGCCGCCGCCGATGAACCTTGCCGGCGACTACAACATTGGGCAAGAAATCGGCCCGCCGTTGCAGCGTGCCATCGACGTGCCGCGCAAAAATCTCGCGGTAGCGCGGCAGGCTCGTTTCCACCAGATGGCGCGCATTCTCGCGCGTTGTCCAGCCTTTAATTTGTGCGGCGAGCACAATTTCATCTTGGGTGCGCGGTCCCGGATTTTTCGCCATCCACTCTACGACAAGAGCTGCAAATTCACGTCCTTGCATCAGCGGCGTCCGCTGCGCAGGCGCGACCGTCGGCGGACTGGGTGCTGCGATAGGGGCCACCACCTTTGCGGGTGTCGCGATCGGCGCAGCCATTGGTGCGGCGATCGCCGCGGTGCTGGGCGAAAATTCAGCCTTGGGGGCGGTTTGCGCCGGCGCAGACTGGGCAACAGGCGCTGCCGGGCGCGGTGTGGGCGGAGCGATTGTTGCCGAGCGTAGTTTGGCAGTCGGTGCTGCGACGGCGACTGCCTCAGCTTGCACGGCGGGGGGCGAAATCGGCTCTCGCGCGATCACCATTGTCGACGAACGGCCTGGGTTGCGTGGACCTGTCGCGACAGCGGCCCTCCCCGGCAAAATAGCTCTGCCGGCTACGGTTATCCGTCCTGGGCGGCGGCCGATGTTGGAGAACTCCGGCCAGCGCACGGCTGTCGGCAGCGCATCTGGCCCCCTCGGCCGCCCCTTGCCCGTAGCGGACCGGGTTTTGGCCAACGTTTTGCTGCCATTGGCGCCGCCCAGCCGCGTATCGGATTGGACTGCGCGATCGGCCACCGCGCGCAACGGTCTGCCTGCGACGCGCGTGCCCACCGGCGATTCTAGCTGCGCAGGTTTCGCCGGCGTGTAAGTGGCGGCGACGTCAACATTTTCCGCGGCGACTGGTTCAGGCGTCGGTGCAACGCTTACGGTGGGCACCGCGGTTGCGTCGGCCGCTGAAAGCTGATCCGGCGCATCGGCCTGCGGCGTCGCTGCGATCGCCGATGGATTGTCACCCAAAGGCAATTGACGGCCCGGCTGGCAAGGCAGCGGCACAGCGGCTGCGTCGGCGCGCGGTGCGCCCATCGTCGCGGGAGGAGGCGTCAACGCGGTGTCAATCGTGACAGAAAGTCCAGAAATTTCAGGAGTTTGTACCGGCTTTTCTACGGGTGGCAGCGCCAACTGAGCGGCACTTTCCAAGATTTTGGCCAACACCATGAATTCATGGCTAGTCAGTGTTTGAGCTCCCGACGGGATGGCCAGACGCACTTGGCCAGCGGCATCGATCTCGACGGCAATACCGCCCATTTGCAGCGAAAACTTCATAGCCATAGCGCACCCGCAGGTTGTGGTCGTTGATCAGGGGTCAGGGTAGCAGTGGCCGCAGCAGCGTCATTTCTACGCAACAGGTTGCTGAGGCGCATCCATTGGCGATTCGGCTGCAGCAGCTGCAAGTGTCTGATTTAATTTATAGCTCTCATCTGACTGGATAGTACCGTCGCGTATGATGATCAGGCGATTGCCGACTCGGGCTGCTTCGCGGTCGTGGGTAACCATTACTACTGTTGTGCCTTTCTCTTCGGCTTGCCGGCGCAGAAGGCGCAAAACTTCACTGCCCGACGCGGAATCCAAGTTGCCCGTGGGCTCGTCGGCCAAAATGATCGGTGGATCGTGGATAAAAGCGCGGGCAATGGCAACCCTTTGCATTTCGCCGCCGCTCATGGCGCCGGGCTTGTGCGTCAGCCGATGTCCCAATCCGACTTGTTCCAGCAAAGCCGTTGCTTTTGCGCGATCCGCGGCCGTTGCCGGGCGCGCAAGCAGCAAAGGCAGCAACACGTTTTCGACCGCGGTCATCGTCGGCAGTAGGTTAAAAAACTGAAAAATCAAGCCGATCTTGTTGCGCCGAAACACCGTCACGGCGTCATCGCTCAATTTGCCGATATCCTGTCCGGCCAGGGCGATCGATCCCTCGCTCGGGGTGTCGAGCGCGCTCAACAAGTTCAGCAGCGTCGACTTGCCACTGCCCGAAGGCCCCATGATTGAAGCAAATTCACCTTTGCCGATGTGCAAATTGATCCCGCGCAAAGCGGTCACTTGGCTGCTCGCTTGCCCATAATGTTTGGCCACGTTGGACAACTGGATCATCCGGCCAGTCTAAGCAATTTATTTCGGCTGTTCAACCGGCGCTGGCTTTTCCATCAATTCATCAGGCTTTTTCTTCAATTTCTGCACGGCCCATGTCGTGAGTTTGAAACAGTCGCTTGGCACACCGGCCACGACCAACCGCGCAAATTCATTGCCATCTTTTTCATCGCCCAGTTGCAACACCACGGTCTCGCCGCCAAACTGCAACGTCATTTGCCACGCGGGAGTCGCAAGCCCCATGGCCTCCACTTTCTCCGTGACGTTGAAATCAATTTTGACGGCTTCAAGCTCTGTAAGTAGTGTTTCGATGGCTTTTTGCCCAGCGTCCGCGGCTGGCGTTGTCAATTGCCAGTTGTCGCCCTTGCGGACGGCAACCACCTGCGTATCCGGCCCTTTGATAGTAAAACTTTGAATATCCTTAACCTTACGCGTTCCGAACAACAGGCGATTGCGCACCTGATCCAACGTCTGGGCAATTTGATCGCGTGAGTTCGAGGCGACCAAGTAGGTTTCATCGCGGCCGACGATGCGTGCGAAGAAGTCCTTGCTTTCATTGCGGTTATCTACTTTCCCAAACAGGATGACCGTCTTTTGCGCGCCAGCGCCGACTGTTACTTTGACCACACTCTTGGCGTCGTCCAATCCGGTGTCGAGTTTGCTGGCATCGGCCATGAAATCATTGGCGCTAAAACGGCCGATCGCGCCCAGCCAGTCGCCGATGTCGCCAGTTTCGGTGCCAGCGGGTTCGACAATGCCCCAGCCTTCTTTGCCCTCGCGCTTTTCGCCTGGACCGAGCGGTGCGCGTTTGGCGACGATCTTTTTAGCCTTCAAATCTGCGGGGTTTTCGATCTCGATCGAATCGACCGCCGCCATGTCCAAAGTCAACAGTTGGCGTTCGCGCAGGTCGGCCCACTTGACGTCGAAGTTGGTGCGCAAGTCGCGGCCCGCAATCAAATAAGCTACATCGGGTTGCTTTGGATTCATGACCCATGTGTTGGATTCGCCCTCACCGCGCTCAGGCTTTTGCAGCAAGCCGATGCGCAACTTGACACTGCCGCTTTTGCCCGCCCACTCGGCGTCGATCACGTGATCTGGATCCAGCCCGTATTCGTTGAGTTGCGCCGCTGTCACCGGCTGCGCATGGTTGGAGCGAATCGAGCGTTGAAGCGTCTCGCCCATCGCCTGCGCGCGAAATGCCTGGCCACCTGCGCTGCTGCTTTTGCCGTCCGCCGTCCGCGTCAGTTTCCATTTGGCTTCTGCTGGTTTGCCGTCAGCCGTTGTCGGCGTGCCCTCGACCGGCAAACGCTCCAACGCGAACGCTTCGCCCTTGCGCGACAGGCTGATCTTGTCAAACGGCATGGGCTTGTTCTTGGCCGCAGTGCGCGCTTCTTCCTCTGAAACAATGCCAATATAGCCGTCAATGCTCAGCGGCACCGGGCCCGTCACGGCGGGTTTGCGGCTTTGCACAAACCAAAGTCCCAACAGCAAGGCGAAAACGCCAAGCGTTATCCAAGTCGAACGCTGCATATACCCTCCTAGATCTTAATGGCCGCGTGTCGCGCGCGGCGCATGCGCCACCGCCCGATGCCAAAGGCGATCAGCAAAAGCGGCGCACCCAACATCACAGAAACACGAAGTTTCTTTGCCTGCTCCGGTTCGATTTGCTCCAGAGGCCTGCGCACATCGCCTTTGGAGCGAATCGCCACCAAAGCCTCATGCGAAGTCGACCAGTCCAAAACATTGGCGAGAAACTGCAAATTCGTTGGCAACAAATGCGAAACCTGACCAATCCGCACCTGCCAATTTTGATAATTCACCTGCCATTGCTGAAACTGCTTGATCGTATCGGCGCTGAACTGGCCCAATTTGCCGATGTCAAAACCCGCCAGCACATCGGCGCGGCTCAAGCCCTCGATGCCCAAATTTGAAGCGATCACAAGGAGTTTGCCTGTGCCCTCGCTTTTGAACTTGCGCTTCTCCAACTCGTAATCGGCTTCCGTGTTCGGCTTGGGCCGGGGCGGTTCGCCTTTCTCCTGCTTCACCTCTTTTTCCGGCTTCTTTGGAATTTCCTTGCCCGCAAACGCAGACTTAAACGGCCCACGCACGTACAGCGCCAGCGTGTGCGGCCCGTTTGGTTGGGCGTTGAGCACGACTTCCTTGAGCGCGGGCGGCAGCACCGGCATCGGCGCTGATTTTTTTAGCGACGTTTTGGAGGAGCGAATCACGTCAACTACCTCAAACCGTTTATCTTTACGCATTTCCGGCGTGACATCGACGCTGGTCGTGTACGGCAGCGCCAGATTTTGCAGCGATCGGGTCAACGGATGGCTGCGATCGAAATCCACCGCAACCGGTATCAATGCATACGGAAAATCCTGTTGCGTCTGGAATTGTAAACCGCCGCGGCTGACCAAACTCATGACTTTGACGGTTTCAACGTGCTTGGAATCCAAGATCAAGTCGCGGTTTAGCACCACGCCGTAGGGTTTAAGCACGTCGGGCAGGTTGGAAGATGTTGCCTCCAAAGCCGTGTAATCTGTGCGCATTTCATTGCCCACATCTTCGCCCGCCGCCAAATTCATCAGCGACACGCTCCACTCTTGCGCCAGCACCACCACGGGGCGCCCGCTCATCAGCACTTGATCGAGTTGGTAGCGGCCGTAGTCGGTGATCGGTTTGCGCGGGGCGTAGACGATCATGGCTGCGACGTCGTCGGGGACGCTGTCACCGTCGTTGACCCGGCGAATCGAATAGCCGCGTTTTGTAAACAGATTGTCGCCAATTTTGCCATTGGTTTCATCCACAGCTTGGGCGATCTGCGTCGCCGCTTGCACGATCTGTTTCATCATCGGGTTGTTTTGCGCCATCATCATTGCGACTTCTTGGGCCACGAACGGCTCATTTTCGCCAAACGGGCAGAACTCAGCGTTGCCGCAAAGAAATCCAATTTGCTTGCGCCCAGGACTATCGCTGAGCGTGGTATGGCTGCGATCGACCTCTTTGGACAATTGATCCATTAGCGGAAGCAGTTGCGCCACCGCCATCGCCGGTGGGATCTGTTGCTTGTCGCTTTCGGCCTTGCCATCAAAAGTCTTGTTCAACTCATCATAAACGCGAATGAACTGCTCCGAACTGGCCATGAGGTTGTCGCCGAACTGATTCTTGCCCTTCAGGATTTTGCTGGCCTCCCCTTGCAGCGAACGCACGGCCAAACACGCCTTGTCCAGTTCGGGCCGCGCCGCTTTGATCGCGTCCACGCGCTTCTGCGCTGGGTCGCCATTGCCCTTGAGCGACAAGCCGGCGTCTTCTTGCGGTTTGTCTTCAATTTTGCCAATTTTTTGCAGCGCGTCGTTGCAGGCCTTGACGCCGTCGAGCAGCGCTTTGGCCTTGGCCAGCGGCTCTTTGATCAGTTGGCTGTTTTCTTCTTTCTCCTTGAGGCGCAAAAGGATCTTCGTGATCTCAAATTCGTAAAACGACGGCTGCAGCGCTTTGGCCATCACCTCATGCACCGTGTGGTAGTGAAACGTCGCGCCCAAGGCATATCGCTGAAATTTCAGTTGCCCGCCGCTAACCTGCGCTTCGCTCGATGAGAACAGTTCGACCTTGCTGGCGTCGGCTTGATCTTCAATGGTGCCCACGCCGGGCGAATTGTCTTCCGCGTAGACCAAATGCACCTTGCCGTGGCTGGCGCGAACGTATTCTTCCAACTTGTCGCGAAACGCCCGATCAATGCCTTTGAGCGGCACTTTCTCACCCGGCGTCGGCAGCGAATCCGGCAGCTTTTTGGAAATATAGGCCGTGATCGTCACGCCTTCCAACGCTTCTGCTGCCGCAACACTGGCATCGGACAGGGTGTGAATTTTCTGCTGTGTCAGGTCCAGCCGCGCGCTCATCGGGCTCAAGATCGCATTGAGCACCACGGCCACGCCAACCGTGGCCAGCAACATGACCAGTGCGTCCATCTTATTGGAACCACTTTGCTTCTGCGGGGTTTCCATCAAGTCCTCCTATTTCCAGTGCCGCGATTGCAGCGAATAGGTCGAGGCCACGACCGCGACGGCCGTCACCGACAGAAAATAAATCACGTTGCGCAAATCGACGACGCCGCGGGAAAAATCGCTAAATTGGGTTTGAAAATTCAGCAACTGCAGCGCAGCCGGCGGCTGATCAAAGGCCATTTTCAACAGGGCATCGGTGCCGGTCCAAAAAAACGCGCACAGCAAAAGCGCCACGATAAACGCCACGATTTGGTTGTGGGTCCAAGTCGACGTCATAACGCCCAAGGCCAGAAACGCGGTGCCGATGAGCAGTAGACCGAAGTAACCGCCGATGATCGCACCGATATCCGGAGAGCCGACCATCATGACCATCGCAGGCAGCACCAAAGTGGCCGCCAAGGCCACCACGAGAAAACCAAAAGCGCCCAAGAGCTTACCCAGCACAATCTGCAAATCTGTCACCGGCAATGTGGCCAACAGTTCAAGCGTCCCGGTCTTTTTCTCCTCAGAGATCAAGCGCATCGTCACCGCGGGCGTAATGACGGCCAGCACCCAAGGCGCGTAGTCGAACAACGGGCGCAACGTGGCTTCGCGACCCGCGAAGAAATCGTCGCTGCCGCCCAAGCCGAAAAAGAACAAAAGCCCCGTCACTACGAGGAACACCGTCGCTGCGATATACGCAATCGGCGAATCAAAAGTCGCCGCCATTTCGCGACGCGCAAGGGTCCAGATCGGCCACATCAAACGACCTCCGTTGGCACAAAAAGTTTGCCGAAAAGCATTCGCTAACGCCTAGCTGTTCATGGTTAATTGCTGAAAGATGCCTTCCAGATCCATGGCTTTGCGCCGCAGTTCCACCAAAGTATGCCCGGCTTTTTGCAAAGCCGTGGCGATTTGCGGGCGCACATCGGCGCTCGCTTGAACTTCAAACACCAGCGTTTCCACCGGTACGGCCACTTCGTGGCTCAGCACGACCGCGGTCACTTGCGGCTGCTGCGACAATAGCTCCTGAATTTCATCGGTTTTTGTATCAGTCTTTGGCGCGACACCGACCACGATGTGCTGCGTCGTTTCCATCTGGCCTTCGAGTTCCTGCACCGTGCCGTCGGCAACGACAGCACCTTTATGAATGATCACAATGCGATCACAAATCTGGCGCACCTCGGTCAGGTTGTGGCTCGACAAGATCACCGTGTGGTTCTTGCCCAAATCGCGAATTAAGTTACGAATTTCAATGATCTGGTTGGGGTCCAAGCCTGAAGTCGGTTCATCCAGAATCAATATTTTGGGATTGTGCAGCAGCGCCTGAGCCAGACCCACGCGTTGCTTATAACCTTTTGACAAAGTACCGATCGTCATGCCGATCACGTCTTGCAAGCCGACCGTGCGCGCCACATCTGCGATGCGTTTGACGAGGTTCTTGCGCGAAAAGCCACGCATTTCACCGACATACATCAGGTATTCGTAGGCGACCATGTCGTTGTACAGCGGCGTCGACTCGGGCAAATACCCCAAAATGGCGCGGATTTTCACGGCATCGCGCTGCAGGTCAAGCCCGTCAATGCGCGCCTGACCGCTCGTGGCTGACAAGTAGGTCGTCAAGATCTTCATCGCCGTGGACTTACCCGCGCCGTTCGGCCCGAGCAACCCAATAATTTCACCGGCATGGACGTCAAACGAAATGCCCGTCAGGGCCGCTTTGTTGGGGTACTGCTTCACGAGGTTGCGCACCTCAATGACCGTTTGTCCTGTCATTCCTAGCTCCTGCAAAGTAAGCAACTGGACGCGCTGCATGCGCCACTGCAAGGGCTATCGCACGCTGCGCCGTGAGGTTAGGATGTGCCGTCAACCTGTCAAGGGAGAGACCAGAAAAAATGCATTTGTCCGCGAAATTTCGAAGAATTTTGTTGCCGACCCGGCACGCGAGCGTGGCGTTGTACTGCCTGAGCCTCACTTTGGCAAGCGCGGCAATTCAGGCGCAGCCACGCGCAGTTACCGCCGAGCTCGCCGGGGAATTACAACCCTTGCGCATCCTGTCTCAAGCAACGCTTGCTCCGCAACTCAAAACCTCTGCAGCGTGGTTGGCCAAAGGCAAATTTGCCAAAGCTTGCGACGCCGCCGAACTAATTCGCGCCGATCTTTTGCACAAAGCGGCAAAATTGTTCTACAAAGTGGACAGGCGCGCCGGCAGCGAACCCGATGAGATCGAAAAATTTTTGGACCAGTACGTCCGCAGCAAAACACCGCTTTTGGCTGTGCCACTGGATGTTTTTGCGCCTGCGCAAGGTTTTCGCGCGCTCGGCGTCGACGCGTGCGTGCGCGCGGGCAAGGGCGCATTGGCGGCGCGCTTCGTCGCAGAAGCGGGCAGTGCCAACGATGGCGGCGACGACGAACGGCCGCGCGTAGCGCTTGCCGTTGCGCTAGCTGTGGCTGCGGGACAGTGGTCAGCTGCGACAGCCGTGCTCGGGCAAAATGACAGCTTGCGGGCCAATCTGTTGCGAGCCCTTGCGGCCGAACCAAAAGAGGCCACAAGATTGCTGGAAAAGGCTCGCAGCCAGGCCAAGTTGCCCCAGGATTTCGCGCTTGTTCAATTGGTGGCCAAAGCGTTGGCCGAGCCCAACCGATGAACCAACCGCGCGGGCGCAGGCCGTTCATGCCCGATCTACTGCGCGGTTCCGAACGCACGGCGATCAATGCCGAATTCGCTGCGCAGGCCCAAAATTATCGGTTGCAGTTTCGCTGCGATGCCTGCATTTATTTTCTCGCAAGATCGCAGCGCTGCAGCGTGGGTTGGCCCAACGCGATGTTGCTGGCCGAACCGATCGAGGCGATCGATCGCAACGGTCAACCGGTGTTTTGCAAAGCTTTTGAGATGGATGATTTGTAACTAGATTGAGGCCCTAAACCGAAGCCAACTCGCGCCAAATTCTCTGCAAAGCGGAACGATAACGCGGTCCTGCGACTTCGGAGACCTTTTCCATCGCCCGCAGCCAGGCCTGCACTTGGGTGCGGCCGAGTGCCGTGCGCACCGCTTGCCGCGGCGTGGCGCCGCCCAACCACTCGTGGGGCGTGTCGTGGAAATTGACCAAGCGCTCATCGACCCAATCTTGGGCTAAACATTGCAGTTCTTCTTGATCCCACCGGCTGCGCTGCGCCGGATCGAACAATGCGTCCAGATCGCAGCACAGCGTCAGCAAAAATTGCAGCGGGCCAAAATGGTTCTTGACCGCCTCGCGCAGCGGCGCAACCTGCCACCCTGCAGTGGTCGCGGCGTGCAGGCGATCTTGGGTCAAACGCAGGGTTGCACCCGCAGGCCCTAACTGTGAGCCTGTAAAGACAAAATGCCTGTCGCTGTGGCGCGTGAGGTGGCCATTTTGCACGGCCTCCTGCAATAACTGTTGGGTCTTTTGCACATCGGGCAACGCGAACACATGGGTTTGGCGCAAATTGCCAGTGCTTGCGCGCCACGGCATTTGTTGCCCAGTCGCGCGATCGAGGCCGCGCACGCAGGCCAACAGCAAGGGCGTCAGCCGGTTGGGCCGCGCTTCCTGTTCAACCCGCCGGGCCACGCGGATCAAGCTCCGGCGAGCGGCAGTAGGCGCACATGCGTGAACGGCGTCCAGCAAGAAAACGTCCCCGAGATCCAAGACACGCGCGACGTAAATCTCGCCCTTGGTCGCCACGGCGCGCAACACCGCCTCATCGATTGCGAAACAGCGGCCGTCGTGCAACCGCTCCAACACGACCGCGAGCTTGTTGCTGCCGGCGACCTGAAATGCGGTCGGCGGCGTTTGCAAAAGCGCAGTCAGAACATCGCGTTCTGCACCGGTTCGCGCGCCTTGCAGCATACGCATGCCCAACGGTCCTGCGGGACCGGCTGGGCTTGCGCGCAATTGCGCGTCCCACAGCAGCCACGGAAAAAACTGACTGTGCAGATCGCCTTCATCCAAATAGCGTTCGAGATCGCCACCCGTCGCGAATTTCTCGCCGAAATGTTGCTCGGCTGCCCGCAGCACTTCAACGTCGCCCAAGTGGTGCTGCGCCCGTTCCACGGCCTGCACCAGCACGCGCAGGTGGGCGCTGCGCAGCAAGTACGGGCGGATGTCCGCGACAGCGGCCACGTCTTTGCGGGTGTTTGGTATTGTTTTCAGCCGCATGTTCATGGCCCTAGCCGTTTTTCCGATCGATGATCGCAACGGTGACGCTGCGGGAGTCGCGGCTTATACGCCAAGCGCCGCATGTGTCAATTGTCTTTGGTGTGACATTTTTGGCCAGATCGCAGCAACTCAATGAATTGTTGGCGATTCTTGCGCGGTGTCTTCCGCCGCCCAGCCGCGATCGACGGCTGCATCGTTGGGCGCGCACGGGGCAAGCGGATCGATAATAAATTCTGCAATATCAGCCAGTTCTAACCCATCATTCGCCTCGGGTTCGGCCAGTATTTGCAGCGGTTGTGCGGTAAAATCGCGGTGTTTCCACGGCCGCAGCGCGATCTCGCCCGCAAGGGCAATGGCCTCGAGATCGAGAGGCTCATCATCTGCTTCAAAACGCGGCCGATTGCGCCAGGAGGTCAGCATCGCCGCGACTGCCAGCAAGGAAACTAGCGACCACAATAGGGAATCGCTCAACAGCAGCGTCCAACTTGAGGCGCTTTGACCGACTTTGGCGGCGTACACGGCGTACAGATCCTCTGGCGATCGCCCAAAACTTGAGGCGAAAGCGGCGGAAAAATCCAGACCTGAAGCCATGCGCTGGTGCAGTTCAAGCAACGCCCTCTGATCGCCGACTTGGTGCACGGCAAACTTCACAAACCCCGCAGCCATGGCATAGGCGCGTTGGGTGGACACCCGATGCTCGTTGTTAAAGCCCCGATCCAACTGGGCTAAACTGTCCAGTTCGCCAAATCCCGCCGCACCGGATTGCTCGCGCAAACGCTCATACGTCGCCTCACCGGCGAGGTACATCGCCACACCCTCGTGATACCAACGCGGTAGCGACGCGCCTTTGGCCAGCGCGTGCAACATGATATGCGCCAATTCATGGCGGATGGTTTCCGACGTCAGCAGTGCGCCCGGACCGTTGACTTGAACAATCACGCGATCTTGGTCCAGCAAGGCCAACCCAGCGATCCACGCTTCAGGCCAACCGCGCGCGCCGTGCGCCAGCATCACTTCTTTAAAACTCTCCGGTGACCCGACAAAATCGATGGCCAACTGCCCCGACAGCGCCGTTTGAAAATCCTGTTGCACATCGCCCAGCGCCTTGCGCGTCATCCGCTCAAGCGGCGCGCGGCGATCGCCATCGACGTCGTGCAGATCGATCAGAAGTTGCAACGGTCCTAGGCTTTTGGTTGTAATTTCATGCGATTGTGCGTGCGAGAACGGAGGCATCGCCAAAGTCAGCAGAACCGCGAAAACCACCATGAATTTTTTGAAAAAAATCAGCAACGCGCGCCTTTGAGATCAAGGACGCAGTGCTCCGAACTTGAAGCGCTGCGTCGAGATTTCGAGCAAAAAGCCGAATTGAAACTCGATTTCACCGTGCGCGTTGAGCAGCCCGCGCGGCGGATTCGGGAACGGCCCAGCAGCAACAAAGGCGCGCTTGGCCTCGTCGTCAAGGAAATTTAAGCTGGAAGTTTTGGCGAGCTTGACATCTTTGACATCGCCCTCCGGCGCAAGTGTAACAGATAACACGGTTAAACGATCTTTGACGCCGTAGCGATTGCCGTTCGGATCGCGTTCGCGCAGCACGCGCCCGGGTTCCCACACCTCAACCACTTTGTCTTTCACGCGCTGAAAAAAATCGTAGTATTTGAAATGCTTGGTGTTTAGCATATTGACCGTGCCTTCGTCCTCGACGTCGGGCAGGGCATCGTTGCTACCGGTTTCACCAGAAGTTTTTTGCACCCAATTGTGTGCAATATTGCTGATTGAGGTCGCAGGCAACAACAAATTGTTCATCGGCCCTTCGACCACCGATGGGTTCGTCTTGGCTTGATCGCCACCGGGTTGCACCTCCCGCGGTCGCAAACCTGGGCCGTCCACCGGCAGCACCGCGGCCGGTTTGGATTCGACGCCTGTGCGGCGGTGGGGCTGCGACATTTTGGCGATCTGCGTCGGGTCCTTCTGCTTGGCTTGCGGACTCTGGACATGCGAAGGATTATCCAGCGCTTCCAAGCCGCTGTCCGCTCGCGTCGTCTTGTTGTGGCGACTTTTGGTTTCCTTGGCGACTGTGCTGTCGTACCGACTCAAATACTTGGTGTTTTCAGGGCGTTTCTCCACCAGCGGCTTGGCCGACTCAACAACTTGCCCGTCGAGAATGTCGATTTCTTTCGGCTTGGGTTTGGGCTTTTCCACCGCGGCTTGGGCCATCAGGTGCACATTGGCTTTATTTTTTAGGTTTTTGTCGTTGCGCTTGTGCTGGCTGGCGCTGATCGCCAATTTGACCACTGGCTTGGCCGAATTGTGCACAAAATCCGTGTCAATAAGCGCACTTAACGACCACATCAGCCCAAAAGTCACCGCGCACGCCAACGCCAGCGCGGTCGCTAAACGGGCAAAACGGGCAATCGGGGCAGGGATGCGCATGACTTCAAGCTAGGCCCGCCGCAACGGCCGGTCAAGCAAAAACGCCGCAAGCGGCCAAATGATTCCTGAAATAACGACGCGGTAACGAAAATTTGGCGCTGCTAAAATAAATCGCTAACGCTATCGCCACCGTGAATGCGTGCGATCGCTTGGCCCAACATCGGCGCGATCGAAAGCACAGTGATCTTGTCGGAATTCTTGTCGCGCAGCGGAATGGTGTCGGTGACAATGACGCGTTTGATCGCCGAGTTGTTGATGCGATCCATCGCGGGGCCGCTCAAAACGCCATGTGTGGCCATCACTTGCACCGACAGGGCGCCGCGGTTCATCAAGAAATTGGTGGCTTCGACAATCGTGCCGCCCGTGGCGATCTCATCATCGACGATGATCGCGTGTTTGCCGGCCACTTCGCCGATCAAATTGGTCGCCACCGCGCGGTCGTCATTGCCGTAGCGGCGCTTGTCGACCACAGCCATCGGCAAATGCAGCAAGTTGCTGAAACGACCGAGCTCTTTGGCTTCACCGACGTCCCCAGCCACCAGTACATGGTTGCTCAGATCGCTTTGCGACAGGTATTCGCACAAAATGGGCGCAGCGACCAACTGATCGACCGGCACGCGAAAAAAACCTTGAATTTGCGGTGAATGCAGATCCATCGTCAGCACCCGATCGGCGCCAGCGGTTTGCAACAGATCGGCCATCAGGCGCGCGGTGATGGAAATGCGCGGCTGATCTTTCTTGTCACTGCGGGCGTAAAAAAAGTAGGGAAGCACCGCAGTTACGCGCGCAGCAGAGGCGTGTTTGAGCGCGTCGATCGCAATCAGCGTTTCAATGATCGACTCATTGACCGGCGATGCGGAGGTTTGGATGTAAAAAACGTCGCATTCGCGGACGTTCTCCAAGATGCGTACCATCAGGTTTTCATTGGAAAACTTGACGGTTTCACTCTTTGAAAGCGGCAAATCAAGTTCTTGACTGATTTTCAACGCCAACTCGGGATGACTTGAACCGGCGAAAAGTTTGATCCTGCCTATCATGGCGTGGGGCCTTTGCCCCTTCGGGCGATAAGTGCGTGCAAAAATCCGGCAATTGCCAATTTATTCAATGTATTGTTTGCGCAACGCCGACACTTCACCGGCGACTTGCGGCGTCGGATCGGCCAGCATCGCCTGATCGCGGTAGGTGTTGAGCTTGAGACGCAGGGCGTTCAGCTTAATAAAACCGTCTGCATCTGCTTGGTTATAAACTTTGTCTGCCTCAAACGTCGAATATTCAGGGTTGTAAAGCGAATTGCGCGCCTTGCGGCCAGTCACTACGCAACTGCCTTTGTACAAACGCAAACGTGCGACGCCGGTGACGCCGACCTGAATATTGCGCATGAACGTGGTCAACTGCTGCATTTCCGGGCTAAACCAGTAACCGTTGTAGATCATACGGGTATACTGCGGCACCAAACCATCGCGCAGACTCATCACTTCGCGATCGAGCACAAGCGACTCAACTGCCCGATGTGCATGGTAAAGCAGCGTGCCGCCCGGCGTTTCATACACGCCGCGCGATTTGATCCCGACATAGCGATTTTCCACGATGTCTACGCGGCCCACTCCGTGTTTTCCACCGAGATCATTGCATTTTTCCAGCAACGCCACGGGACCAAAGGTGACACCATCCACGGTTGTGGGAATGCCGTCGACAAAGCCGATCTCGACCTCAAGCGGCTCATTGGGCGCAAACTGTGGATCGACCGTCAATTTGTACATGTCATCGGGCGGCGCGCGCCACGGATCTTCCAAAATTCCGCCCTCAAAGGAGATGTGCAGCAAATTTCGATCGGTCGAATAAGGTTTTTCCGCCGTGGCCGTAATTGGAATGTCGTGTTTGCGGCAATATTCGATCAAATCCGAGCGAGATTTGTAAGCCCACGTGCGCCAAGGCGCGATCACTTGAATATCGGGTTTCAACGCATAAGCGCCGAGCTCGAAGCGCACCTGATCGTTGCCCTTGCCAGTCGACCCGTGTGAGATGGCAAACGCGCCTTCAATTTGCGCAACCTCAACCAGCGCCTTGGCAATCGGCGGGCGCGCGAGCGATGTGCCCAGCAAGTAATAGCCCTCGTACACCGCATTGGCCATGACGGCCGGAAACACATAATCGCGGACAAAAGTCTCCCGCAAATCGAGGATGTGAATGCCAATTGCCCCTGATTTTATAGCCTTCTCATGTAGGCCCGACAGTTCTTCGCCTTGGCCCACGTCGGCTGTCATGCACACAACGTCAAACCCTTGATCGTATTTGAGCCAATGCAGCATGACCGACGTATCGAGGCCACCGGAATAAGCCAGAACTACTTTTTTGCGAGTTGACATAGGTGTTTCAGATCCCTCGGTGGGCGGCTGACCGCGAGAATTCTTGGGCAAACATTGGGTTGCGCGATCGCGTCCCAGCGCAACACCGCGGCGCTGCGGCGGCGGAGTGTCGGTTTTAGCAGGCCGTCGCGTCAAGGGAGGCAGGCGGAAAAACGTTGCACTGCGACGTCTGCCATTTGTGACAAAGCACGTCGGCGATTTCGGTCGCACGCCGTCGGACTTGAAGGATTATCGCGCTGCGGTTACGGTGACGGTGTTGGCGCTACTGTTGTGCTGCGACAGTGCGCTGCGCTTGGTTCGCGTGGGCCGCGTAACCCAGCGCGGCCACAACAGACTTTTTTTCGAATGCTGAAGCTCTGCTTCGCGTGTGCTGCAACGATGGCGATCGCGGGCTACCGAACAACGTCGATGGTGCACCGCGGCACGCTGTCGCTGGTTTCGCGCGCCAACCGCGAACTGGATGGCGCGCCCGTCATCATCAAAGCGCTGGTGGCGGATTACCCCACGCCACGCAAAGTTGCGGAATATCGAAAAGAATTTGACGTAGGTAGCCGCCTGTTTCACGCCCACGTGCCGGGCATCGTGGAGCCGCTGGCTTTGGTGATGGACAACGGTCGACCCGCGATCGTGTTTGCCGATTGCGCCGCACAGACACTGGACGAATTGGCGCGCGAGGTCAAATGGCCCGTTGTCAAATGGTTGCGCTTGATGATGCGGGTGGCCGAGGTGCTGGGGGCGGTCCACCACAACGGCATCGTGCACAAAGACATCAAGCCTTCCAATATCTTGGTCCGTCCCGACACCGGTGAGGTCTGGCTGATCGACTTCGCGATCTCATCGGCTTTGGATTATGAAGAACAGAGGGCGGTAAATCCAAATTATCTTGAAGGATCATTGCCTTATATCTCGCCCGAGCAAACCGGGCGCATGAACCGGCCGATCGATTATCGCAGCGATTACTATGCATTAGGTGCAACGCTATATGAGATTCTGTGTCAGCGGCGACCGTTCGTGGCCAGCGACCCGATGGAACTGGTGCACTGCCATATCGCTAGGCGACCGCAAGCGCCACACGAGATCAATCCGGCGATTCCTGTGTATGTCTCGGCCATTGTGATGCGCCTGCTGGCAAAAACGGCAGAAGAACGCTACCAAACCTCCCGCGGCTTGGTCGCCGACTTGGCACAATGCGCGCAATGGCTGGAAGCGGGCGTTGATGCACCGGATTTTGTGCCCGGACGCGACGACATTTCCGACCGCTTTCGCATCCCCGCGCGCCTTTACGGTCGAGGTGAGGCGCTGGGTCAGCTCTTGGCCGCGGCGGAGCGCGCAAGCCAAGGTGACAGTGAGATTTTGTTGGTTTGCGGCTACTCGGGCATCGGTAAATCGGCGCTCATTCATGAGGTGCATAAGCCCATCTCGCGTCAAAACGCCTACTTCATTGCCGGCAAGTCGGATCAATTTCAGCGCAATATTCCGTACGCGGCGGCCATCGCCGCTTTTGGCGAACTTGTCGCCCAGTTGCTGACCGAAAGTGAAAGCCAAATCCAAGCTTGGCGCGACCAACTGTTGGCCGCCTTTGCGGGCAACGGCAAGATCATTACCGATGTCATTCCCGCGATCGAACTGATTATCGGCGTGCAACCCGCGGTGCCGGTGCTGACCGTGGACGCCGCACGCCAGCGCTTTAACAGCGTTTTTTTAGATTTTGTTCGCGTGTTTGCCCAAAAAAGTCACCCGCTTGTGCTGTTTTTGGACGACTTGCAGTGGACCGATCTCGCTTCATTACAGCTTTTGCGCCTGATCATGACCGACGCGGACATCGGTTATCTATTGGTCATGGGATCTTACCGCGACAACGAGGTCGATGCGGCCCACCCGCTGATGACCACGCTGCGCGAGATCGAAAAGGATGCAAACCGCGGCACGCCGCGCGGGCCGTTGGCGCAGATTCACCTTTCCGGGCTACAACTGGCCGATTTAACACAGCTTTCCGCGGATGCGTTGCATTGTCCGCTTGCAGATGCCCGCCCGCTGGCGGAACTTTTGCTCAGCAAAACCGGCGGCAACCCATTTTTTGTCAATCAATTTTTGCTGGAAATTTATGCGCTGGAGCTTTTGCATTTTGACCAGCAGGTCGGCTGGCAATGGAACCTGGAAGACATCGCAAAACAAAATATGACGGACAACGTCGTCGAGCTGGTTTCAAGCAAAATCAATAAGCTAGACGCGGAAACGCAGGGCATTTTGCGCATTGCCGCCGCCGTGGGCAACACTTTTGATCTGGCGACGCTCGCTGCCGCCGCTGGCAAGCCTTTGCGTCAAGTGGCTGATTCTTTATGGGAAGCATTGCGCGAAGGCTTCGCGGTGCCACTGGACGAAACATACCAACTCGTCAACGACGATGAAGCCACAGCATCGGGCGTGTTTGTCGCCCAACGGCAAGACGCCAATTCCGGCAGTTTCGCTGTCAATCCGCGGTATCGCTTTCAGCACGACCGGGTGCAGCAGGCGGCGTACTCGCTGTTCAGCGATCAGGATCGCCCGATCGTGCATTTGCAGATCGGCCGGACGATGCTCAAAAGCGCGGGCAACGACGATGTCGGCGACAAATTGTTTGCCATTTGCGATCAGGTCATCCACGGCATTGGCCTTGTGACCGACAGCAGCGAAAAATACCGATTTGCCCAACTTTGCCTGCGCGCAGGACAAAAGGCCCGTCAAGCCCAAGCGGCGGATTTGGCGCTGAAGTACCTGACGGCCGGCATCGCGTTGCTAGGCGATAGTTTATGGGGTGATCAGTACGCATGCGGCCACGCGTTGGCGTTTGAGCGCGCGGCGTGTGCGTACAACACGGGCGATTTTGAGAGCGCCGACAAGCACTTTGAAGAGTTGCTGCAACGATCGCGCACACCGTCTGAAAAGGCGGATGTGTTTAACCTCAAACTCGAATTGGCGACCAGCCGCGGCATGCTCACCGAAGGCATCCGCTTTGGTCGGCAAGTGCTGGTGTTGTGCGGCGAATCTCTGCCGGAAAAAGGCACATTGCCCCTGCTTTTGGCCAATTTGGCGGTGCTGCAAGCGCGGCTGCGTTTCCGCAAAGCAGCCGACCTGCTTGACATGCCGCAGGCGACAGATCCAATCAAACTCACGGCGTTGCGGCTAATGAATGCGCTATCCGGCCCCGTGTTTTTTGTCGATCAGATGCTGTATTCGGTGCTGGTCCTCAAGATGTGCGATTTGTCGCTGCGCTCCGGATTGTCGTCGGAAGCTGCGTATTCTTGGGGCCTTTTTGGCATGATTGCGGGTCCGATTTTGGGCAATCTCAAGCGAGGGATGGAATTTGCCGATTTGGCCGCCGAGTTGCAGCAGCGCTGGGTCGATCCGCGTTTGCGTCCCAAGGTGCTGTTTGTCCTCGGCGGTTTGGTGCGGCCTTGGGGTGAGCATCCGCGAAAATGCTTGCCGATTTTGCAGCAGGGCATGATCGAAGCGCAACAGCAGGGCGACGTACATTATCAGCAATATTGCAACTCTATGCTGCTAACCCACAATTTGGCCATCGGCACGCCCTTGGATCAAATCATCGACATAGCATCTCGGGGGGCCGAACAGAGTAAACGCTACAAAATCAACGACCAGCAAGCATTTTTCATCGCTTACGGTCATGCCGGGCAGATGATGCGGCCACCCACCAAGGCCGTGACCTATCCGTTGCTCGACATTCCCAATCCGGACGCTTGGTTGAGCAAGACCGAGGCCCAAGAATCCAAATTGGCGATCACCGGCTATCGCATCATGCGGATGCTCGACACGCTCGTCATGGGCGACCTCGCCGCGATGGCGCTGGAGCAACGCGAGGGCCTGAAGTACAGCAAGTCCGGCGAAGGCATGTATATCGGCCAATACCATCAATTTATTTCCGCGATGATCGACGCTTCGCGTCACGATCACGTTTCCGCGGGCGAGCAGGCTTCGTTGCGGCAGTCGATGCGTAAGCATTTAAAATTGCAAGAAAAAATTGCGGACGTGAACCCAGAAGCGCACCTGCACCGCGTCTATTTGTTGCAAGCGGAGCTGGCGCGCTTCGATCAACGGGAAATCGACGCGATGGCACTGTATGATCTTGCCATCGAACACGCAGCGTCCGGTGAATTTATACATGAAGCAGCGTTTGCTAGTGAGCGCGCGGCGCTCCTGCACCAGAACGCGGGCCGCAGCAAGGTCGCGCGTTCCTACCGCCGCGACGCAGCCTATTGGTACTTGGCTTGGGGCGCGCTGAACAAGATCGCGGCGATGGAACGGACAAATCCAGAACTGCGCAATAGTACCGGTGATGTGGTTACAACGGCGATCCCGCCCCACGACGAGCACACCGTCGCCCTGACCGAAACGTCTCTCGGATCGACGTTGGACCTGCAGTCGGTGATGAAAGCCGCGCAAGCCTTTTCAGGCGAAATTGTCTTGTCCAAACTTTTGGGCAAAGTCGTTGAAGTCGTGATTGAAAACGCCGGCGCCCGCCGGGCATTGCTCGTGCTCGATCGCGAGGGCGTCATGCGCATCGAGGCCGAACGCCACTCGGAACAGGCAGAAATTGCGGTGCTTGGCGGCAAGCACTTGGCTGACCGCACCGATTTGTCGGTCGCGATCGTCAACTACGTGGTGCGCACCAGAGAGCCCGTGGTGATTGAAGATTCCAACGCTTTGGGCAAGTTCGGTGCCGATCCGTATCTGCGGGCCAAGAAGACGCGTGCGGTTTTGTGCTCGCCGATCATTCACCAAAATCGCGTCAAGGGCGTATTTTATTTAGAGAATGAATTGACGCCGGGCGCGTTCACCCCGGATCGCCTCAAGATGCTGAACCTGCTGTCAACGCAAATCGCGATTTCGATAGAGAACGCCGACCTGTACCAAAATCTGCAAAAACAAGCAGATGCTTTTGCGCGCTTTGTGCCGCAGCAGTTCTTGACGTTTTTGGGCAAAGCAAGCGTGCAGGACATCAAGCTCGGTGACGCGGTACAGCGCGAAATGAATGTGCTTTTTAGTGACATTCGCTCCTTTACTACCCTGTCGGAAAGCATGACGCCGCAGGAGAATTTTCGCTTTCTTAACGCGTACTTGCACCGCGTGGGTCCGGTCATTCGGCAACATCAGGGCTTTATTGACAAGTACATCGGCGATGCCGTTATGGCGCTGTTCCCGCACGGATCAGAAGATGCGCTGCGCGCGGCGATCCAGATGCACCGCCAAGTCGCGACTTACAACCAATACCGCGTCACCAAGGGCAGGCCGCCAATCGGCATCGGCGTGGGCCTGCATTTCGGCCCGATCATGCTGGGCACGATCGGCGAAGAGCAGCGCATGGATGGCACCGTCATCAGCGATACTGTCAATATTGCTGCGCGCTTGGAGGGCTTGACCAAGACCTACCGTGCGCCCATCTTGGTCAGCGAAGCGATTCTAACCGGTGTCGCTTCACAAAACGATTACCTGCACCGCTATTTGGGCGAGGTGCAACTGCGCGGCAAGGCGACAAAGGTCGGCATTTACGAGGTTTTTGAAACGTTGGACGAGCAACAACGCGACCTGCGTCAGGAAACGCGTGCGGCGCTGGAGCAGGCCATCCATTTGCATCAGGCCTCTGAGTTGGCCGATGCTTTGGATATTTTTGAACAAATCCTTGCGCGCAACCCCGACGACGGTGCGGCACATTACTACGCTGAATCCTGCCGAGCGGTCCTGGCCTTTCCGCGCACGAGCGATCTTTTTCGCGTGATCGCTGCGGATGCAGAAGCGTAGTCATTGCGGCGCACCAACGGAGATCGAGCTAAATTCATGGGCTATTTCAAGCGAGAACAACTGCCGCCGCAGTATCCCGGTGTGTTGCACAAAGTAGCGACTCCAGTGCGCGCGGCTGTCGTCGGTGGCGGCCTGGCAGGCGTCGCCGCGGCGGTGATCTTGGCCGAGCGCGGCGTCCAAGTTACGGTTTTTGACCCCGAATCTGAGTTAGGCGGTCGCGCGCGAGGTTGGACCGACCATTTTCCCGACGGCAGCGCGCACGAAATGGAGCGCGGTTTCCACGCGTTCTTCCGGCAGTATTACAACTTGCGGGCGCTGTTCAAACGCATCGACCCGCAACTCAAAATGCTAGTGCCGATGGCGGATTATCCCGTCATGGCGCCTGACGGCACCGTAGAGTATTTTGCCGACGTGCCGCACACCCCGCCGTTCAACGTCTTGACCATGGTGCAACAAAGCCCCAATTTCAAATGGCGGGACGTGATCAAATGCGACGTGCGGGCCACTCTGGATATGCTGGCCTACGATCAGGAAAAAATATTTAAGAAATACGATAATATCTCGGCTGGCGCCTATTTGGACAAGCTCAATTTGCCGCCCAAAGCCCGCGCGATGATGTTCGACGTGTTTGCCCATTCGTTTTTCAACCCAGAACGTGAAATGTCCGCGGCGGAAATGCTGCAATACTTTCACTTTTATTTTACGCATAATCCCGAGGGGTTAACTTTTGACGCGCTGCATCAGCCGCTGCATATTGCGGTTTGGCAGCCGCTGCGGGCTTATTTGGAGAAGTTGGGCGCGCGTTTCGCCATGGGTACGGCCGTCCATGCCGTGCGCAAACTCGGCGATAGGACTTGGCAAATCGAACACAGCGCAGTTGCCGCGGGCGGTGACACCGGCGTCGCAACGGCCGATTGCGTGGTCTTGGCTGCGAGCGCCAACGCTGTGCGGGATATCGTGAGTCATTCCGGAGCTATCTGCGACCCGCGCTGGCGCGATGACATCGACGCTTTGCGCATGACAGCGCCGTTTGCCGTCCTCCGCTTGTGGTTTGATCAGGCGATGCGCGCGGGACGCCCTGTGTTTGCAGCTGTTTCCGGTGCCGGCATTTTGGACTCGATCGCGATTTACGACATTGTGTCTGATTCTAATGCGCATTGGGCGATGAAAACCGGCGGTTCTGAAGTCGAAATCCATGCCTATGCGATGCCAGCCGGATTGACTGAAGCGGAGATTCGCCAGCAGATGCTGGCCGGACTGCACGCGATTTATCCGGAAACGGCAACGATGGGGATCTTGCACGAACAAATGCTGGTTTCGCAGGATTCACCAGCGTTTTTACCGGGTAGTGGCGCGCGGCGGCCGCGCGTTCACACGCCTAATCCGACTCTGGCACTCGCCGGCGATTTTACGTGGATTCCAATGCCTTCGGGCCTGATGGAGCGAGCAGTCTCTTCCGGCATTTTGGCTGCTAACTGCCTGCTGAGTCACTGGAACGTTCGCGGCGAGCCGCTCGCGTGTGTGCCGCGGAGGGGGATTTTTGCCGCTGCCAACCGTTGATGGTGCGGTTCAGTCAGCGCCAGTAATCGTCGGCACCGCCGGCACCGCTGTCGAAGTCGCTGGCGGCGGCGGCGGATCGGGAAAATGCGGATACACATACGTATCAAACAGTTCCTGCACCGATGCCGAACGCCTTTTGACCCGCGGCCCATAATCTTGCTGCACCGGCACAATGTAACTCGCCGTGCGCCGACCGATGCGCGGCAGCCACGCCGTATGCAGCAAAACACCGACAATCAGCTTGGGACACGCGAGCTTGCAAATGGGCCCCTTGGCCAAGTTGGTCGCTTCAAACAACCAAACTTCGACCTGCTCATTGGTGTAGGCCATGCAAACGATGTAGCCGTCCTGTTCATCTGTCGGATCACCGCCGCGACGGGGCATAAACTGGTTGGAGAAAATCATCACTCCCGGCGGTGCGGTATAACTATCGATAACGGCAAGTGTATCGCAGACCACGCAGAACAAGGTCGCGGGCCGATCACCTTGCGCCTGCAGGGCTTTGAGTTGTTCCAAGGGCACCAAGCGGTTGCGGTCGTTGGCGTACATGTTGAAAATGTACTGTGTCATCAGCTGGTTCCACATGCCACCGGAACCCCAATACGCGTACATATTGTGGCCCTGCAAACGCCCTGGCATGCACTGGCCGGCACCGGTGGCCAGCGTCAGGCTCCAAGTATTTGGATCACCAGCCAAAATGCCAGAGCCAACCACTTGCGCCGTTTCACCGTCGAGCACATAGCGGCCCAAACGCGTCAGATCGACCGCCGACGGGATCAGACCGAGCAAGTCCATGCTCACATTTTTCTTGCTATAAGCCGATGTATCGTAAGGCCGAATCCATTCAGCCAAATCTTGCGACGTTGTGTGCACGACCTGCAAATTGATGTGACCGTTGGGGTTTTCATAGTCCGCGGTGAAGTGAACAGCCGGCATGGGCACGGTCACTTCCTTGACGGTCAATGTAACGTCTTCATTGGTTTTAAGTGGCGCTTGGCCCGGCTTGGCGATCAAGTCGGCGCGCTTGATGATGTAAAATGTCACATCGTTGCGAATTCGCCGGCCCCAAAAGGAGCGAAACATGCGTTCGACAATCGTAAACTGCGGGAAAGGATTAGAAAAAACCTGGCCCATACCGACCTTAAAACTGGTATCCATCAGCACAAGGTAATCGCGGGTCGCCACCATTTGGTGCACCGTTTCCGGAATCACCATTTTGGCGCCCTTTTCGTCCACCAATAGCCAGCGGGTGAAATTGGCCTTGCCATCCCAGCGCAACAAAAAGATAAAAGATTCTGGGAGGATGCCGTGCAGCGCGTCGGGCAACATCATCGATAGGTTGGTTTGGGTGCGGCCCATCCAATTGTTGAAATCCGTGTATAAACGCTGGATTTCACCGCCCGGATTCAGATCATCCAAAAGGCATTTCGCGCGGTATTTCAGTTCTTTGACGGCTTCCATCTCGCGCGCCACCATGGGCAACATGCCGGCGAGTTGTTCCATGCCCTTGCCATAATTCACGCTAAAAAATTCGCTGGTTTGTTGATCCCAAACAGGATGGGCCGTTGAAAAAACCGTCGCAAACGGCTGAAAACGCAGTGCTTCCGCCTGCCATTCGTCCGACCAGCCCACCGCGGTTACCAAATCCAGCGTTTCCAGATCAATTTCCCACGGTCGGCCTGCGTCGTATGTCACCAAAAGTCGTGGCAATTCAGCGGGATCCTCGCTGCCCATCGGCAAAAACGCCGTGTTGAGCAAGTCGCGGGCCCCCAAACGCCAGGAAAAACGAATCATGCCGTGGTTTTGAAAACCCAAGTGACTGAGTTTTGCATTAAAAGTAGTGGCCTTGTCGGCGTAAAAATCGGGGGTGCCGGCGATGCGAGTGCTCACCGCAACGCCGGTGCAATCGCCGTCGGTGTTGACCTCAAAATCAAAGCGCGCGATCAGGCCATCACCGCTAAAGGTGGATGTCGCATTGGATTCATTGTACGGCAGGCCGCCGGTCGCTTCATTGCCACAAGGACCCACGACAAAATAGTGGCCGTACAAATCCTTGGGCAGCGCGCCCTCGATCACCGTCATCGGCGTGCGCGACAGTTCATTGCGATCGGCGATGCGCAGCGTCTTTGGCAGGATGGGAGCGGGGATCGGCGGCGTTGCGATGGCTGACCTCGGGGGTAAGATGCGCGCCATCGTACGGGGAAAAGCCCTTGCGCGCCACTTTCTGCGGCAAAACGCAGCCGCGCGATTGTCCGTCGGCTGCGATCGCGCTAGTTTGTGCGCAACACGAGGCCCCTTTTGGCGGATTTTGATTGCATACTGGTCGGCGGTGGCCTGCACAACGGCCTTATGGCGCTGGCGCTGTTGCACAAGCAGCCGCTGTTGCGCATTGCTTTGATTGAAAAAAGCGATCGCTTGGGCGGCAACCACACTTGGTCGTGTCACGCCCAAGATGTGCCTGCGGCCGAAATGGCTTGGTTTGCGCCGCTCATCCAATGGCAATGGCCAGCCTACGACGTTTTTTTTGCCGGCACTCAGCGCACAGTTATCTCAAATTATCATACCTTTACGGGCGACTACCTGCATGAGGTTGTGCAGCGGGCGTTTGCGCTGCGCCCCGACTGTGGCGTGTTCTTGAACAGCACAATCGTGCAAGTCGGCGCCAATCAAGCGGTTTTCAGCGACGGTCGGCGTTTGAGCGCACAAGTGGTTTTCGATGCGCGCGGACCCGATGCTACTGTCCAGAGGCCAAACACAGGCTATCAAAAATTTTTGGGTCTGGAACTGGAATTCACCGCGCCGCACGGCATGCAGCGGCCGATCCTGTTGGACACGCGCGTGGCGCAAGACGACGGCCTGCATTTTGTGTATGTGTTGCCGTTCTCAGCCACGCGGGCGCTGGTCGAACAGACTTATTTCAGTCAAAATCCCGATTTGGATTGCGATCGCCTGCGCCGACAGGTGCACGATTGGGCGCAAAGCAAAGGGCTTGTGGTGGCGCAGGTCGCGCGCGAGGAAGCCGCTGTGCTGCCTATGCCTTACGCCATGCCGCGGATCCAAATTCCCGATATTTCAGAGGATAAGCCGCTGGTTTTGGGTTTTGGCCACGGCTGGTTTCATCCGGCGACTGGGTACTCGTTGCCCTGGGCTGTGCGCGCGGCCGCAACCGCGGCCGATCAGCCGTTCAATGCCCACCGCGTCTTGGCCGACTTGGCCGATGTTCACGCAGAACAACTTGGATTTATGTTGCTTCTGAATCGACTGCTGTTTACCGCGACTCAACCGCAACTGTGCTGGCACATTTTCCAGCGCTTTTACACCCTTCCGGCGCCGCTCATCGAACGATTTTACGCCATGCGCCTGACTTTATTGGATCGGGGCCGCATGATGGCGGGCAGGCCGCCCAAAGGCGTGTCGCTGCGTTCAGCAGCGCGTGCCTTCGCCCAAGCGGCAAGAGCAGGGAATCTATAGTTTTTTTCTTGCGGTGGCGGTCGGTGGTGGAGGATACTGTGTCGGCAACAAATTTGCGCTGCGCCGTGATTGGCAGCGGTTTTGGCGGGCTGGCAGCGGCCATACGCCTTCAAGCGCAAGGATTTCACACGGTGTTGTTTGAAGCCCGCGACAAGCCCGGCGGTCGCGCCTACGTCTATCAGCAGGATGGCTACACATTCGACGCCGGTCCAACGGTGATTACGGCGCCGCAATGTTTGGAGGAACTGTTTGCTTGCGCGGGCAAAAAACTCTCTGATTATGTCGAGCTATTGCCGGTTGAGCCGTTTTACCGCCTGATTTGGTCCGACGGCGCTACGTTTGACTATACTGGCGATGAAGCACGCCTGATTGAGCAGATTCATCAACGCAATCCAAAAGATGTCGAAGGCTATCGCCGCTTTGTCGCCTTTAGCAAGCGCGCTTTTCAGGCCGGCTACACCGATCGCGTGGCTGAGCCGTTCCTGCGTTTCCGCGACATGCTGGCTGCCGTGCCATCGATGGCGCAACTGCGCGCCGATCGGTCGGTTTACGCGACTGTGGCGGCCCATGTGCAGGATGAACACTTGCGCGAAGCGTTGAGTTTCCACGCCCTGCTGATCGGCGGTAACCCCATGGACGTCAGCGCGATTTACACGCTGATCCACTACTTGGAGCGGCAATTTGGGGTGTTTTTTCCGCGCGGTGGCACAGGGGCGCTGGTCCAGGCGATGTGCAAGGTTTTCACTGAATTGGGCGGCGACCTGCGCTTGGCGACCTCGGTGCAAGGCGTGCGCCTGCAGCAACGTTTGGGCAAGACGCAACACCTTGTTGCGACAGGTGATCAACCGGCGGAAGCGTTTGATCTGGTCGTGTCCAATGCCGATTTACATCATACATACAGTACGCTATACGATTCGCAGCCCAGCGCGCGCAAAATGAGTCGGCGTTTGGCCAAAATGGACTGGTCCATGTCGCTTTTTGTCCTGTACTTCGGCACCGATGTGCAATATGCCGACATTGCCCACCACACGGTGATCTTTGGGCCGCGCTACCATGGACTTTTGCAGGACATTTTCAACGGCCCGCGTCTGCCCGAAGATTTTAGCCTTTATTTGCATCGACCCACTGCCAGCGATCCGACTTTGGCCCCCCCAGGGTGCGATGCGTTCTATGTGCTGAGTCCCGTTCCGCATTTGGGTCACGCGGCCATCGATTGGCTGCACGAAGGGCCAATTTACGCTGAAAAAATTCTGACTGCTTTGGAGAAACAACTGCCGAATGTGCGTCAACATATTGTAACAAAGCGCCATTTTACGCCTACGGATTTTGAAAGCGAACTCCGTGCCTACCACGGCTCGGCGTTTTCAGTGGCGCCCACGTTGGGCCAAAGTGCATGGTTTCGTCCACATAACCGCGATCCGGACATCGCTGGCCTCTACATCGTCGGCGCAGGCACCCATCCCGGTGCGGGGCTGCCGGGCGTCATCAATTCAGCAAAAGCGACTGCCAACGTGATCGCGCGGGACTTTGGCCTATGAGTCACAATGCCGCAGCATTGCGCGCCATTTTGGCCAAGGGTTCCAAAAGTTTTTCTCTGGCGTCGCACCTGTTGGCGCCCGATGCGCGCGATGCGGCCGCTGCGGTTTACGCATTTTGCCGCCGCTGCGATGACGCCGTGGATGAAGTCGCTGTGAGCGCGCAACCGGCGGCGCTGGCGCAACTGCGGCAGGAACTCGATTCCATCTACAACCATGAACTGCAAACAGATTTGGCGCTCGCCGCCTTTGCTGAAGTCGCGCAATCGCGCAAAATTCCGCGCGAATACCCAACGGAGTTGATCGAAGGCATGGCGATGGACGTCATCGGCACCCGTTATCGCGATTTGGACGATCTACTTTTGTATTGTTATCGAGTGGCTAGCGTCGTCGGCTTGATGATGTGCCACGTCATGGGGGGTGCGCGACGACGCGGCTTTGCCGCACGCGGCCCACTTGGGTGTAGCATTGCAACTGACCAATATCTGTCGCGATGTTCAGGAAGATTGGCAACTGGGCCGCCTTTACCTGCCTGATAGTTTCCTAGGCAACGCAGTCGCCGAAGATCTGCACCGCGAACTGTCGAAACAGACACAAGTTCGCGGCTCTCTGCCGCAGCGGTGGGCGCTGGAAATTCAACGCGCCATCCAAGCCCTGCTGGCAGTTGCCGACAAATACTACGCAAGTGCAGATAAAGGCTTAACTTACTTGTCATTGCCCAGCGCCACAGCCATTCGCAGCGCGCGCTGGATCTACTGGGGTATCGGCGCCAAGCTGGCGGGCAACCAGTTTGACCCGTGGCGCGGCCGAACTGTTGTGCCGATGACGAACAAATTAGCGCTTTTGTCGCAAGCCATCGCGGGCGAGATCGTGCGCGCGCCCTTGCGCTTGCGCACAAGCTTTCGATCGGTGCGTATTCCGGCAACCACCGTGGGCGTTGCGGCACTGCAGCTGCCGCGGAGCTAAACTAAGGAACTGTCTTATTATACTGGCACTTGCCAGCGACACACGTCGGCGCCGGTGCCATGCACTTCGGCGTGGCGAAGCCGCATTTGGCGGCGTAGCCGTACTTCTTGCACAGGTTGTCGTCGACCCAACCCACGATTTTCATAACGTCATTTTGCATGCCGCCGTTGACCGCGGCGCCGCAACTGCCTTGGCAGGACGTCGAGGTCGACGCGATCACGCAGTCATCGTCCTGGCTGCAAGCCTTGGATTTTCCGACCATATCGTCGATCGCGGCCCAAACTTCTTTGATCAAGTTGTCGCAATTGGCCTCGATGCATTCGCTTTTGCCGTAGCCCTTGAAATAGCCCTCCGCGCAGACCCAGATCGTGCCTTCGCAGACGGTATTCTTTGGCGCCGCGCCCGCGCAATTAGATGATGAATCGCTAGCCATTACATCCGCTGGCGTGATTTCTACGCCGTTGACGGCGTCGCCATCGCTGTCCTTGCCAGCCGTGTCGACGGGCGCAATATCCTTGCTGTCAGCATCGCCAACTGCGCCATCGGCCAACATCAATTCGCCTGTCTGGTCGCCCGTACCTGCGTCCGCCACAACGGCATCGATGGGCGCGGTGTCGGCCACGTGGGCATCGCTTGCCCCGCCGTCGGGCCCGACAGCATCGTTTGCCGCGCCGTCGTTCGCGCCGGCGTCGGCAACGACGGCGAGATCAGGCTCGAATTCATCAAAAAAATTGGTCGCAGTATCGGTCGACGCGCCGCTACCCGCTGTGTTGCTCCCACACGCTGCCAGGGAGAGCGCGCACATGGCGCCGACAAAAATTGGATTCATTGGAGTCTCCCTAGTTTGCAAGTCAGAAATCTTAGCAAGAAAACCGCGGATCCGCCAAATCAGCTCAACGTTTGAGCAAAATCGTGCCGCGCGCGCCTTGATCAAAACGGCCGGCAATCTTGTCAAAAAGCGCAAAATGCACCGGCGCAAGCACCATGGTCATCAGGGCAAGCGGCAGCGCCATGCGCACCACTTCGCCGTAGGATTCAAACTGCCGATGAAAAATAGACTCGAGAATCAGGAACATACCCGTCGCACCGATGGACATGCCGGCCGATGTCGCCATCACCGGCACTGCGCTGTGCAAATCGACGCGACGAGCGAGTACGCGCGCAAGCAGGACCGCAAACACATTGATTTCTGTGTATAAACCCACCGGTGCGCTCAACGCCAAACCGTCCTTGAGTAAACCCACGACAAACGCGGTAATCAGCGCCGGCAGCAACTCCGCACGACTGCCGGCATACAGCGCGGTTAAAAGCGCGATATCAGGCGCAAAAAACTGCGAGTCAAAATGGCCCAGCAGCGGCGACACCAGCGTCAAAAGCGCAAATGCGGTCAAAATCCAGCTGAGTTCCTTCAACTTAGTCGCCTCATGCGGTTACGGTGGTGCATCCGGCGTATTGGCCGGATCGGTTGCGCGCTTGACCTTCAGCGCCGGTGCAGCGGCTGGAGAACCATCGGTGTCAGGTCCGCGATACCCAACAACTATCAGGACTTCTTCCAGCGTCGCATAGGCCACAGCAGGTGAAAGCACGTATTCGTGATAGGGCCCATTTTGGACGCCGCGATCTTCGGCAACATGGCCGATTTCAAGGCCAGCCGGAAAGATCCGATCGTGACCAGTGGTCAGAACTGCATCGCCCATCGTCACGGGCACTGTGCGGTCGACGCGATCCAAGTAGATGAATTGCACGCCAAATTCATTCTTTTTGCCTTTGCCTTTGACCGACCCGATCACGCCCTTGCCCGGGATCGTGGCGTGAACCTGCGAGCGCGCATCGGTCACCAGCATCACGTCGGCGTAATCTTGGCTTAGTTTTTCCACGCGCCCAACGACGCCGTCGTTGGTGATCACGGCCTGCCCTTCGCGCACGGCCGTGGCACCGTGAATCGCCAATTTGATGCGAATGACTTGAAAGAACTGCGAAACATCGCGGCCAACCACCCGTGCCGGGATCGTCGTAAAATCAGCACGTTCAGCGCGAAACTCGCACAGCAGCTTGATGCGCTTGAGTTCTTCAGCCAGAGCCCGGCTTTTGAGCGCTTCGCCGAGCAGCAACTGGTTGTTGCGCAGCAATTCTTCATTGTTGGCTTGCACGTCGGTGAGTAGCAGGTAGCCGCGCAGCAACCCGCGGCCGCGCTCGATCGCCGACGTCATCATGCGCGTCGCCGGAGCCGTCAGCACCAACAGACCACGTTCTATATAGCTAGTTTCCTTGCGTTCTTTGCCGTGATAGTACATCGACGCGATCGGCAATGCCAACGCCATCGTGAGCAGCAGGGTCTGGCGATAGCGCAGCAACAGGTCGCGAAACATTGGAAATCTAAACCTATTTGGCGGTTTGGGCCGATTTCTCTATTCTAGCGCTTGGCCTCGTTTGCGTCTATGCGCCTGCATCGACACGAAATGCGCGATCAACAGGCCCGCGCAAAGCCACTGCATCACGGTCGGCAGCCAGAACGCTGGCGAATAGTCCGCGTAATTGTTGCCAATGACCCCGCGAGCGCGATCCAAAAGCAGCAGCGACCACAGCCCGCACACGCCAACCGCGCACAACGTCGCGACAAAGCGCCGAAAAAGGCCCACGGATTGGCGCCAACGCATGAAATTTCCGACCAAGATGACCAAAAACAGCCCCATCCACGAATACAACTGCCAGCTGGCGAATCCCGCGTGCCAACCGATGATCGTCGTTGAGATCGTACTCAATAGATGCAGCATGATCGCGGCCCGCAGCCAGCGCGCGTGGCCCAGCACCTCGGCGACCGGGGCCATTGTCACGTCGGCCAGCGTCTGAATCGCGCCGTGCGGGCGTTGCGCCGCGGCAATATCTATTTCTTGCGAAATTTCTGGTACTTGCGTTTTTTCTTCAGCCAAGATTGCCCACTTGCGGTTCAGCCCCGCTTGTCGAAGTTTGCCGCCGTCGGGCAATATCGCCGCGATGACGGTGGATCGCAACAAATTGGCCGCCCAAGCGGTCGTTATCGCCGTGGGCGGTGTCGATCCCGGGGGCAAGGCGGGCCTCGCCGCCGACTTGTTGACCATCCGCGAACTCGACGGCGACGCTCGGCTGATTGCCGCCGCGACAACGGCGCAGAACGACGCAACGTGGTTCGGAAGTTGGGCTACACCCCCAGCACAACTGCGCGCGGTGCTTCAGTCCATGGACCTGCCGCCCACGCGCGTCGCGATCAAATTTGGCATGCTGGGGTCGCTGGCGAATGCAAAGATCGCGCTGCAGTGGGCCCAGCACTATGATTTTCCATTGGTTGTCGATCCGATTCGCGCGGCAAGCAGTGGCGGCAGCATGTGGCCCGACGACGATGAAGCAAGCGTTTTGCATTTCTTGCGCGCTGAACTGTTCGTCGCCTCGACTGTTATCACGCCAAATTGGCTAGAATTGCAGTGGATTGCCGGGAAAACGCTGCGCGACTTGGCCGACGCGGAAGCCGCGCTGCGCCAGTTGCCGTGCCCAGCCATTCTCAAGGGCGGTCATGCCCCAGAACGCTGGCGCAATGTAGATATCGTGTTTGATGGCAGGCAGTTGGAGCATCTGCCGGCCAGACGTACTTGGATTGGCAAAGTGCGCGGTACCGGCTGTCGTTTCGCGAGCGCCGTCGCGCTTGGCTTGGCGCGCGGCGAATCGCTGGCGCAGGCGGCCGCCGCCGCGAAGTTGCACGTCGCCGACTACGCTTGCCGCGTTGCTGCGCAAACCAGTAGCAATCGTTAAGGCTTGTAGTTGTGCTTGGCGAAATTCGCTGCTACGGCATCCGCTGTCGGCTTGGGGCCTTTTTTCACTTTTGCGACTTCAAAATTGCTCATATCGTCGACGATCGAGGCGTTTAGCGCGATCGAATCGGCAAAAAGATCTGGAATTTCATCTTGTTCAAAAATCGCTTTCCACGGGCAGGCCGGTTCGCAGTTGGTGCAATCGATGCACTCATCTGGATTGATGTAGAGTTGATTTGGGTAGTTGCCGCTGCCTTTGTGTTCGTAAATACATTCAACGGGGCAGACGTCGGCGCAGTCGGTGTCTTTGCAGTCGACACATAGGCTAGTGATAATATAGGCCATTGGGAAATCCTCCGAGAAAACAAGATGGGACAAACGAGTCTAGTTCCACGTTGAGCATTGGGCTCCAGAACTGGCCGCCGGGGCGGCGCAATGATGGCGTTGCAGAACTATTTTGTCGAGACTGTGCGCCACAGAAGTGTCCGGGCCCAACGCTTATGCGCGCTCAAACGGAAAGGCCAGCACCTCGTCGATGTCGCTGTAGCCGCAAAGTTGCATCAGCAGGCGATCGACGCCAAGGGCCACGCCGGCCGACGGCGGGCAACCTTCAGAAAGAGCGGCCAAAAACCGTTCGTCGATGGGGTAGGTTGGGAGGCCTGCATCGCGGCGCTTTTTCAAATCCGCTTCAAAACGCTGCCGCTGCTCCACCGGGTCCACCAGTTCACTAAAACCATTAGCAATTTCCACACCGTGCAGATAAATTTCAAAGCGCTCGGCCAAATGCGGGGCACCGCTGAACCGGCGGGCGAGCGAAGCCATGGATGCGGGCCAACTTTCAATGACCGCCAGCGGCACCATCCGCAGCGCGGGTTCGACCCGCTCCGCAAGGGCGCGCATTAGGATATCTGGTGTAGTATCATGGTGTTGTACCAACAAACCGGCGGCGGTCGCGCGCTCGCGCACCAACGCGTCGTCGGTGCAGTCATCTGGGTCAAAGCCCGCAAAGCGCTTGATCGCGGAACGCACCGTAAAATAATCCCAACCCGCCTTTGCGTATGCGGACTGCGCCGGGCCGACGGACACGCCGGCGCTGGCCAGCGCCAGGGCGCAGTGTCGGATCAAGTGCATATTATCGCGAATAATGTGCGTATAGTCGGCACCCGCACGGTACCATTCCAGCATGGTAAATTCTGGGTTGTGCTGGCCACCGCGCTCGCCCGAGCGAAAAGCGTGCTGCATGGTATAAATTTTGGTAAAACCGCAGGTTAGAAGGCGTTTGCAGTGGTATTCGGGGCTCGTCACCAGCCAGCGCTGAACCTCGCTACCGCCCATTCCTTGCTGCAAACGAACCTGCACTGCGGCCAAATGCAATTCCAAACCCGGACTTGTCGCGATTGCGGGCGTGTCGACTTCGGTGAAACCGCGGCGATCAAAGAACTGGCGGATGGCCCGCAACAGCACCGCCCGCGCCTTAATTGTATGAAAACGCTGCGCATTGTTGCCGGACAACCGCGCAAAATCGCCACTGTGTGTCGGGAAATCGCCGCCGACCGCGGCAGCAACGCGGCACCAAGTTCCGCCAATAAGCTGCAAAATATCGCCAGGTCGCGTGTCGATGTCTACTTGGACGGCGCGCACTTGGCCACCGTCGAACGCCCAAACGCGATCCGGCTCCACGGCCAGAATACGCAGAAATTGTAGAGATTTGACAGCCACGGGCTATTCGATTGCCAGCGGCGTGGTCTTGTCGATGCCGCCGCGATCGATGGCGGCGCGGACCATTTCAAAAACCGGCGGATTCTTGACCTTCAACTTACCGTCCGGTTCCAAATTCATGGAATAGACACGCAAAGTCGCGATATCATTTTCAGTTCCGGTGATCGGGCCATCCGAGGGCCGCGCCACAACGCGGAGCTGATTGGTGCCGACTCCCAAATCCGCTGTCAATTCAAGGTTGAGCGCGGCTTGATCCAGCCCAATTTTGCGCAGTAATTTGCCGTTCAGATAGACGTCAAACTGGAAACTCACTTTGACATTGGGCTGGTACATGAGCACATAGCGCTGTTTGGGCTTGATCAAAACGGCGCCAGGCTGCCCCGGACGCGCGAAATCCGACGTGCCGCTGACTTTGCTGTTGCCGTCCTTGTCGGCGCTGACGATATAGCCCGGTGAAATAATTTGGATATTGCCATCGGCGTCAAATTTCACGCTGCAGTTGGCCAAATCGACATTCTTCAAACTTTGCAGGCGGATGCCGTTGAGAAAGACCTCAATGGCCCAAGCGGGGGCGGCGCTGGTCAGGATGAACAAGGCGGCGATAACGCTTGAGAGCACGGAACGGCGGAAACGCATGGAAAACTCCTTTAAGGCCTCTAAGTTGAAGTGGCACGGTCGCAGTTGACCACCTAGGCGAATCTGACAACGCCGATGGGGTCGCCACAATTCACAACGCGCAAAATGCCACATCTTTTTGGCAAAAGCCAAAAATGCGTGCGACGCGGATCACTTGCAACCGGGAATCGCGTTGTTCGTACAGCGGAAATTTAGACAGACGTCAGCCGTACAGGCGTCTTGGTCGTCGCATTCTTTGTCGCTTTTGCACAACGGGCCGCATTGGGCGTTGTAACCGGTGCAGACTTCAGATGTGTTGGCAAACGCGGTATAAAACGCATTGTTATAACATTTGATTTTGGACTTTTTTGCGTTGTCGATGTTGCCACTGGGCGTCAACGACTGAAAGCAATGCCAGGTGCAGCAATTGGGGTTGAGCAATTTGGCGTCAAAAAGCTGACAAGAAGTGAGGAAACCACAAAAAGCATCGCAGACTTGCTTGGCTTCTTGAATCCCGGGGTCCGGGTCCGTGATCGCGTCCTTCCACGGCACGCCTTTGGGGGCGGCGCAGGTGATCGGATCGACGATGATTTGGCCAAAACTGGAGGGCGCATCGCAGACTTTGGTCGGCAGCGCATTGTATCCGGCCAAAACCGCCTGTTTATAGGTAGGTTTTTCGCATTTTTCCCATGCGGGAGCCAACGCATGGCAGTCGCCGAGGTTGTCGCAAATCGGCGCGCAAAATGCGGCCTTTTGGCCCTGCCAGCCGTCTGGCATAAGCACACAAAACGCTTTTTTTCCGCCCAATTCTGGACCGACGCAGTAGTCCTTGGGGTTGTTGCAGTCGCGCGTGCACCAGCCAAAAGGCGCGAACTCACTTTGCATGCATTGCAGGCCGGGGCCGCAGCCGGTCGCCAACTGGCAAGCTTGGCCGAAGCCCGCCTTGGGCGGCAAATCGGCGTTGCTGGCGTCGGTCTCCGCGACCACTGGGGCGGGCGTGCTTCCGCAGCCGATGGCAGCCGAACTCAATAAAATAAAGAGCGTAATTCGAGAAAACCACATCCGGCAGACGCCTCCGAGCCGTCAATTATAGCGGCTCGCGCTACTTTGCGCGAAGCCAACTCTGTGCCAAGCTCAGCGCATGTCGCAAACCGCGCTGAACCCGCCGCCGCCGCCGCCCCCGCAAGTCGAAGCCGTGCGCGAATTTGCCGCGGAACTTCAAGGCGTTTACAAATCGTTTGACGATGTTCAGGCTTTGCGCGGCTTGGATCTGCAAATCCCGCACGGTCTAGTCGGTGTGTTGGGGCCCAACGGCGCCGGTAAATCGACGCTTTTTCGGCTTTTGCTCGGTTTGGACAACGCCAGTCAGGGTGCGGTGACGGTGTTGGGCGAAAGAATGCCCGAAGGCGCCATGCAGGTCCGCGCAAGTACGGGGTATATGCCCGAGGACGACAGCCTTTTTCCCGACATGACCGCGCTTGAGCAAGTCGTGCACGCAGCCCAGCTTTGCGGTCTGCCGCGGGTCGACGCGATTGCAAGGGCGCATGGCTGCTTGGATTTGGTCGGTCTCCCCGATGCGCGTTATCGCCAAGCGGCGCAATTTTCTCTCGGCATGCGGCAGCGCCTGCGGCTGGCGATGGCCGTCGTGCATGGGCCCAAGTTGTTGATCGTCGATGAGCCGACGGCAGGACTTGATCCCGACGGTCGCCTGCAAATGCTCAATCTGCTTGCCGAAATTGCAGCGCAAGGGACTTCGGTTCTGCTTTCCACCCACGTTTTGACCGACGTCGAAATGATTTGCCAGCACGTGGTGCTGATGTCGCGCGGCCAACTCGGCTTTAACGGTCCGATAGGGCGTTTTCGCGCGGGTGGCGGCCAACCGCTGGTGCGCGCTCGGGTTGTTGGCGAACCGGCGCTTTTACAGGCGGCGTTGCAAAAACACGGTCTGGGTTCAACGATCGATCAAGGCGCAGTCGTTGTGACCATGCGCGCAGAAGATGCCGCGACTTTTTGGCAAGCTGCAGCGGAATCCGGCGTAGGAATAAGCGGTTATGCACCAGAGGAAGAAGACATGGCCCACGCTTTTGTGCGCCACTTGCGCATCGACGATCCGCAACGGCCCAAACTGAGCCAGAAGGATTGATCGCCGATGCAAGCGCAACCGCAAAATCCGCAGCCGCGTCAGGCTTTTTTCGATCCGGGCGGTTTTTCCCTGCACGAAGGCGTCAAGGTCAACGACGTTGATCGGGTGCAGAACCTAATTTTCGTGTTTTTTCAATTGCTGCTCAAGGGTTGGATCGCCAAGGTGCGCGTGGCATCGTTTATGCTGCCGGCCATCGGGTGGGGCATTTGGGTGTTTTTGCACGGCGGCGTTTCGGTTATCCCTTTGGAGATCGCCGAGCAGCCTCAGTTCTTGTTTGACAACATCAGCCGACCCATGGCCGCCAATCTGGGCTGGCTCATGCTGGCGCACGCTTTTTCAGTGACGCCGTTGATCGCCCGAGACGCCCAACAGGGCGCATTGCTTTTGTATTTCTCCCGGCCCGTGTCGCGCGAACAGTACCTGATTGCTCGCATCGCCGCCGTATCGGCCTTGAGTTGGCTGGAGCTAGCCGTGCCCGCTCTCGCACTTTTAGCTGTACATTTAGTGACCTACAGCGGTCAGTTGGGGCATTCGGCCATTTCGCCCATTTTGCTCTGGCCCTTGCTGACGGCGACTATCTTGCTAAGCACGCTCATCAGCGCGATTTGCCTGACGTTGGCCTCGCTTTGCTGTGGCGTTATCGCGCGTTCCCCGTCTGCCGCGCCGCTGTTTTTCGGTGGGGCCATTTTGGGTTCAATCGCCCTTGCCGCCGTGCTGCAAATGTCTTACAGCCAGGATTCCTTTGCCGCGGCCCTGAGTTTAGCTCATGCATTTCGCGGCTTTACCAGTCTCGCTCTCATGCCGGCGGTCTCTCACGACGTGCCGCACTTTGCCGTCATGGATGCACTCACCGGTGCGGCGATTTGGCTTGGTTTGGCGCTGTTGTCTTGGAACTTGTTACAGCGCTTCATGGCCAATCCGCCGTTGGGCAAGGGCAGGGCAGCATGACCGCGCTGCAACCGCCAGAGATCGAAAACGATCGCGCGATTGTCCGCCTCAAGCGCGTCACGCGCCAATTTGGCGCGCGCATGGCGTTGGTCGATATTACGTTTGATCTCTACCCCGGTCTGACCGGCCTGCTCGGGCCCAATGGCGCTGGAAAGACAACACTTTTGCATCTGCTTGCCGGCTTGACGTCGCCGACCAGCGGCGGCCTCCGTTGGCTCAACGGCGAGAGCCGTCGCAGCCCAAAGCTGGACAATCGCATCGCTTTTGTGATGGACGGCGACACCCTGCCGCGCTTGGAAACGCCGCTGCAATTTGTCAGCGGTCTGTTGCGGTGCGCCGGTTGCACGGCCCACGACGCGGAAACACGAGCGATTTCAATACTTCAGCGCCTCGGTTTGGACAGTCAAATGCATGCGCGCTTGTCGACTTTGTCGCGGGGTCAGCGCCAACGTGTGAAGCTGGCTCAGGGTTTTGCGTTGCCGGCGTCGTTACTTTTGCTGGACGAACCGCTGAACGCGCTGGATCCCGTTTGGCGGCTGGAAGTCGGCGCGCTGATGCACGAAGCCGTCCAAGCAGGGGCAAGCGTGGTCATCAGCAGTCATATCCTGCAAGAAGTCGAACAGTTGTCGAGTCAATTGGTGCTTTTGTTCAAAGGCCGTCTGGTCGCCGCCGGATCGCTGCATGAAATCCATGATTTGTTGCGCAACCGCGCCAATGCGCTGCGCGTGCGCTGCGATCAGCCGCGGGCGCTCGGGCGCGAGTTGCTCGATCGGGCAGCCGTCACCCAGTTGAAAATCGTCGACGGTGAATTGCTGACCCACGCCGAAGATATAGTCAGTCTTTACAGGGCATTACCGTCCGCAATTGTCGCTGCCAATGTGGCCGTCTCTCACGTCAGCACCGATGGCGACGACTTGATCAGCTTGTTCCAAGCGCTGAGCGCGGAGGTGCGCTGATGGCAAAGCTCGAAGCACAAATCCCTTGGAACTACGCAGATGCGCCGCGTTTCGCGCCGATGTCGCCCGCCGGTGCGGCGTTGTTGCACGCGCGTTTGTACTTGGCGCGCATCACGCAACCGCGGGCGATTTGGCCGTATTTGCTGCTAATTGGTTTGGCGGCTGCAGGCGGCCTCGGCTTGGCCCGCTGGTCGCTCATCAACGCTCAAGCCTTGCAAACCTATGTCAATGGTTATGCATTGCGCGGTCTTGCGCTGTGCGCGCTCGGCTTGGGTGTGGCCGCGATCCGAGCGGACACCGACGGTGGGGCGCTTGGCTACTACTTGCTGCGTCCGCGCGCGCACTTTGCGCTGCCTTTGGGACGCTGGCTGGCGACCAGTTTGGCGACCGCTGCGCTCGGTTTGGGCCTGATCGCCGCGATCACGCTGGCGGCAATGGGTACACCGCTGCATTTTGACAGCGCTTTGCTCATGCGAATGCTTGTCGGCGTGTTGCTGTCGGCGGCAGTATATCCGGCCATTTTCATGCTCATCGCGCTGTTTTTTCGCAACGCTTCGGCGATGGGTTTGGGCTGGTTGGTGGTCTTTGACCTGTTATTTCCGCAACTTGCTGATTCATTCTCTGTAGGTACGACGATCGCCCTACTTTCGCCGTCGCATCATTTGACCCAGTTGATCGATGGCGTGTACCCCGACATCGCCCAAAATGGCGCGCAATTGGCGAATTTGGCGGCCAAATTCATGCATACGGGCGGTGGCGCTATGCTGCCCGACCCGTACAACGCCTGGATAGTCCCAATTAAGATCCTAATTTTGCTGGGGATGACCGCGCTCGTGCTGGCGGCGTGCCTGTGGCGATTTAGTCGGGATCCGCCGCAGACCTAAGAGGGTGTATTCAAAATGGCGACATCGCGAGGTTCAAGAGGCTGTTCGCAGATCGCGAGCGCGCCCGGAGCGCCCGACCGAGCCGCACTGATGTGCGGCGACCGAGGGAGTGAGGACGTAAGCCCCAAGATTTGCAGCATCTTGGACCGCAGCCGGCGACAATTTGAATACGCGCTCTAAGTAACCGGGCTGCAAACCACAACCAACTTGCCACAACAACTGGGGATGACCGATGACCGAACCAACCACAAAGCCGAGTATTCGGGTCGTCGCCGCAGAGATCAGCAATGATCAGGGCGAGTACCTGATCACCCAGCGACTGCCGCACGCGTCGATGCCGCTGCTGTGGGAATTTCCCGGCGGCAAAGTTGAAGTGGGCGAGAGCGACGCGGCCGCATTGCAGCGCGAAATTCAAGAAGAGCTGGAAATCTCAATTGACGTGGGCGAACAGAGCGTCCAAGCGCTGCAGGACTACCCGACGTACAGTATCGATTTTCATAGCTTTTCGGCCAAGATTGTCAGCGGGCAGCCGCAGCGAATCGGCGTCTGGGATTTTCGCTGGGTCAAAGCGGGCGATCTGGCCAAATACCGTTTTCCACCGGCGGATCAGGCGACCATCGATAGGCTTATTGCTAAATAAATCCCGCTATTTGGTTGGGTTGATCCCGCAAATTCCGACGGCCGGCGTGCTGATATATTTGTTGGACGCCACAATGCAGTCAGGCAGGCTGGGGTTCCATTTCAGGCAATCCGCGCTGGTTTTACACACAAACGCGCACATTTTGACCGGCGCGTCGCCGGCCTTTTGTTTGTCGTTGCCAACGCCATTGGTTCGTTCAAACACGCACTTGAACACGGTGGTCATGTCGACGTCGTCGTCGCCGCACGTGGCTTCCTTTTGTTGGCACGTGCAATTTTTTGTGCAAAACCCAACGGTTACGTCGTAACCGGCCAACGGTGCGCCGTGGTAGCACACGCCGTATTCGCAGTCTGCGTCAGCTGTGCACGCGGTGCCATGTTTGCCCAATTTGGCATCGGCTTGCTTGATAGGACAGGTAAAAGACGTCGGAATAGGCGTGATGAAAACATCCGATACCGCCACATCTTTGTCGCCAACCCCTGAAGTGGCGTCTGTGCCGCCGCCGCCGCTCCCCGTGTCGTTCGGGGCGACACCCGTGTCGTTCGTATTGACCACGGCGTCCTGATTGCTTAAGTTTCCGCCATCTTGGCCGCAGGGGGCGCCGGTATTGGGGTCAAACTTGGTGCCTGCGACTGCGCAGCCGGTCGCTGCGCCTGTTCCGTTTGACGCGGCCGTGCTGCCACAGGCGGCGGCGGCGAGCAAACTGAGGAACGCAAACCCATGAATAAATTTAGAATAATTGGCGGGCATCGGTGTCTCCTCGGCAGAAATTTTTAAGCTGCGTTGGTTTCTCCTGCCATCGCCGCCCTTGCAGTTTGGCGACAGCACGGCCCTGAGTCAAACCAAACGACACGGTCCTAGGATGGATGGCACCAAGTCGTACCAGCGTTTGATCGGCGGGGTGCGATTGACGCCAGCCTTGCATCTTGCTAAACAACCGCGCGAACGCCGCCCATCGCGCGGCCGTCCCGCGCGCAACCGACGGCGCACTACGACATAAAGCCGCGTATTTAGTAGGTTATCATGCTCACAGCCTTGGCTCACCACCTGACGATCGACGCCGCGCAAACCGCATCGCACGTCGGTCAGGTCGCGCACCGCTCAGCCGGCGAGATTGCCGCTTTTGCCCAGCGGGCCGAACTGATCGACCTGGACGTAACTATACTTTTTCAAATTGTTTTCTTCTTCACCTTGGTGTTTGTTCTGCCCAAATTGATCTTCCAACCGATGCTTGGGCGCATCGAACAACGCGAGGCCCGAACCGAGGGTGCGCGCGCGGAAGCCAAGGCCATGCGCCACGCTGCCGACGACCGCGTAGCGACCTATGACGCCGCAACTGCTGATGAAAAGCGCCGAGCGCTGGATGAGCGGGCGCAGATTCGCACGGCGACGCAGAAAAATGCGGCCGATTTGATCGCCAAAGCGCGCGCGCAATCCGCCGCACGTTTGGAAACGAATTTGGCCCAACAAAAAGTGACGGCCGATGCTGCGCGGGTGGATTTGCGCGCCGAAGCCAAGAAGATTGCGAGCAATATCGCCGACAAGCTGGCCCAAGCGTGAGCAAACTCTTGAAAAAACCTGTGCAAAAAACCGACGGAGCGCGCATGTATTGCCAGCCTCTGCTGTCCAAGATTCAGATTCAGTTGACCGTTTGGGCAGCGATCCTTTTGACACCGGCTTTGGCGTTTGCCGAAACGGTCGAAGACGATCCTTCGAAGTTCAGCATCAACATGCAGGGCTTCTATATTATCGATTTTATTGCATTTTTTGGACTGCTCATTTACGTTGCCCGCAAACCGATCGCCGCCATGCTGGACAAACGCTATAACGACGTTGCCAAAGAAATTGCCGCGGCCAAAGAATTGCGCGACGCAGCGCAAGCCAAATTCGATGAATACCAAGCGCGCATCGACCGCTTGGATGAAGAACTTGCGCGAACTATGGCCGAGGTGCGCGCCGGAACGTCAATTGAAGTGCAGAGAATTCTTGAAGATGCTGAGCACACGGTGCAAAAAATTGCCGCCGATGAAGCACAGCGCCTCGTTCAGGAAAGCAAGCGGATTCGCGAACAACTTGCGCGTGAAGGTGCAGTACTTGCACTGGAAATGGCCGAAGTGCTCGTACGCGAACGCATGAATCCAAAGACTCAGGAACAACTGATTGAAAAGGCGATCGCCGACCTGTCCGCACTGCCTAGCGGCACGGGCTTGGGCGGCGGCGGTTCGAACTGATTGTGCGGACCAAATGCTGGTATCTCAATGAGATGAGCAGCGAAGGACAGGCGTTTCCATGAAATCATCCTCCAGCAAAGTCGCTCGGCGCTACGCCAAAGCGCTCGTTTTATTGTGCGACGAACGCGGCGATGGCGCGGCAGTGCGCAGTCAGTTGAATTCATTGGTGGCCGTGCTCGCAAAGACGCCCGATGTCTTGGGTTTCTTGGCAAATCCCACAGTAGCGCTTGAAGCGCGCAACAAGATCCTGTGCAACTTGCTGGACCAGATTTCGGCCGCCGGATCGGCGCGCAACTTGGCTTTGCTGTTGCTTGACAAGGGACGTATCGCTGAAGTGGCGGGGATCGTTGGCGAATTCAGCGCCATGCTTGATCAGCGCACTGGGCGCGTCCAAGCCGAGTTGGTGTCCGCTGTCGCCGTGGCCGAGGCGTCGCAAGTCCGCCTGCAGCAATTGCTCGCCCGTATCTTGGGCAAAGACGTCGTGCTTAGCGCGCGCGTCGATTCACACCTTATCGGCGGGCTGATGATCCGCGTTGGCAACACCGTGTACGATGCGACAATTGCAAATCATTTGCATCGTTTGCGTTTGCGTCTTGTCACTGACTAATCGAACTGCCCTTTTGAACCTTTCGCCCAAGTCAAAATAGTCTGGAGCAGCGCTCCCCGGAGAATACGATGGACATCCGCGTTGAAGAAGTTAGCAGAATTATTCGCGATCAGGTCGCCAACTACGGCGTCAAGGTCGACGTACAGGAAACTGGGCGCGTTCTGACCGTCGGCGACGGCATCGCCCGCGTGCACGGACTGGAAGCCGCGCTTGCAGGCGAACTACTCGAATTTCCGCACGATGTCCGCGGCATGGTCCTCAATCTCGAAGAAGACAATGTCGGCGTCGCGCTGCTCGGCAACGCAACAGTCATTCGCGAAGGCGATTTGGTCAAACGCACTGGCCGTATCGTGGAAGTGCCGGTGGGCAAAGCGCTTTTGGGTCGCGTCGTCAACGCGCTCGGCCAACCGATCGACGGCAAAGGTCCGCTGGTCAATCCAGACGGCAGTCCGCTGCTTTATCGCCGGGTTGAACTCAAAGCGCCCGGTATCGTCAGCCGCAAATCCGTTCACGAGCCGCTGCAAACGGGCCTAAAACCGATCGACGCGATGGTGCCGATCGGCCGCGGACAGCGCGAACTGATCATCGGCGATCGCCAGACCGGCAAGACCGCAGTCGCGATCGATACGATCATCAACCAGCGCCACGGTCACAAAACGGGCGAAAGTCCGGTTTACTGCGTTTACGTGGCGATCGGCCAAAAAGCGTCGACCGTTGCTCAGGTTGTGCGCCATCTGACCGAGCACGGCGCGATGGAATACACCACCGTGGTGAGTTCGCCTGCTTCAGAATTGGCGCCACTGCAATTTCTGGCGCCCTATACTGGCTGCACAATTGGCGAGTATTACCGCGACAATGCGATGCACGGCCTGATCGTTTATGACGACTTGACCAAGCAAGCGGTCGCGTATCGGCAAATGTCGTTGCTGCTGCGGCGTCCACCTGGCCGTGAAGCGTTTCCGGGCGACGTGTTCTACGTCCATAGTCGTTTGCTTGAGCGCGCTTGCAAAGTGCGCGACGCCGAAGGGGCTGGCTCATTGACGGCGCTGCCGATCATTGAAACCCAAGCCGGTGATATTTCCGCGTACGTCCCGACCAACGTGATTTCGATCACGGATGGCCAGATCTTCTTGGAAACAGACCTGTTCTTCAAAGGCATCCGACCTGCGATCAACGTGGGTTTGTCGGTTTCCCGCGTCGGTGGCGCGGCGCAGATCAAGGCCATGAAAGCCGTTGCCGGCCCGCTCCGCTTGGGTCTTGCGCAATACCGTGAATTGGCTGCATTTTCTCAGTTTGCTTCGGATCTGGATGCGGCGACCCAGAAATTGCTGGCATCGGGCGCGCGCATGACCGAATTGCTCAAGCAAGCGCAGTACAAACCGATGGAAGTGTCGGAACAGGTTGTGCTTTTGTTTGCGGCGACCTCTCCCGAAGGCTTTATCGACGCATTGCCGGTTTCGGCGCTCAAGCGATATGAGACTGAAATGTTTGCGTTCTTGCGATCGCAAAAGGCCAGTCTGCTGGAAGACCTGAAAACGGCGGTGTTCAAAACCGACTTGAAGAAAAAAGACGATCCGGTGCGCGTGGCGCTAGTGGCTGCGCTCAATGAATTCAAGGGTTTGTTCGTTGTTTGAGGCTCCTTGGCCCCCCCCTGCGGCCTTTGCTCCCATTGAGGCACGATGCCTAATTTAAAGAACATTCGCCGCCGCATCGCGTCGGTGAAATCGACCGGAAAAATCACACGGGCCATGAAGCTCGTGGCTGCAGCCAAGCTGCGTCGGGCCCAAGAACGCCTGGTCGCGTTGCGGCCGTACGCGCTGCGTGTCAGCGATATGATTGCTGAAATTGCTCGCGGTGCCGATGCCCAGGATCATCCGCTGCTGCAAGTGCGCGCGCCCAAACGCACGTTATTGCTGTTGCTGACTTCGGATCGCGGACTCGCTGGCGCATTCAATGCCAACGTCAACCGCGCGGCGAACACTTGGGTGACGCAGAATCAAGATCTGCGCGATCACGTCGAGTTGCGCATCGTCGGCAAGAAAGGCCGCGATTTTTTCAAGTCGCGTCCGGTCAAAGTCGGCGCCGTGTACGCGGATGTGCTGAACAATCTGACGATGGAACGGGCGAGCGACATCGGGCGCGAAGTGGCGGCGGCGTACGTCGACGGTCATTTTGACGAAGTGTTCGTTGTCTACAATGAGTTCAAGTCAGCGATTTTGCAGATTACTCGCATGCTGCGCCTGCTGCCGCTTAACCCCAATGAGGGCGATAAGGGCGTGCACGTGGCGCCGAGTCCGAGTGCGGAAACCCTGTTTGAGCCTAGTAAACAGGCGGTTTTGGATGCGATTTTGCCGCTGTCGATCAACTTGCAGGTGTTTCGCACCCTGCTGGAATCGGTGGCGTCGGAAAATGGCGCGCGCATGACATCGATGGACGCGGCGACCAAGAATGCCAAGGAATTGCTCGGGCGGATTACGCTGCAGTACAACCGAGCGCGACAGTCGATTATTACGACGGAATTGATGGAAATTACCTCGGGCGCGGAAGCACTCAAGGGTTGATTTCGCAAACACACAAGCAATCTTTTATCGCTGACAACAGCGCGTTATTTCAGGAGAACTCAAGATGGCCAACGGACGCATCAGCCAAATCATCGGCCCCATTGTCGACGTGCAATTTCCAGAAGGCAGCTTGCCGTCGATCAACACCGCCTTGGTGATGACCAATCCGGCGATCAGCGACAAGCCTTGGAATCTGACGGTGGAAGTGGCGTTGCATACAGGTGAATCGTCCTGTCGTTGCATTGCAATGGACACCACCGACGGTTTGCGCCGCGACCAAGAAGTCATGGACACCGGCGAGCCGATCAAAATGCCCGTGGGCGACGGCGTGCTGGGACGGATCATGAATGTGATCGGCGAACCCGTGGATGAAGCGGGGCCCATTCCGCACACGCAACGCTGGTCGATTCACCGCGAACCACCGAAATTTGAAGATCTTTCGACGCAAGTGCAGATGTTTGAAACCGGCATCAAGGTCGTGGACATGCTGGCGCCCTACAGCCGCGGCGGCAAGATCGGCCTGTTTGGCGGCGCGGGCGTGGGCAAGACGGTGTTGATTCAGGAATTGATCAACAATCTGGCCAAAGAGCACGGCGGCGTGTCGGTATTTGCCGGCGTCGGTGAGCGCACGCGTGAAGGCAACGACTTGTGGATGGAAATGACCGAATCCGGCGTAATTTCAAAGACCGCGCTGGTCTACGGCCAGATGAATGAACCGCCGGGCGCTCGCGCGCGCGTCGCCCTATCGGCGCTGACGTGCGCGGAGTATTTCCGCGACGAAAAGAACCAAGACGTGCTTTTGTTCATCGACAACATTTTCCGCTTCACCCAAGCCGGTTCGGAAGTCTCGGCCCTTTTGGGGCGTATTCCGTCAGCGGTGGGCTACCAGCCGACGTTGGCCACGGAAATGGGCGGTCTGCAAGAGCGGATTACGTCTACTAAAAATGGCTCGATCACCTCCGTGCAGGCCATTTACGTGCCCGCCGATGACTTGACCGATCCCGCGCCCGCGACGGCTTTCAGTCACTTGGATGCAACTACGGTTTTGAATCGTCAGATCGCGGAGTTGGGTATTTATCCGGCCGTCGATCCCTTGGATTCGACCAGTCGGATTTTGGATCCGATCGTGGTCGGTGAAGAACATTACAACATCGCCCGCCGCGTCCAAGGTATCTTGCAAGAGTACAAAGACTTGCAGGACATCATTGCGATTTTGGGCATGGAAGAGCTGTCCGAAGAGCAGAAGCGCACCGTGTATCGTGCCCGTCGCGTGCAGCGTTTTCTGAGCCAGCCGTTCCATGTCGCTGAAATTTTTACCGGTTCGCCGGGCAAATACGTCAAGCTGGCCGACACGATTAAGGGCTTCAAAATGATCGTCGATGGTGAGTTGGATCACCTGCCCGAGCAGGCCTTCTTGATGGTCGGCACGATTGAAGAAGCCATTGAAAAAGCCAAGACGCTCTAATTTCAGCAGTCCGAGGATCCCATGAAAGTTGAAATCGTCACCCCAGTTGGCCTGAAATATTCGGGAGATGCCGCGGGTGTGATCGCGCCGGGATCATTGGGCGATGTCGGGATTTTGCCAGGTCACCAGCCGATGGTGGCGGGTCTGCGCACGGGCATTTGTGTCATTCAAAATCCGGGTGGAACTGCCAAACAAGGCGTCGATGCCGATTTGCGTTTGCTTATAGACGGTGGTTATTTGCACGTCGTTGGCGGTCAGACGATTACGATCACGACGGAACTTTGCGAGCAATGGGATGAAGTTGATGTGCCCGCTGCGCGCAAGACGCTTGAAGTCGCCACGGCAGAACTGCTTGCGAGCCGCGAGGAGACCAGCAGTCAAATGTGGCTGGTGAAGAAGCATCGGGTTGATTTGGCGGATGCCCGTGTGCGGATTGGTGGAATGAAGCCGTAGCCCCACGGCGGGGGTTGCGCTGCGCGCGGCCGTTGCCTAAGGCAGGTTTTTTTTGCGCTGCGCGCGGCTGTGCCTAAGGCCCGGTTGCTTTTGCCCTGCGGGCGGCTGCGCTGACGCGCGGTACTTTTTGCCCTGCGGGCGGCGCGCCTGCGGCGGGCTTTTTCGCTCCGCGATGGCACGCGCGGTGCGCGTGAGGATCCAAAGGGGCGAACCAAAGCTCTTTGATTCCGTGCTTAGCCGCTATGGTTCGCCCCTCTGGACTCCCCACTCCTTTGGCAACCGGTACGAGCTCGTTGCGCCTAAAGGCGCAACATCGCGTTGGATTCCCGCTTCGCGGCTGCAAACGCGACGGCGCTGACGCGCGACGTCGCGACGGGCAGGCGACGGCGCTGACGCGCGACGTCGCGGCGGACAACAACAGGGTCAGCGGCGCAAGACAGCTGCCGCCAAGGCGCGGTCGTAAGTTTGCAGGCGCCTTGCGCCGTGGCGCTTGGCGGTGGCGAAATGCACGAGATCGCGGCCACCGAGGCCTGGATGGGTGATGGACAAAGCGCGGGCTAATAATCCCCCAGCGGCTGGGCGACCTCGCGTGAAGCCGCGAGAATTTGGTTCGATTGTCGCCGCGTTGTTTTGACGGTGCCCAGCACGCTTGATTGCCTGATTGCCGCCACGGTCTTGGCACACGACGCCTATTTGCTGCACAACGACGCGGATTTTGACGCGATTGCCCGCGTCCGGCCTCTTCGCATGCCCTGACTATTTTGGTTGAGCCGCTTCAGCCATAACTCGCATGGATTAGAATGGTTCGAACCAAGCCAACGCCGTAAACGGCGTCAGCGGAGGGTGGGCACGGAGACCCGCCGCTACCCACGTTTTGGAATGATCAAAAAAAATCCATGCTTAACTGGCCGCGGAGCGGTTCTCCTCCTTCGAGGCCGCGCAGCGGTTCCCCTGTCCTCCAGGCCGCGGAGCGGTTCCCCTGTCTTCCAGGCCGCGAAGCGGTGCGCCCAAATACGTTGCAGATCACAGCCTAAGCAGCGCGGCACGTTGGCCCGCGACCTAATCCCCCTCTCGCCGCCGATCGCCGACCGTCAGCAACCGTTGCCGGGCGAAGCACGGCAGCGCAGCGGTTAGGGAGCCGGGCCGCGCACAGACCTCGGCCTTTTCATTGCAGATATTTCCACTCGCCCTCTCCCGCTCTGCGCGACTGTCAGAACCCGACAGCTTCAGCTGTCGCAGCGGTTAAGGAGCGCACGCGGGAGCGCAAAATTCCTGAATAAAAACAAAAGGCGTGGGATTCCAAAGGGGCCGCGCCTCGGGCCCCTTTGGCCGCCGTCAGGCGGAAAGCTGTCCTTGGAAATAAAGTGTTTTACTATCGCGCGCCGAAGGCGCACCTAAACTTTTGTCTAAGCATGCCGCGCGCCGAAGGCGCACCTAAACTTTCGCTAAGCATGCCGCGCGCCGAAGGCGCACCTAAATTTCTGTCTAAGCATGCCGCCCGCAGGGCAAAAAAAATCGTCAGGCGCGGACGAGCCCGCGCAAATAGAACTCGCCGGCGCGATAGCTCGATCTAACAAGCGCGCCGCTAGCGCAATAGCGAAACCCCATATTTTCAGCCCTTTGCCGCCAGTGCTCAAACTCAACAGGCTCAGCGTAGCGCACAACGGCATGGTGCCACGGCGACGGCCTAAGGTATTGCCCCAGCGTCACCGCATCAACCCCATGATCGCGCAGGGATTGCAGCGCATGCTCGATTTGCTCGGCCGTTTCACCGCAGCCAAGCATAATCGACGATTTGGTAATCACCTGAGGGCGATGCGTCTTAGCGGCTTGCAACACCATCAAACTTTGAGAAAAATTGGCGCGACGATCGCGCAGTTCGCCTTGCAGCGCCTCCACCGTCTCAATGTTGTGGGCAAACACGTCGGGCTCACCGTTGAGAACCGTATGAATTTGCTCCAATTTGCCTTGAAAATCGGGCGTCAGGACTTCAACGAGCGTGTGCGGACTGGCCGCTTTGACCGCCCGAATTGTGTCCGCAAAATGCGCCGACCCGCCGTCCGGTAAGTCGTCGCGGTTCACACTGGTGATAACGACGTAGTCCAAGCCCATTATCTGCACTTGTTCCGCGGCCTTGCGCGGTTCGTCGGCGTCCAACGGAGGCGGGTGCGGGTTGGAGCGCACGGCGCAAAAGCGGCACGCGCGCGTGCAGGTGTCGCCCATGAGCATCAGCGTGGCCGTGCCCGCGTTCCAGCACTCGCCGATGTTGGGGCATTGGGCTTCTTCGCAAACGGTGTGTAAACCTTTGGCGCGCAACTTGGTTTTGATTTCCGCGTAGCGCTCACCGCCCGGCAACGGCGCGCGCAGCCACGCGGGCAAGCGCCGCGGCAGCGGTTCCGCGAGCCGCTCGCGTTGGCGCAAAAGCGCAGTTTTTTCAAGGGATATTCGCAAGTTGACGTCTTTTTCAGGGCCCGCAGATTTCTACGGCGCGCAGATGACGGCTTGGTTGTCGGCGTTCGGCGGCAAATTGACGATTTCACCTACGTCGTCCAACACCTTGTCGTTGTCTTCACCAGTCAAAATGCCCGTTTGCCCGCCGACAAACAGAGAGCCGCTCGGCAACGGCAAGGCCAACATGCCAAAATGCGGACCTTTGGCGTCGGCCCCCAATTTTCCACTGCTGGCGACGGCGAACGTGACCGTGGCCGCATTGAGATCAGTTGGCATTTCAAGGATGACAAAACTGTCGAGGATGCATTCGGTTTCATTCTTGCAGATATCCGGCAGGGCCTTTAGTGCCAAAACCCCACCCGCTATGGCGACTTGGCCCGTTGGCAGCTTGACGGCCGCAGCGCCGAAACCAACGCGCAGCGTGCCCTGTGACAGGGCAATTGGTTTGCACACCGCAGTCAATTGCACCTTGTCGACGGTGACAACGTAACTTGGCGTATTGTCGGCAAATGCTGTGCTGTACAAGGCGCCACCGCCGACCAAGAAGCTCAAAGTGTCACCAGAACCACCGATAACCACTGCGATCGAGCCCACAGCGGTGAACCCCGGGTGGCCGATGATCGTGTCGCCGCTGACAACGAGCGGCGTGCCCTTGGTGCCATCAGGACCAATGATTTCACCCATATCGGTGGCGTTCTTGCTGCCGCCCCAAACCACGACACTGTCATCGGCAAAGGCCAAAAGTGCCGGTCGGGCTCTGGCGGCGCTCAAGGTCACATCGACTTTGGTGCCTTTGCCGCCGCCGGCGATGTCCTGCAAACCACCAACCCGTGTCGCGGCCGCAACCGGGGCGCCAGAGGTATCAACGCCGCCGACAAAAAGAATATCGTTGTTGCGGTGGATGGAACTGCTTTGCGGCAGCGCGCCGACCACCACTTCGGCCGCCGACGCCTTGACCGAATTATCAGAAACATCAATAACTTCGGCTTTCAATTTGGGTACTGTCGTGTCGTTGTACGCATCTGGCGCCAGCAAAGGCGACGGTTGGGCCGCTAAAGTGCTGATGTAATCGATCTGCGTCAGCCCACCGACTACCAGTACTTGGGTTTCTGAAATCGCATGAACGTGCGGCGCGATGCGCGGCGCCTGCAAATTGGGGCCCTTGCGAAATTGGCCCAGTCTATAATCGTAAATATCCACGGCCCCGGTCGCTGTGCCGATGACTTTCTTACTCGACCATGCGCCCAGGCCGCCGACGATCACGACGTCGCCGCGAGGCAACACGGCGCCGCCGCTCAGACTTCGCGGCGCTGTCATCGTTGCGCTGCCGCCGCTGCCCGTGCAGGCCAATTTGCCCATCGGCGTCATAAACACGCGAGCCGTGGTTTCCTTTTGATCTTCCACGGCTAGGTCATTGGTTCTGCCGCCATAAATGACTTTTCCGGTCTTGTCGCAGCCGTACACCTCGATGTTCATCTTTTTGGTGACGGGCAGGGCCAGTACATTCCAAGTATTTGTGCCATCAACACTTTCCCGGGCAATCGTGGCGCGACCGCTCAGCGTCGAACCCGGCGCCGCTGCGTTGTCAGCTGTCCACTGCACGGTCAAACGCTCGACGTCTTTGGGCACGTTGCCGCTGCCGTTGGCGCTGGCCGAGCACTGCGCGCTAGTCAGTGCCGCGAATGTGAGCGCCAAACCGGTCGTCGGCCCCGCTGGCGCAGTTTGCGTGGCGCAGGCGGACAAGCCCAGCAAAGCACACACAATCCAAGTAGAAATCGCCAACCGCACCATGATCTTGATCCCCGCGCGACCAACCGCGCAAATTCACACGTCGCAAGACTTTTTACACCGCCGCGGCGTCTGAAGCAATGGCAACTTGTTTCCAAGTGCAATGTTTGGCTTTCTCAGCTGTTCATTGTGCGAGCGGCGCCAAAAGTTTTGCGCGCAATCGACAGTGGCGTCTAAAAATTCTGCTATACTCGCCGCGCGCTACCCGCGGCATCAGCGGCGTTCCGCGCGGAGATTCATGGCGATTTGGCCGTTTCTTTTGATGTTCGTGCCGCTGGTGTTGTTCCATGAATTTGGACACTTCATCGTGGCGCGTTGGTGCGGCGTGCGCGTGCTGTCGTTTTCGATCGGCTTTGGCCCGACCTTGCTGAAATGGCAGCGCGGCCATACAGAATACGCTATTCGCCTGCTGCCGTTGGGCGGCTTTGTCAAAATGCTCGGCGACGATCCGAGCGCGCCACCCGAAGCTGAAATGTTGCGCAATCCCGACGCTTTTGCCGCAAAGGCCGTTTGGCAACGCGCGGCAATTGTGGCGGCTGGGCCGATCGCAAATTTCATTCTGCCGATGATCACTTTGGTTTTGGTCGGTTTGATTTTTCACGGTCAAGTGGTGCCCAGCCGCATTGGCGCTGTGCTGCCCGACGGTCCAGCGGAGTTGGCTGGGTTGCGCACCGGCGATTTGATCACGGCGGTGGACGGCACCCCGGTGCGGACGTTTGATGACATGCGCCGCGTCATCGAAGATCGCGCGGGCAAATCGACCCTGATCAACTTTGAGCGCATGGGCCAGCAGCAAAAATTGCAAGTTACGCCGGTTTCGCATCGGGAAGTCCTGATTCCGGAATTGGGCTTGGTGCGCAATGTCGGCAAAATCCAAATCGTGCCGCAGCCGGAAAGTTCAGCCATTGCGGTTGTTCCGGGCAGCGTTGCGTGGCGCGCGGGCCTGCGTAGCGGTGATCGCATCGCGGCGGTCGCAGGCGCTCCGACCACGCGCTATTACGAACTCGACGAAGCTTTGGGCAAGGCCGCAAAACTCGGCCTGCCGACTCTGAATCTTGCAGTTTTGACGCTGCGGCCGATCAAGGGTGATCAAAAATCGGAAAATGCGACCCGTCTGCACCCCGGTGCGGCCCGCGACGTGCAGATATCCCTACAAGGGGCTAAAACGACAGCAGAACTCGGCATTTCTGTCGCCCATCGCGTCGTCGGTGATGTGGAGCCGAAGTCGCCCGCTGATCTAGTTGGCCTCAAACCGGGCGACGAGATCACGGCGCTTGACGGCAAACCCCTGCGATCATTGCACCAAATGGCTGAGGCGCTGCTGCGACCCTACGATGACGTGCGCAGCGATCCGGCAAACCGCGGCGAGTCAACTGAAGTCATCCTCGGCAAAATTCGAGCCGTGCTCAAACCGCACGCGATCACTGTGCGCCATTGCATGGTGGCGACGGAACTGCCGAACTTGCAGGCGATCGCGGCTGGCGGACAAAATCCAAAGTCCGACACAGAAAAAGCCTTTGCCGGACTGGCCGATCGGCAATTGGCTTTGGCTCAAGGATTTTTTGATCGCACTGCCCAATTTACCCTTCTGGTCGATTTGGGCAAAGACGAACGCCCGCGGCCGCAACACGGCCTGACGGCAGTGCTTGAGTACGAAGATGCCGCTTTGATCGCCAATCCGGATCTTGTGGGCAACGCGCTTGTCGATGCCAGCGAGAAAATGATTGAAAATGTAAAGGTGATCGTTTTAAGTGTCGTTGGCCTGTTTCGCGGTCATGTGCCGGTCAAGGAAGTCGGCGGTCCGATCTTCATGGCCCAACTCGCGGCGCAGACGGTGGATCGCGGCGTCGATTCAATGTTAAATTTATTAGCATTTCTGAGCATCAACCTCGGCGTCATCAATCTGTTGCCAATTCCATTGGTCGACGGTGGCCATCTGCTGTTTTTGGCCATTGAGGCGATCAAACGCCGTCCGGTCAGCCTGCGCACCCGCCAGGTGGCCGCGTATTTGGGTATGACTTTTCTTGGGTTACTGTTTTTGGTCGTCATGAAAAACGATTTGACGCGCTGGTTTCGCGGTTGATGAGGCTGCTAGCCATTTCAACGTCGGCAGCGCTGCAATCGGTTTGTCTGACCGATGATCACGGGGAACTGGCTTGTGATGAGCAACTCGTGGTGCGCAATGCCGCCCAGCGACCGAGTTTAATTCAACAAATTCGGAATGTTCTCGCGCATTGCACTTTGGAACTGCGCGATATCGATGCGTTTGCATGTGACGTGGGTCCTGGCAGTTTCACCAGCTTGCGCCAAGGCTTGGCCAGCCTGCGCGCGTTGGCGTGGACTCTGCAAATTCCTATTATTCCAGTCAGTTCCCTGACTTGCATGCTGGACCAAATGCGGCAGCGGGGCGCGATCGCGCCGTGTGCGGTGGCGATGCGCGCAAGACAGGGGGTGTATTTCGTCGGCGTTCGTACATTAACGCCTGAAATAACGGAGCAAATCGTCGCCGATGAAGAGGCCTCAACCTTTTTCGCAGGCCGAAATCTGGCTTGGCTTGGCGGCGCGTTGGCCGACGAAACGTCTGCCATCGGCCAACTGGCGCAGGCGTCTAATGCAGCAACACTGCGGGGTAAAATCGCAGACATCGCGCCGCACGCCCGCACGATTGCGGCGATCGCCCGCGCCCGTGGGCTGGCCGACGCCCTACCAGCGCTGCACCTGTTGCCGCGTTACTTGGCAGCAAGTGAGGCAGAAGTTCGCGGCGGTTTTGCGCTCGATGATCAGTCAATCGCAGCAGAGTCGCGCTGTTAGGCGTAATAGCGGCCACATTTTGCCGCGCCTCGTCGCTTGCGCGCACAATCGCGGCGTGCTAGGCTAGCAAAGGCATTGCACAATACAGGGTTGCTGCATCTGCTCGCACCGCGCCGAGAATTTGAACACGCCGAGATATTTTTGCAAAGCTGCAACTTTTGTGCAGTTGGCGGCAACTAAATGGTCAGGTGGCGGCGCTTTTCCGCGCCGCATGGCCCACCGGCAAGGCAGCACCCGCTGGCGATGTGCCGATGACCGCGAGCACCGAATTTGGCACTATCCAAGCGATAGATATCGAAATGACAGAGAAAAGCCCAGTTCAAACTGCCAATCAGGCCCCCGTGTCCAACGCGACTTTGCCGAGCGATGGCACCGGCGAGCGGTTTCGCTTGCATCCGCAGGCGGCGCACCGACTTGTCGGCGGTGAAGTCTTCATTGTGACCGGCGACCGGCGTTTTCATCGATTACAGTCGCGCACGGCCGTTGATTTATTTAACCAATTGGTAAAGGCCGCACAATCCGGCGCCGAGCAGACGCAACTAGTTGACCTCATTGTTGGGCGTTACGATGTAGCGGCGGCAGAGGCAGAAGCCGATGTCGCCCAATTTATCCGCGATCTCGTGCAGCGCGACATCGCAATCCGGTTTGACGTGTAAGGATGTCACATGGGTGTATTGAAAAAAGAAAGCATGAAAAACGTCAGTGTTGGTCAACAGGAGCCGGGCATGCGCAGTAGCGATGAAATTCAAGTCACATCCAATTGGAACAATCTCTTGCGCGCCATCGTCGTGTTTTGCGCGACCGTTGGCGCCGCCGTCACGACCGGTTGCAACGATCAACCAGTCGATTTTCCGCCATGCATTAACGACACTTGTCCCGACGTAGGCGACAATGACACGACGGCTGACCTAAGTGGCGACGCGACGGCGGCAACGCGAAGCCTAAATTTCTACGTCACGACTGCCGACGGCGACGTGCTCAAAGACAATGTAACAACAACCAAAATTGTCCAATCCGCCGATATGTATCCGGGCGATGAGGGCGTGCAAGTCGACGTCGTTGTGCAAACCGTCAACGTGCCGGCCGGTTCAATGGTTGAGGTTTTGGTCAACAACAAGGTGGTCGGCACGGCGGTTGCGCTGATCGGCGACACCGCCACCGTGAGCAAAATCACCATACCTTGCGCCACTGTACCTGTGAGCATCACCGCGCGGGCCACCTTGTCCGGTGCGGCGGCAGAGGTTGTGCTGGGGCCCGGCAAAAGCATTGATATTTCCTGCGGCGGTGCTTGCACGGCGGCTATTGATCCCAAAAGTGTGCAAGATTGTTTCACCAGCGATGTTGATCCGGCAACACCGGGTTTTCAGGCGAATTTCACGGTAACCACCACCACGCCGGAATGCAGCCACGCGTTTATTACCGTGGCCGATGTCGCTGGAAAAGTCTCTGAATCAGAACATGTTTCCTTGGGCGGCGGCACCTCAGCATCCGTGCGCGTCACGCTGGCTCCGGATGCAACGGGCTTGATCAACGCCAAAGCTACCATCCAAGCGCAGGTGGAGGACAAGAATCCGACCCAACACCTGACGGGCGTGTCTCCCAATCAAATCCTGAAATTGACAACGGAAAATCCGCAAATCAATGTAACCAATAAGCCCGTAAACGGCCAACTGACGCGCGTGGATGACAAGGATCAGGATCCAACCAACGGCATTCAGTACGATTTAATAGGCACGGTCACCACGCTGACCACGCAGGACAAGGGCGCCATTGAAATATTTTTGGACGGCATTTCGGTTGGCACCGTGGCGGTTCAGATCGATGGTACGTTCAACTTAGAACTGACTTTTAAGGAAAACAAAGCCTATTCAATCAAGATTGTGGCGGTTAACGGCTGCGGTTTGTCGGGCTCGATCAATTTTTCCTACGCCGTGTTTGTCACCAAGGCGACCCTAATACTGACAAGTCCGGCTGATAACAGCACACTTTTTGCCAAGGACGACGCCGACCCTGCGACCACGACGATCTACGACGCGACCTTTATTGTCGACACCACGACCTTGACCGCCGACAGTGAAGTCGCGGTGTTTTGCCGCAAGTCCGGCGTCGGTATTGCTTTTCCGGCCACGCCGGTGGGTACGATCGCCGTGGCGGACATCACGGTGGCGCAGTTGGCCATCGCGGTTACGCTCGATGTCGACATTTTGGGCCAAAGTGTCGTTTGCATGGCCCGTGACAACGCGCCCAATCAAGCGCAAAGCCCTGACGTAACGTACAAAATCGCGCTGCCGCCCCCTTGCTTGACCGCCCTTGTCCCTGCGGCGGAAGTTACTGTGATCACAGCCGAAGTCGAACTAACGCTCAAAGCGACAAATTTGGATGGCGCAACGGCTACCGCGCAATTCATCGCCAGCGACGGCACGGTGTACGACAGCGTCGCGCTCGGCGCCGTTGCGGGCGGTGGCCTGTCAACCAAAGTTGCGCTGCAGTCGGGCAGTCCGGCGCAAAAATTGCCAGATGGCGTGTATACACTTGTATTTGATGCAGTTGATGGCCTGGGCAACCACGCCAATGTGGCGCTTTGCAGCGACATAACCCGCACGGTGACGTTGGATACAACGCCGCCGACTTTGGCGCTTTTGCTGCCCTCCAAGGCGACCTTGACCGCGCTCGACGATTTAGACTCAGACGCCGCCAAATTGGGCTACCAAGCGGAGGTCACCGCGCAGATCGGCGACGCAAAAACCGTGTGTCTGTACGTGGGTGGCGCGAAAATTGAATGCCAGAATCACGACCCGAGCGATACACTGGCGACGTTCAAAAGCGTCACGCTGCAACCGGGCGCCAACGAACTCACTCTGGACGCAACCGACGTAAACGGCAACAAGATCACGCTGCCAGCGGTGGTGATTGCGTTGGTGGCCGATGTGCCGACGGTCAAGTTTGTTTCGCCGCCGACGTCGTTGTTGACGCCTTTGGACAGTCTGACTTTTGTCGCCAAAGTGACGGACAAGAATGGCGATCCGGTCAACGGCGCTGACCACGAAGTCCGCGTCAACGATCAAGTGGCTGTGGTTGCCGTGATCGACAACGGCGATGGCACTTACACGTTCACGGTCGATTCGCTTTCGGCGGGCGTGACCACGGTGCAATTTGGCGCTTGGGCGCCGGGTCTGCCCGACAAGGCAGGGTATTCATCCGTAATTACGGTGACATTTAAGAATCAAAAGCCGACCATCGGCATCATTTCGCCTCTGGACGGCGCCGTGTTCAACTTGGCCAACGTTGCGTGTTCCGTTGGTCTGGTCCCTTGCGTAACCAAGGTGTTGGTCACCACGGTCAATGCCGAAGATGGCAGCAAAGTCGCCGTCAACGCCGAATGCGGCGGCGTCAAGGCGACCTACAGTGGCGTGGTGGCCAACAATGCGGCTACCGTGGTGGGCGTGTCTCTCGCCAATCAGGCGACCTGCGCGATTGATGCACAAGTAACCGATCTTGCAGGACAAGATGCAACATCGACTGTGGTCGGTGTGAGCGTAGATCGCACTGCGCCCGTCTTGAATTTCCTGCCCACTTTGGTCAAATCGGCATCGAATTGGACACTGCTGACCACGGACGATCTGGATGGCGATGCCAAAACGTTTATGCAGGTGAATTTGCAGCTAAGTGCCTCGGGCTTGCCCAAAGATGCGGTCGTGCAATGCGATGCCTTTGATGACACTGGCAAAAAGACTGGATCGTTTCTGGCCAAGAATGTGCCCGCGATAAGCGACACGGCGCCGCAGGTGATCAATTTTGGCGTTGTCACGTTGCCGGACGGCTTTCAGGTCAAACTGCAATGTTCGGCAGCGGACGCGGCGGGCAATCCGGTCATCAAGGCCGTGATCGGCCAGATCCTAAGCGCTGCAGCGGAGATCCGCATCGTGCAACCGTTGGGGCCAGTCGCCACGGATTGTACCGCCAACGCGCAGTGCGGTGCCAATGCGGTGTGCGTCAAAAGCAAATGCATCTCGACATGGAACAAATTGAGCAACAAAGTCTTTAATTTTGTGACGTTTGGCATGCCAAACGGCGCCACAATCAAACTTTGTAGCGACGCGCCCGGCGTTGTCGGCGCGCCGTGCAACTTCGGCGGCGGCTACAAACTCGTGGCGAGCAGCGTAGTTACCTCGGGCTCCGCCACGCTCAACGTCAGTTCTTTGGCCGACGGCACCTACAATTTCATGGCCGAAGGCAGCGCGTTGGGCGACAATACCTTTGCTTTTTCAGTGAATTCACCGGTCGTTGCCGCCAAATCGCGCACGATATTGCTCGACGTTGTTGCACCTCAAGTTGGCCTAATTTCGCCACCGTCCGATGCTTCGGTGCCCGCGAAGTGTCTGTCTAACAAGTTGCAAAGTCAGGCAGATGCGGGTGCCCCCGGCGGCAAATTCCTGTTCACTGTGACAACCACCAATGAAGAAGGCACCGTGAGCTTGTTGGTTGACAGCGGCGCCGGACCGGCGCAAGTGGGCTCGGCGCCAACAAAATCGCTCAGCGCGGCGATTGCAGCGACGATCGCCGGCGAGGGTGCCATCACCGTTTCGGCCGTTGCAGTCGATGTGGTTGGCAACATCAGTGCACCGTCGGCCAGTCAAGCGCTGACAGTGAATACCGTACCGCCGACGGGCAGTTTTGCCGCGCCGACCAAAGCCAAATTGATTGTGGGTGACAGCTTGGGCATCAAAGTCTTTAGCGCGTCAACGGATGTGGAAGGACAAACCGTCAGCGTCAAGGACAACAACGTCGCCAAAGGCAGCACGCCATTTGTGGCGGGCAATGCGGTGTTTTTGCAGAGCGCCTTTGGGATTCTGAGCGAGGGTGCCCACTCGTTGACTGCTGATCTCGTTGATAATTGTGGCAACACAGCGGTTGCCGGCACCGTCAATACGCTCGTGGACACCAAGCCTCCGGTTTTGGCGTTTACATCGCCCGCCCAAGCCAAACTGTTCGGCGACGCCGATGATGCCGCACCGGCCAAGGGAGGCTATCAAGTCTCAACGGTATTTAGCACAACAGATGCAGCCAGTTGGGTGCTGGAATTGGGCTTTGACTGCGACGTGGGCTTTGCCAATTGCGGCGGCTTTGCCGCCGTCAGCAACGGCGCCGTCACCAACCCCGGCGGCGCAGAACCGCCCGTTTTGGTGACGATTCCGTTCGGCAAGACTGAAAATTACAGCCTGCGCGTCACGGGCACCGATGCCAATGGCAACACGACCGCCGTTCAGCGCGGCTTCCAAGTCAAATTGAGCGGTTGCATCGTGCAAATGACCGGTTTGCCCCCCAGCGGCACGTTGAATACCCAGCAGTGCGCGGCCAAAGGCCAAAACTGCGCCAGCGTCACGGTGAGCGCGACGGCCACTTTCATCGGGCCGTGCGGCACGCCGGACAACATTCAATTCCTCAAAGATGGCGCCGAAGTCGGCAAGAAAGTGCCTGTCACCTCGGCCGCAACATTTGATGTTGTTGCCCTTGACGGCAAGACGGCTACTTATGAAGCCGTTGCGCTACAAGGCGCTATTGCCAAAGGCAGTACCGGCGGTATCAAGCTGCAGGCAGATTTGACCAATCCAGTGGTGGCCTTTGCGGCGGGTACCGTGTTGGGGCAAGCGACGGTCGCCGGGCCGAGCCCGGTGCTGGTGGGCAAAAACCAAGATGGCAGCGCCAACGCGGGCCACCAAGCCCAACTCAAACTGCAAATCGACGACGCGGGTTTGGCCGGCGGCAAATTGACCGCGCTGACGGTGGCGGTCAACGGCGGCCCTGCGGTAGCCTTGCTAAATGATTCTATCGTGTTGCCGGCGTCGCTCAATGCTGCGTCCGTTGCGCTGGATGGCCAAAATGCCACGCTGCAACAAGACGCCAGCAACGTCCTGACCGCAACGGTGCAGGACGCGTTGGGCAATATCGGCACGGTCAATGTGACAGTCAACGTCGATTGGACGCCGCCCTCTGGCCTGATCCTGAGCGATTTTGTGGCGACCGACCTAAATTCGCGGCGGCCAGTGGCCAAGTTGCACTTTACGGCGACTGGCGACAACGCGGGCATCGGCAAGGCCACGAGCTACAACGTTCGCTACAGCAAGAAGCCGATCGTAACGGCCGACGACTTCAAAAATGCTTGCGATGCCAAAGCATTGCCGTTAGCAAGCATCCCGACTCCGAGCGCTGCGGGCGCACCGGAGGTGGTGATCGTTAGCGGCCCAGATCCGCGCGCGCCAAGCGACAACTGCAAATTTGTTCCGTTTACCGACAACGGCCTGAGTAAATACTACTTTGCTGTCGAGGCTGTAGACGCCGCGGGCAACGCGGGTGCGCTGTCCAACGTTCTGAACACTTCGGCGCTGGCTTTGCATTACGCTAAGATCCTGCCGACTGGTGCTTACGACAAGATCGACTTCCGCTCGCACACTTTTAATGTTGGCGATTTGGATGCGGACGGTCTAGCCGACGTCGGCGTGGGCGGCACCAACAGCGATTTGTGCGTCATTTACGGCCGCAAGGGCGACGTCAACGGCGTATTGGCGGACATCGACTTGAGCGCTGCAAGTGGGCCTAACCATATCTGTATTCCATTTTCCGCCGGCCTTGCGCCGTTCATTGCCGTGCCCCACGACGTCAACGGCGACGGTGTGGTCGATCTGGTTACCTCTGCTGGCACAGGCGCGCTTGCGCCCCGTGAAGTCCGCGTTTATTTGGGTGTCAAGGCAGGGAAGATTGTGACTGTGCCTGCCGTCACGATGAAGAATATTTACAGTCCAGTGGGGAGCGGCATCCGCCGCCCCGCGACCATGAACTTCAATGGCGACACCACGCCCAGTGGCGCGCCATTGTACGACATCGCCGCGGCTTGCGGCCAAACGGGCACATTCACGTACGATCGCGTTTTTGTTATCCCCGGCAGCCAGCTTTGGAGCAACGCATCGCCCAAGATCATCGACTTAGCGAACGCAGGCGAGCGGGCAGCGGCTAACATTGCGACAATTCATCTGATCGATTCAGTCGGTATCCCTAATTTCGGCGGGTATTTGGCTGGCTTAGGCAACACACTGCCGGAGAACAAGGGCGTGGGCACACAGTACGACGAGCTGGCGATTTCCCAACTGGCCTCGCCGCAGCAAGTCGCGGTCGTGCATGGCCGTGCACCTTGGGTTGGAGAATTAGATATCTCATTGACTTCAGCCCAGATTCAACCGCCAGCGAAAGATGACGCAAGCACCGTGCGCATCTTCGGCGACTTTGGTGTCGGGGTTAACAATTTCGGCGGCGGCATCGATGCTGTCGAGTTTGACGGCAAGTCCGGTCCCGATTTGGTCGTGCAGCACCAAAACTCGCTCGGTATCGGCGCGCTCTTTTGGATTCGCGCGTCGGCGCTGCAGGGACAGGAAGGCAAAGCGATTCCACTAACCCGCATCGCAGTGCCTGGCGTCAGCGGACTGTTTACCACGCCCATCGGCTATGCATCGACCACTTGGATTTCAGGCGTGCAGACGATCGGCAATTTCTTTGACAATCCGCTGCCAGGTGTTTATACGGACATCATGCACGGCCGTTCAACAGTAGCGCCCGGCGGAACCAACGCAATGACCATCCGCGGGGCTTTTGTTCACACGGAAACCAGCGGTGAAATCGGCTTTCCGTTCGAAGATTTGTACTTTGGCGACCCATTTGTTCCCGGAAGCACAAATTGGGGTACTTTTGTCGCCTTCGCGCCGATCGGCGATTTCAATGGCGACGGCCTGCCCGATTTGATCATCGGTTCAAATGCCGCGACCGCGGCGGCCGGCAGCACCGTCCTAGTTTACTAATGTTTGCTCACTCGGCACCATGAACCAAAAGGAAAAGAGATGGAACTGAACAACAACAACAGCGACCACCAGACTGAGGGCTCGGACCAGCGGCTGCCCTACGAAAAACCAACAATTGCGACGATGGAGGTGACTCTGGCTCACCTGTCAAGTTCGCAAACCGGCTGCAGCCAGCCCGACCCCGACCAATCTGGCCAGAATTTCCTCGCATGACAAAATCGCCGCGGGTCGCCGATTCACCGGTCACATGCAGCGCGCCCGCCGCAGCAATGGAGCGGCAAACCGCGGCATTTGGGCCATTTCGGGTGGCGCTTATTGCGCCAACTGAATTGGCAACAGAGCGATCTTGGTACGATCCTTCAGGATTACCAGCGAACCTCACTGCGGAGTTGCGGCCGGTGTACGGACCACTGAGGCCTGACGAATTGCGGGTGCAACAACTCGATAGCGCTGGCTTCGCTTTTTCGGGTGCCGCGTCTGCCGGCGTGGGTGACTGGCGAACTGCCCAAATCGACGTGCGTATTGATCCCGATACCCAACGCCTTTGCGCGCGAGGTACCCTCGAAGCCTTGATGACTCTTGGCCATTTTTGGCTGCTGCGTCAGGGAGGCCTGCTTTTGCATGCGACCACGCTGATTCTCGACGGTCGCGCCTGGGTGATTTGCGGTCACAGCGGCGCGGGCAAAACCACGCTATCTGCTCGGTTCAATCGCGTGTGTCTGAATCACGAATTTGCCCTAGTCATGCCTACTTCCACCGGCTGGGTTGCGCTGCGCCATGCCGACCATCGTGGGATCAAAGGAGATTTGCCGTGGCAGGTGCCGTTGGGCGGTTTTTTCGTGCTCGGACCCGATCGCACGCGCAATGCGAGCGCCGCGATCGCGCACAACGATGCGATGCAACTGGTTCTAGATAAAATCTATTTTGCCGATGGACCGGCTTTGCCGCTGATGCTGCAGAACTTGGACGCACTGCTGACGGCCATGCCGTTGCGAACCTTAAGCCACTGCTTGAGCAGACCGCCGGAAGAAATTGCGCGGACAATTACGCAGGAATATCATGGACTTCAATGAATTGGGCTCCAATTCTCCGCCGGATTTGGTCGCGGCCATGGGTGCGGCGTACTTGCGCGATCGGCGTCCGCTGATGGCCCATCTTGACATCACTTATCGCTGCGATTTGGATTGCAAACATTGTTATTTAGACAACAAAACCACGTGGCCCGAACTCAATCAGGCTGAATTCCGCAATCTGCTCGATCAACTGCTCGAAGCGAGCGTGCTGGAGTTGATGTGGTCGGGCGGTGAGGTGTTTCAGCGCCCTGATTTTATGGAGCAACTGCAATACGCCGCAAGTCTAGGGTTTATAAGTCGTGTCAAAACCCACGGCGGCAATGTGACCGCTGAACGCGCTCAGCAGTTGGCCCAATGCCGCGTGTGTCGCGTCGATGTCAGTGTTTATTCACTAGATCCGACAATTCACGATGAATTTACTCGGCGCCCCGGTTCGCTCGCCGCCACGCTTTTAGGTATTGACTTGCTACAAGCCGCAGGACTGCCAGTCAAGGTCAGTTGCAGCGTTCAGCCTGCAACGATTGAAGAAATTCCGCAAATTTGGCGATATTTCACCGACCGAGGGTGCGAAGTCGCGTTGAACACTGAAGTGATTCGCGACCACAGCGGCTCCAACGCGCTGGACAAGTTCAATCTTTCGCAGTCCGAACTGCAGCGCGCCCGTGTTTTAATGCAACAAGTGACCAACGCAACTCAGAAACCCCGACAGCGAATCGCGAGTCAAGGAGGCCAAGCACCTTGCGGTGCGGGCCGACTTAGCCTGTATATTTCGCCGGATGGCTCACTTTGGCCCTGCATCGCTTGGCCGATGGCGCTTGGGCAAGTGCGGGAAAAAACGGTGCTGCAAATCTGGCGCGAGTCCGAACTGCGCCAGCAGATTGTGGAATTTACGAATGATTCACGTACTTCTTGCCATTCCTGTGCCGGCAGCGGCCATTGCACGTATTGCGCGGGCGAAGCCTTCAAATTATCCGGCGATTTTCGTGTCGCGCCGGCGACTTTTCACGCACAAACTCGCGCAAAAATGCTAGCTTGGGAACTGGCCGGCGGTGGAGCATTCGGGCAAGAAGCCTGGGCGAGCGTACCGGACGGGGGCGAACGCGGGGCAGTGCCAAAGTTCAAATTCCCCATCTACCGCCCGCAAAAAGGCGGCGGAAGCCGCGTGAAAGGCGCAAAAAGTTCAGCGCAGTGACACCGGCGCCGACCGAAGTGCGCTGGCTGGTCCTGAGCGGTCGCTCGATGTGGCCGCTCGGCGCGCCGCTGCACGTAGGCGTGGTGCGCGTTGCGCATTCCGAGTTGCAAATCGGCGATCTAATTGCCTTTATCGGCACCAAGCCCAATCAGCTTTGGGTCCACCGCCTGCACGGGTTCGCCGAACATGGCATCCTAACCCGCGGAGATACAGTCGAGTTTTCCGACGCACCGGTGCCATGGTCCGCGATCGTCGGTCGTGTCCAATGGCTCCGGTTGGGAGCCAACGTCGTAGCTGTGCCGCTGCACGGCAAATTTGCGTGGTTTCAGCGGCAGTTGGGCCTAGGTTGGGCGCAAATTGCCCCGACGTTGATTCGGCAGTTTCGCCGCTTCAAGCGACCTAGTTAAGGCCGGGCCGAAAGGTATTGCTCGGCAACGCGAATATTGCCGGCACCGAAGTTGGTCGCCGTGATCTCGGCCAGATAGTCGCCAAAGCGAAAACGCACTGTAGTGCTGCTGTACGGCGACCCAGCCAAATACGCCGCATCAGTTTGTCCTGTTATCTCAGGATTTTTTTCCAACACGCCTCGAAATTTCGCCTGCCATTGCTGCAAAATCACCTGCGCTTGCGCTGCGTCCATGCGGTTGCGCGTGAGCGACAAATTCACCAACTGTTTGAGTGGATTGAAGCCAAAGGCGAGTTCCTCTAACGCACCGGGCAGGACATCGGTCGCAGCAAACAAGCCATCGGGGGGCTGATTGCATTGCACCATTGCACCTTCGACGCGCTCGATGCAGGTAACGCGATGACTTGCAATCCATTTTGCAACATCGGCTGACGACGTTTGCTCCAACACAAATCCAGCCGCGGGTCGCGCAGGGGCCGTGCCGACACCGCGCAGGCGGACCAACGCGGCCTGTCGTCCACCGTCATACGATCGGGCGTCGACGGGTGAAACCGGGCAACCGCCGAGTTTGCGGAGCAAATTGCGCCCGACCGGCATGTGCAAAAGCCCGATTAGGCCTGTGGCGACAAGCAAAAACAACCCTGCCCGCAGCAAGGTCCGCGGCGCAATAGCGCTGCGGACAAAGCGTGCGGGCAGGGTTTGACTGGACATAATTGCCGAATTCTTCAAGCGAACACCGAAAATCTAAAGACTACGGAACTTCGACGATGTCGCCCTTCATACCGTTCATCACGGCGCCGATGGCGCCGAGATCGTTGGCGGTTACGCCCGCCGCAGTTGCCGTCGCAGCGATGTTGGCCACGAACTTGTCAAACGATTTTCCAGTGATCTTCAAGCCGATGTGCGCGGTTTTCATGTCGCGGCATTGGAAGCCGTCGCCGGTTTTGGTCGGATACAGCTCCGGGCCACCGGTCAGTTTGCCGACCATGTCGACAAAGCATTCCTCAATTTGCGCCTTGGTCGGGTGACCCGGCTTGCCGCCGAACACACCAAAGTAAGCAGCCAATTCAGGATCCTTGAGGACGTTGTCAACCGCAAGCGAGATGAACGCGACGATGCCAGCGTGACCGCCCAATCGCTGGTACATGGTGGTTGCTGAAACATCTTTCGCCATCGGGACATCGCCAGTTGCCATATCGGCGGCTGTGCCCATGTCGGCTGCCGTGCCAGTGTCCGCGACTGTACCCATGTCGGCGGCTGTGCCGGTGTCGGCAGCGGTGCCGGTGTCGGCCGTGTCAGCGGCAACGCCCGTGTCGTCCACGGCGGCGGGGGTAGCGGTTGAGCCGCAGGCCAGCGCAAAAGCACCGGTCGCGATCGCCAAAGAAATCAATTTGTGTTGAAAACGCATGAAACTCTCCGAAAAAAAAAGGGGGGACTGAAAACATTTCAGCGGGGATCCGACCAGCATCAAAGCGAAATTCTCCACTTCATGCGCCACGCCAACTGCAAGGCGCCGCGCATTGTGCAGTATTTTCGACAGCGATGCAAATCGGTTGCCACAATGTTTGCGAAGTTTTTGCGCCAGTCGCACGGACGATGAATTCTTGACATATGCAATCGGCACGCTACGGTGGATTTGCGGTTGCTGCAGCCTAGCGTTCAGTGGCCGCCGCACCGTCCGCGCCGATTGCCGGCCAAGGAGTTGTACTTGCAGCGCTTTCTCCCCCGAATTGCTTCAACACAACTGTTTCTGTTTGCAACTGTGGCCCTGCCGACCTGCCTGTTTTCGGCGGGTTGCACGGGTGCGCGCATGGAGCAAATGCAGACAGAAATTACAACGTTACGCGACGAAGTCGAAGAACTCAAGCGCAGTCAGGCGGCCGCGCGGGTTCAGTTCGATGAATTTCGCAACCGCCTGGTCATGATCGAGGAAAAAGCCGATATGGAGCGGGTTGCGCGGGCGCGGCGCGACGATTCGTGGATCCCGAAACTGCCGACAGTTAAAGTGCAAAATGGCGATTCGACCCAGCGTCCTGCGGTCGCGGCGCTACCCGCGAGGCTTGGGCAGTATTCTATTAAACTTCCTGAAAATGCGCCAGAAAATGACGACGATGACATAGGTCCGAGCCCTTCAGGACCCGCCGACGATCTGCCACCCCAAACTTTGGCTGACAAACCGACCAAGACCAAGGTCGATACGGCAGCCGCACTGTACAACAAGGCCAAGGCGACCTTGGATCAGGGACAACTGCCTGAAGCGCGTCGACTTTTTGAAATTTTGTACAAGCAGTACCCCCAGCACGATCTGGCTGACAATGCGCTGTATTGGATCGGCGAAAGTTGGTACGCGCAGGCGCTGTGGCTCAAAGCCGCGCAAACTTTTCTCAAAGTGGCCAAAGATTATCCGCGCGCCAACAAAGTGCCCGACGCGCTGCTGAAGTTGGCGATGTGCTACGACAAATTGGGCGATGACAAAGGGGCGCAGGATGTGCTGCATCAACTCACGCGGCAATATCCCGACACCGATGCGGCGCGTAAGGCTATGGATCGCTTAGATTCTCCGGCCAAGCCGGCCCAGGCAAGACCAAGCGGCGACGGGCCCGTTCGCGCAAAAGTGCCCGCTGATGGCGCGGCCGAAAGCAAGAAGGTGGAGCCATGATCGGAAAATCGTTTTTCGCAGCCTCGGTTGCATGCGCGTTGCTGTCCATGGCCGCGGCTGTCGCCGTCGCGCAGATGCCCGATCGCTCGGCGCCGTCGATCGCTGTGGCCGATACTGCCAAGAGCGGCGAACGAATTTACGTTGTTGAACAAGGGGATACCTTGTGGAGCATCGCAGAATCCCTTTACGATGAGCCGTGGTACTGGCCGTCGTTGTGGTCGTACAATCCGCAAATTACCAATCCGCACTTGATCTATCCGGGCGACACTTTGTACTTGAGCCGCCGCGCCATGGCGATTGAAGGAAAAAAACCCATTACTTTTGCGACTTCGCGCTTCGATCCGATGAAACGCACCGGTGTCGAACTCGCGCGTCGCGTCGGTTACATCAGTTCGCGCGATTACCGCGAATCGGGCGCGATCGAAGCGAGCAAAGAAGAACGCAACATGCTCGGGAGCTTAGACGAAGTCTATGTGCGCTTTCAGATGCGGCGCTGCAGCGAAGACAATGCGCCGGTGGAAAAGGCCGTCGAACCCGCCAAGCCCGCGGAAGCGGATGCCTTTATCGGCCCGTGCGTACGGGACGGAGATCGTTATACATTTTACCGAGTCGAGCGCGAAGTCATCCACCCGATCACCGGCAAATTGGTCGGCTACAAGATCAACTTTTTGGGCGACGGCAAGGTGCTCGGCACCGTCAAACCGTTGGCCAGCATGTTGTTGACGCGGGTGCACAGTGAGATCAGCCGCGGCGATTTGGTGACCAACGTCTTTGAACCATTGACGTTTGTCAAGCCGGTGCCGAATAAGGTTGAACTCAACGCCGTGATTGTCGATTTTCACCACGAAACAACGGCCGCTGGGCAGTACAGCTATGTTTATATGGACAAAGGTGCCGACGACGGCGTCGTGCGCGGCAACCGCTTTGAAATTGTCTGGCGCGGCGACGGCCTCAAGCGCGGCCAAGTGCGCAACCTGCGCGATTATCCCGACGAGCAGATCGGTATCGCACTGGTCGTCGAAGCATACGATCGCCACTCGTTAGCCGTTTTGACCTCGACCACGCGCGAACTGGAACGCGGCATGCCCGCGGTCATGGCTAAGGGCTATTGATCACAACACCGATTCGCCGCTTTGGGCGCAACTCTGCGTTGTCGTTCCGTTCCGGTGCTCAACGACCTCTAAGGTCGCCTCCGCTCCGGTACTCGCTCCGCCTTGATTTGCATCCAAAATCGACAAATCGATTGGAGATCGATGCTCAATTCTGGGCCAACTTTAGTTGACTCGGGTCCTCGCCTGCCAAAAACGCCAAAGCAATTTCGCCCGCAGACTTGCCTTGCACGGCGCAGCGGTAGTAGATTCACGCCCAAGGCGCGCGCAATAAATCGCGCTTCACGCTTAATTTGTTGAAACTACTTGACCGTTCCCAAAGGTGCGACGCAACAAACCAAGTGAACGGAGGCTGGCGAAATGTACCTTGAGTGGCGCGACGTGAACGGCGTTTTGGTGCAGCAGTCGCTCACGCCGGATTTGGAGCCGATCACCATCGGGCGCAATCCCGGTTCGACGGTTTATTCCAAAGAAACAACGGTTTCGCGCAATCACGGTCGCATCGGCTGGGATGAAGAAGGCTATTACATCAAGGATTTGGGTTCGGCCAACGGCACCTTTATCAATGGCGAGCGCACGCGGCGCACCGTGATCAAAGACAACGACGTGGTGCGCTGTGGTGAAGTTCTTGAAATTCACGCAAAACCTGGACAGATTCCAGCCGCCAAGCGCCAAACTGCGGCGCTGGACGATCGCCCGCGCGCTAGGCCGATGGCAACCGGTGCAATGGGCTCTGACGATTCCGCGCGTTTGCAAGCAGCGATTGCCGCCCGCGATGCTGCGCGGGCCCAACCACCCGCCCCAGCCGCGGCCGCCGTGGGCGGCGCCACCTTGCGCCGCCCCGATCCGGCACCGGCGCCGGCCCCAGAAAGACCAGCAGCAGCAAGGTCTTCCACCCAAACGGGCCAGGGCCCAGCGATCTCCAGCCCGCCAGTTGCCGCAAGGCCGGCGCCCAGCGGCGGTGGCAGCAGCGCTGCGGATCTGGCGGAATTGTCAGAGTTGCGCCGCAAAGTTCGCGGTTTAGAACAAGCGCTGGGCGATGCGGAATCGCGGGCCACGCGTGCTGAGACCGAAGTCAAGGCCATTGAACCGCGGGCAATGCGCTATTCCGTTGAATTGGAAGGGCTTTCTGACAAGTACGTCAAGCTCAAAGAACACAATCAAGTGATTCAAGCCGAGTTAGAACGGACGCGTTCGGAGCTAAGACGGCACGAAGACGACGCTTTTGAAGGATCCAAGCGCGTTACTGAATTGGAGCAGCAGATCGGCGCGGCGCGGGAAAAAGCGACAGACGCGGTCGAGCAACTGTCCGGCCTCAAAGTCCGCTTGACGCAAAAAGATCGTCAGATTGAAGAGTTGCAGCGGCAACTCGACTTGCTGGAATACGAATTGCGCGCGGCGCGCGATGAAAACGAATCACTGCAAACCTCGTTTAACCGCGA
>CAMDBH010000005.1 GCA_945889325.1 Klebsiella pneumoniae
CTTCGCCGGTTTGCGGTTTGAATACGTCGATGCCATTGACTTTAATCCGCAATTTGCCGTCGTCCAACTTCAAAATGTCAATATCCGGTTCGCCGAAGATGACGAACAAGTTGCCCTTGCCGGTGTTTTTCAAGTCGTCGCTCATGTGCAAGTCGGCGTTCATGCGCGCTTTTAGCACCGGGATGCGGCCAATACCCTTGAATTCCGAGGAGTGCGCGTCGTAATTGAAGGCGCAGGCGATAACGACGTCGAAGCCGGCGTCGCCAGCCTCGCGCGCGGTGGCCACCAGGTCGGGCTTGCTGACTGTGCCGAATTCAGGGCCGATGAAAATGGCGGCGCGCTTGTCGGTGCCAGTTTCTTCTTCAATGTAGCGTCCTTCCGCGCAGATGTACGCTCCCGGCCAATGGGCGAGCGAGATGAACGCAATCCGCCCTTCCTTGTGCGCCTGTTGCACACCGGCGATTTTGAGGTTTTCCAAAATCATCTCTGGAAACGTCTGCTTGGCGTTGTATTTCACGCCCGCTTCGCCCACGCCGTCGATCAATTCGTCGTTTTCATCGATGCCCAGCACGCGGTGCGGCGAAAGGCTTTCGACGGTGAACGGCCCGGCGACGCGGACTTTCTTGTTGTCGCCGTAGGGCTTGTCGTACAGGTATTCATTGTCGGCTTTGGCCGCGATGCTGGCGTCGATTTCCTTTTGCCGGCTAATGCGCGCTTGCCACCATTCCCGGTGCGCCAATTTGCCGTCCGCCCGCCAGTTGGATTGCTCTTCGCGGGGGATTTCCCATTCACGCCATGAGGTTCCGAGGGCTGCGTTGATTGCGTCGCGCAGCGGTTCCAGCTTGTCCTGCCAGCGCTGCCAAATCACGTCGATTTCCGCGTTGTTGGCGATCGATTTCAGCGTAACGTGCGGCACGCGTTCGTAAACGAAGCCGTGGCGGATGCTGCCGCGCGTCGGCTGGGTCGACGGCGCCGTGCGGGTCAGTTCCGCTTCTTTTTGCTGGCCTTCGCGTGAATCCGCAAGCAGATAGAAGGGATAGCGCGCGCCCATAATGCGCGCGCGGGCCAGCGCCAGCGCAACGCGCGAGGTGTCGATGGTGATCCAGCGCCGGCCCCATTGCTCGGCGACGGTCGCCGTGGTGCCGGAGCCGCAGGTCGGATCGAGGACGACGTCGCCGGGGTCGGTGGTCATCAGAAAACAGCGTTCAATGATTCCAGGATTTGTTTGCACAACATAGACTTTCTGGTCTGAGAATCCGCTGGTGCGAAATTTCATCCAGAAGTTGTGAATCGGCATGTTGCCGAAGTCAGAAAAGCGACGGCGGTATCGGAGCGTGTTCCCGATAGCGATGACTCGGGTCGATTTAACAAGCCGCGAGGCACCTTGGACGTTTGTTTTCCAGCCGCCCTTGTTCGGACGATATGCCCGACCTTGCCACTCGATTGGCTGCTGTGTTGTTTCCGCGCCTGTTTGGGAAGTCAGATTGTCGTGGGCAATGATCCTCCAACCGTCAGGGATTCCGGAAGGTTGGGCCTTTTCCTCATCTGACATTGGTCGGACGAATCCGCCGTCTGGCGGTTCGACAAGATTGTATTGTGTTGAGCCTTCACCGCCAAACACGCGCCCTTCGTAAATCTGCCGATATTTGATCTGCCGGATGTCTTTCGCATACCAAAGCACAAAGTCGTTGACTGCCGCCAACACGTTGGTTCCGATTGCAGGACTTCCTGCGCCCGTCGTTTTTACGACCGTTATGAGCGAGACGGCATTCTCATCGCCAAAAACCTCATCCATCACCGCCCTGACGCGATGCACATTCTCATCGCCAATCTGGACGAAAATGCTCCCGCTATCGGTCAGCAAATCCCGCGCCACCGTCAGCCGATCGCGCAAGTATGTCAAATAACTGTGAATCCCATCGCGCCACGTATCGCGAAACGCCTTCACCTGCTCCGGTTCCCGCGTAATATGCCCGACATTGCCATCTTTCACATCGCGGCTGGTCGTACTCCACTGAAAATTGCTATTGAACTTAATGCCATACGGCGGATCGAAGTAGATGCACTGCACCTTGCCCGCCAACCCCTCCCGTTCCGCCAAACTGGCCATCACCTGCAAACTGTCGCCCAAAATCATGCGGTTGGACCAATTCTGCTCGTGCTGATAAAACTCAGTCTTATCCGCACCCTTGGGCACCCCATTGAAATCGCCGAACAAATCCGTCTGCGCCTCCGGCTTCTGCCCCGCCTTGCTCTGCCGCAGCAAATCATCAATCAAAACCTTGGGATGGACCTTCTCCTGAATGTATAGCGGCGGCGCATTGACCACCAGATCGCTCCAATCCTGCTCATCCTTGCCGCGCCAGCAAAGCTGCGGATCGAGGTCCGTATTGCGCGCATACCGCCGCTGCACCAGTTCCTGCTGGGATTTGTGCAGCACGCTTTGATGCTCCGCCGTCGGAATGTTGCGGCGGGTGGCTTCGTCGTGGCGGATGGTTTCTACGGATTTTGGGGTGGCGGGGAGCTTGGCCATTACGCCACCTCAGCGGATTCGACGGCATCGACTTCAGTTTCCGTTTCGTTGCTGCCACTTTCGGCGACGACGGCCTTTTGCATCGCTTGGGCGACGAGTTCGGCCAATGCCTTTTGGCGGGCCGCGAAAAACGCTTTCCAATCATTAGCTCGCAAAAGCTCCGGCTCAATCAGATGCGAGCGCAAAATCTCGTCGATTTGGTCTGGGGCAAGCCCATGTTTGTCTTGGATTTCCTTCAGGTAATGCGACGGTGCGTTCCCGCCGATGAGAATATTGGTCCGTTTCGACAACGGCGTCTTGTTCACCACCGAGTCGAACATCGACGCGGGAATCCCCTGTGATTTGCACCACGCCTGCGGGAAAATGTGGTGTATGTCAATGTCATCATTGAAAAATGTCATTATATCAGTAGGCTTGCCGGTAATGAAGTCGCGGCAGCCGAATTTCATTAAAAGCGCGTGCAAGCCCTTGTAAGCTGCCGATAGGCGCGAACGCAACGTCAGCAGCCGGTCGCTCTGAAACAAGGCCTCATCAATTGCACGCGGTCTGGTGCCACCGGCGATCCATTCGACGAGTTCGGGTACGTCGCGCGCGAGACGCGATTCCGTACTCGATCCGTACAATTCGCCCAACGTAACCGACCAAAACCATTGCTCCAACTGCTTTTTTGCGGCTGCCGTCTGCGCCTTGACGCCTTGGATTGCAAATACAGCTGCCAGGCCAACCAACTGCGGCGGATACGGAATGTCCCGGTGACGGATGATCTTCAGTTCATTCAGAAAATTACCCGCTTCGATGAAACCTGCTTCAACGTGGTCGGCGTGCAATTTGAAAGCTGCAAGCGGCAAACCGAGTAGCGCGTCTTTGTTGCAAGAAATTTGAGGTAACTCTTTGTCTTTTTTGCCTTCGGCAAACTTTTCCAATCGGCGCGCGCGGGTGTGCAGCAGCGTGCACGCCTGCAAAAAGTCCGTGCTGCCAACGTGCGCCAAGACTTCTCGGCGGTTCGGCCCGCCGACCATTCTGTCGGCGCGTCCAATTTTCGGCGGCTGCTTGCTGCCTTTCCAGTCTTCGCGGAGATCGTAGTTTTCGGCGGCGTAGATCGCCGTAACCAATTCAAATGCGTCAAGTTTCTTGCCGCCGACGTTCACCTTTTCAAACACGAGACAGATCGCTTCGCGGCTGTTGCTGCGATCCAGCCGGATTATCGGCATCTTGTAGCGCTGAATGCGATCGACAACGCCGCGGAAAAACGTGCGATCCAAATCGGCAACGTCGCGCCCACGCTCTTTCCAGTGGTTGCGCCAGTCGTAAAACCAATCGTTGCTGTCAAATACCTGATTAAGCGGGAAATAATCGTGTTCAAATTCCGCAAGCTGCGTTGAGAGGTCGAGCGAAATGGACTTGCCGAAATTGGTTCGGATGATCTTATCCGCGGGCACGCCGACAATCGCGTCCTCAAGATTGGCAATAGGTTCAACCGCTTTCTTGATGTCGAGGTAGTAGTAGCGCGCAACTTCGGTGTTTCGCGCTGTCAGCGTACGCACCGGCGAGCGGGCGTATGCCGCCTGAAACAATGACGTCATGCGCTGTTGACCGTCGAGCAGCAACTCATTGGGCGCGCAGGATTTAGGCAAAACACCAGCCAGCAGGCGTGGCTTGAACGCGACAGTTCCGCCTGTTTCCAACGTCAGTAGCGCGCCGACTGGAAAACCTTTGGCAATCGAGGCGATCAAGCTGCGTACATCCTCATCGCCCCACACATAGTCGCGTTGAAAATCAGGTAATTGCAGCCGGCCTTCGTCAACCTTGCGCAAAATGTCCTTCAAATCTTCTTTAGTCGTATCAAACATTGAGTATTTTCCTTCGCTTAGCCTATGCTTGGGCGGTTTCAATCATGGAATTGAAGGCACCCTCAACCTTCGCCTTAAAATCACTTTCAATCTTATACACTTCGCCAAACTCAGCAAAAGCCCAACGGCCATGCGCCTTCAAGTTGTTCACCCCCGGCACCCAGTACGTTTCCATCGTCAGCTTCTTGTCTTTGGCATCCTCGCCGCGATAACCCTTGATTTCCACGACCAACCGCAGCAAATCCTCTTTGCCGTCATCGACCAGCACGATGAAATCAGGGCGATAGTGCCGCGTTTCCGAACCCGAGCGATACGGCACTTCAAAGCCCAAGCTGTGATTCTTGACGTAACCCCGCACTTTGGGATGACTTTCGGCGACGCGGCAAAATTCCGCTTCCCAGTCGCTGTCCAAAATCACCCAGTTTACATGGCATTTGCTCGCATCCGTCTGCCAGCGCGTCGTCTTGGAGGTGGTAAAATTGACGTTCATCGTGCTGCCGACCGAATTGTACGGGTCGAGCATGGCCAAAAGCGCCGCTTTGCCCTGCCAATCGCGCACGATCGCCGCCGTGATGCGCTCGCACGCGATGTCCGCCAGCGCCTGATACTTCAGAAGCCCCGGATAAGTATCGCCTTTGCACACAAGACAAGTCTCCAGCCACTGCTGGGCGATCCGCTTCAACTGGCCGAACAAATTCAGCTTTGGGTCTTCGCCCGCGTCGCGCCACTTGTCGTAGATCAAATGCTTTGTAAGCTCATACAGCACGGTCGACGATCGAACGTCTCGCAGGTGCCCCAGCGTCAGATCGACGGGAGCCCCGATAATCCCTGCGTTTTGGGTAATCGTCGGCCCGACAAGTTCGGGCGTCAGTTCAAGAATGGAATCATCGGTAAACTGCGCGGTCAGCCGATCTTTAGGCAATTCAATGCGATAGCCCGCCACGCGCGGAAAGCGAATCTCCAGCGCATCGCGATCCGGCTTGACCGCTTTGACCTGAATCGTATCGCGGGGCTGCTGCGCTTTAGCCGGCACCGGCTTCGCAGTGAAATCAAATGGAATTCCAAGTACATCAGCATACTCGACATCGAAAAGCCCTTCTTCGTTCAAGTGATAGGACTGGCGGCGTAGCGCGCGGCCAATCACTTGTTCGCAAAGCAGTTGCGTGCCAAACGCGCGCACGCCGAGCACATGCGTCACCGTATTGGCGTCCCAGCCCTCCGTCAGCATCGAGACGGAAACAACGCAGCGAATGCCCGCGCCCAACTGGCCTTCTTTGCCAACAGTATTCATCACTTCGCGCAGCAAGTCCTGATCGGTGAGGTTGTCAGCAGCGTGTGCATCGCGGGAACGTTCAATGATTTCACGGCGAAAGCGCGCGATTTCATCAGCGGCCATTAGCCGGAACTTATCGTCGAGCGCGTCGCCGGAATCGAGTTGCTTGCTGTCGATCAGGAGCGTGTTGGGTCGTCCGAGCGGATTGTTAAAATCATCAAAGTTGCGAAACAGCGGCAACCGCCCGTTTTCTAAAATGCTTTGTCCGTCATCCTGCGTCCGATAAAATCCCGAGATGTAGTCGTAAACCAGCTTGGACGTTGAAGTATTGTTGCAAACGACGATAAAGCACGGCGGCACTTTGACGCCGGCCTCCTGCCAGAGCTCGTGCGTCTTTTGATAGTGCCCGTACAGCGCCTGCAACGCCGTTTGGAGCAGCGGCGGCAACTTGAGTGGATCCAGACCTTCGGATTTGCCGCGACCTTCTTTCGGCATATCTGCGCGAATATGCTCCCAAAGATTGCGGAACATCGGCATATCGTTGCCCGGAATGTTCTCCGCCACCGGCACGCGGGGCAGTTTAACGATCCCGCATTCAATCGCATCCATCAGCGAAAAATCGCTCATTGTCCAAGGAAACAGCGTACCTTCAGCGTAGCCGGAACCGCGCAGAAAGAACGGCGTCGCCGACAAATCTATCACATTGTTCAAGCCGAGTTTGCGCCGCACCGCTTCCAGGCCTGAAATCCACAACCGCGCCGCTTCATTGTTCGCCTCGGCTTCCTTGCGATCATCGCCTTTCAAATCATCATCTTCGTGCGTATTTGGCTTGGCGCGATAGCAATGGTGCGCTTCATCATTGATCGCCAAGATGTTTTTCATGCCCATCAATTCAGGCATAACCCGCTGAATCATTTGCCCTTCAGTTTCCAGCGTATCCAGCGGATCGCCGTGCCCTTGCAGCAGCGACCGCCCGCCTTTGGACAATTCAATCCGCTCCTTGCGCTTGAAAGCGTGATAATTCGTAATGACAATCTTGGCTTTGACCAAATCCGGCATCATATCAGCCGGAACCAACTCGCGGCTTTCGTAGTAACTGTCGGGATCGTTCGGCTTAAGCACGCGCAACCGGTCGCGGATGACGATACCGGGCGCGACGATCAAAAACCCGCGCGTAAACCGCTTGCTACCGGGATGCCGCACGCAATTGAGCGTCTGCCAGGCGATCAGCATCGCCATCACCGTCGTCTTGCCCGCGCCGGTCGCCAGCTTGAGCGCCGTGCGCATCAAATCCGGATTGGCATCGCGGTTGGAATCGGCGATGTGTTGCAAAAAACTCTTGCCAGTCTTGCTGTTGGGCGCAACTTCAGTCAGCCAAATCGCCGTTTCAACCGCCTCAACTTGGCAGAAAAACGGCCGAATCCCGGCGAACGGATGATGCCGCCAATGCTGCAACAAGCGCTCTGTTTCCGGCGTAACCCCCCAATCCTTGGGATTTTTCAGCCCGCGCCACCGATCCACCTGCCCGCGCACGGCGTTGACCACGGCCGTTGGATCGTACTGCTGCTCCGCCGTCGACAGGCCGTCTGCGCCATGCAAGAGCAGAGCACCTTGTTCTGCCTTGCCTTTTTGCTTCTTCGGCTTGGGAATCGGCGTGATAAAATCCGCCCGCCGCCGCTGCTCAATGATCTGCTGCGTCGGCTGGCCGCTCTCGTCGAGTTCCCACTGGCGCTGCGGGCAGGCATAGGGCGAGTTCAGGATCGGGCGTGCGAAGAATGGATTTTCGGTCCTCACGATTGGCCTTTGTGGTTTAATATCGTCGAACGAAACCGGCACCGCGGACGCGCGCGCGACGACAGGGGGCGCTGCGCGCGAAAATTCAATGGTTGCGCATAGCTGGAGAACGCGGCACCCACGGGCCGTAGCGCAGCAACGTGCACCCAATGTCAGCGGATGTCAAATGTAAAAAAGGGCTTTTTACTGTGTCCGAGCCGACGGAGATCGACGCCGCCAACGTGGTTATTCGGTAAATGGAATAAACCTTTGAAATTCATGGATTAGTTGGGCTGAAACTTCTACGGTCCGCAGCGCGCGCACCCACATCGCGAGTCGTGGCTCCAACTCTGTCGTGTCACATCTGTCGATCTGGACGCGATCACCGTCGGCTACACGAACCACCAAATATTTGGCCAGTCCTTCCGCGATTTCGGGCCGTTCAGGCTGAAAGTTGTCGCTGACGGCCCATAGTGCTGCTTCGACGAGGTGCTTGCCCTCTTGCCCAAATATGCTCAAAAACGCACGAACTACGCCTTGTCTCGCGTGGTTATGTGCGCGGGAGGGGGCAGTCGAAGCTGGTAGCGAGATCGGGTCGATAAGTTCCGGATGTCGCAGTTTTTCAACCAACTGAATAGCGGCGGCAACCGACATACGCATGCTCAAGCTTGGCCGCGGATTGCGGAGATTTTGCCCACCTACCTCTATGGCAATCGTCGCGCCTCGCTCGGGGTGAAGTTGGGGCACACGCATTTCGATCGTCGCGTCATAGAACGGCAGGAGCATGCGTGCGGAGGCGATGGTGCCGTCCGCGAACAGGCGAGCTGGACTTGCAATTTTGCCTTTTTCAGAAGGAGCAGATCGGTCACCAAAGTCGAGATCAAGCATTCGCTTTTCCTTTGCCCTTGGGAGAAATACCGCTCGGCCATTTGTGGGCGGCTTCCAAAGTTGCGCTCATTTGCCCTAAACGTCAACGGCTAAGCGACACGGCTAAGCGACGAAAGGGGCAGGGCCTCGATGCCGATCGGCTTGCTCTGCCACCTTGAAGCGCGTACCGGTACATCCGTGCGCAGTCACCGCTCGCCAGCAATGTGCGCCGTGCACCAAGCGCGGGGATGCCCGGTGGCGGCGGTCGACTTCGGCGATCAAACCCGTGCAAACCCGTAAAAATCGATGACGCAGAAACCGACAACACGCTAGATAACCGCCCAAACACGCCCCAATGCGCCCAAACCAACCAACCACCAAGCAAAATAACCGCTCAAACCCGCGCAAATGCGCCCTAACCAACGCCAAAATACGCCCAAACATTTGCCAAAACACGCCCAAATCAAACCGCCAAAACGCGCGTAAAATACAAATAGCAATCGCAATCGGGCGCTGTATAATGCCAGCGACGCCGCGCACAAACACCAGCGCGCAAATACCGAGGTCCAAAATGCCAGCCGAAATTTCAGCGCCCAAACAAGCAAAAATCCGTGAGCTACATCAAAGCGGCTTAAACATGACCGAAATCGGCGCGGCGCTTGGCGTCGCGCGAAATACTGTCGCCAAAATCGTCCACCAAACGCCAGGGAAAAATGGCCGCGGCGCAAATTCCCTCCGTTTGGCGGACCTCAACACAGACGACATACTGAAACTAACGTATTTCTTGCGCGAACGCATGGCGGTTGCGCCGTGCCCAACGGTAAATTGTGCCGGAACGCTTATTTACCTGACGACAGACCCATCAGGCGTTTGCCCAACGTGCAACCGGCTCTGGGAGGCGGACTGAAATCGGCAATCTTTGGGTAGGAGTCAGTGCAAAAACGGGGTGACGGTTGACACGCACAGCGGCGCCACGCTAAGTTCGGCGAGTTCCCGTCGGGAACAGATCCGCTAGCTGGCTTAAATTAAATGATAAAATCTCATGATCAACTTCCAACCCGAAATGCCACAAACGCTAGCCCAAACGCTAGCCCGACCGACTTTCGCGGTCCCGTGTACTTCCATATTCCGTTAATAGTCAGCAACTTATCCTCCGGCCGCTGGGTCAACTATACCAGCGTTCAATTCTCCTACGGGGCACCAGCCAAACCCAGAACTTTGTTCTGGGTTTAGGCTGGCAAGCAGCGTCTATTTTAGGGGGCGTGCCGCCCGTGTCTTACCCATCCCCCGACAGGCGCGTGCGCACGCACGCTCACCCCCTGCCTCGGACCCGAGCGATCGTTCCGTCCGAACGCCCCCCCCCTGCCCGCGCTCCACGCCGCACGCCGCACTTCCCCCCCCCAACTGCCGGTGAATATGGCGATTTCACCAGTATTTCCCGGGGTCTCGGCGGCGGATTGGTCCGACTGGCGCTGGCAACTGCGCAATCGTCTGAAAACCAGCGCCGACTTCGCCAAATTATGGCCCATTTCTCACCAACAACGCGCCTTTATCGATGACAACGCAGGCTTTGAAATTGGCGTCACGCCGTATTTCGCGTCGCTGATCGCGCATCCTAATTGCCCAATCGGTAAACAAGTTTTTCCCGATCCGCTTGAGAAAGTCGTCGCGGATTTTGAACGCGCCGACCCATTGGGCGAAGACCCTTTTCGCCGCGCGCCCGGTCTGGTTCACAAATATCCAGACCGGGTTTTGCTCTTAGTTACGGATACCTGTGCCGCCTATTGTCGTTACTGCACGCGCGCGCGCTGGGTGGCGACGGGCAGCGAGCATTTGGGCAGCGCCGAACTCGATCAAGCCATCGCCTACATCGCCAAAACCCCGCAGATCCGCGATGTGTTGATTTCGGGCGGCGATCCGCTGCTGCTGGCAAGCCATAAGCTGGGAGCAATTTTGGATCGGCTGTCTGATATTGCGCACTTGCGCTTTATCCGTATCGGCACGCGCGTGCCGATTTTTTTGCCGATGCGCATTGACGCCGGGTTGGCCCATGCCCTGCGGCCGCGGCGGATACCTGTTTTCGTCAATGTGCATTGCAACCACGCGGATGAATTGACCCTGGAAGCGCGCCAAGCGCTTGCAATGCTTGCTGATGGGGGGATTTCGCTCGGCGGTCAAACGGTCCTTTTACGCGGCGTCAACGACGATGCAGAAACGCTGCGTGAACTGTTCTACAGTTTACTTTCCGCAAGGGTTCGGCCCTATTACCTGTTCCATTGCGATCCGATCAGCGGCTCCGCGCACTTGCGCACGTCGGTCGAGCAAGGCCTTGAATTGATGCGCGCGCTGATTGGACATACTTCAGGCATGGCAATTCCCAAATATGTGATTGACTTAGAAGGAGGCGGCAAGATTCCACTTTGGCCGCAGTACGTAGAACACATCGATCGCAGTCAGGTGCACGTGACAAATTTTCGCGGTGAAGCGTGGACGTATTTGAATCATCCACCGATCCCATCGGAATAATATGTCTTTCTGTGGCGTTGTCCCTCCATGTTGCTACCGCGGTCGACTGCGCGTTACTTTGTGAATCGGACGCGCGCCCGATGCGTCTAAATTCAAGCGCCCGATGGTCGCCAAAAAAGACGATGTTGCTCAAGCAAAAATCCGCAGTTGCCAGCCTGCTTTTGTCGTTGCAATTTTTCAATGGCTGCGCTGCTCTGCGCCCGCAAACGCCGGCTGAACAGGCGCTCAATAGCGCGGAATTGCTACAACAAGCCCGCCGTCAGAGCAAATCGGATCAACACGACGCCGTGTTGGCCACCGTCGAACGCGCAAAGGGCAGCCACGCGCTGACGCCGGACTTGCGCGTATTGGCGATTCGCGCCTTGTATCTGCGCAATTCCATACCGTTGGCGCAAGCCGCAGAGCGCGAATTGTTGAGCCTACCTGCTGACGCGCTTCGCGATGCAGCGCTGGGCCAAATAGCGCGATTTCACTTGGATCCGCGCAAACAGCCAGCCGACGCGTGGCGCGTCTTGCAACCGACTTTGGCCCAAGGCTGCGGCAATCGAGCACTTTGTGCCATCGCCCGCGATGTGCTTGTCGCATTGGCGCTGGCGGATCAGCCCATTGGCCTCCAAGCCGTACAAGCCGCGCCGACGGCTTCTGAAGGATCTGCTACAAAACCCAGTCGCTTCAATTGGTTCAAAGATGTCGCCACCGCGCTTGTCAGGGTAGATCGTCTGCGCGCCATCGACGCCATGTATCAGACGGAATTGGCCAAAGCGCCCAATGATGTCCAACTTTGGCTGCAATCCTACCTGTTTCTCAAGCGAGGTGACCCGGACAGCCGTGCCGCTTGGCTGGATCGCTGCAAGGCCTCGACTTTGTCCGCCGCGCTTTTGTTGCGCATCGCACAGGCGTTGGAGCCCGCAGACCGCAACGCGATCCGCGAGCTCCTCGCAACAGCCACGCAGCGTAAGGACGCGGACGAGCGAATTTGGATCCACTATTTGAACTGGCTCGGTCGCGCGGCCGACAAGAAAGCCCTGATCGAACTTGCACGCGGCCTCGCCACCAAGCCGCCGTCGCCGCTGTTGAGCGCGGTGTTGGCGCGCAATCTATTGGTGTCGGGCGCGCTTGCGCAGGCCGAAGAACTTGTGCGGCCTCTGCTCGCCGACGCCACGGACGCGGTCGCTCTGGCGCTGCAGGCGGAAATTCATAGACAGCGCTATGAGTTGGACAAAAGTCAGCGCGCCGAGATGGAAAAGGCGACCCAAACGGCGCAACAGGCTGTGAAGTTGGCCAAGGATCGCAGTGAAATTCAGCTATTGCTGGCGCAACTGTGGCGGCACGCCCGCGTTATTGACGCGCTGGGTTTCTTGCGTGAGGCGGCCAAGCAGCCGGGCCGCGGTCAGTTGCCGGCCGCGCGCGAGTTGTGTCAACGCGCTTTGCAGCTGCACCAAACGGCCGATGCCAAAACTTGTGTCGATTACGCGCGCTTGCTGACTGCGACACAGCAGCCGGAGCCGTCAGCGTTTTACGATGCTTTTGAACCTATGCTGCCAAACGGCCGCCGCGAATTGATCAAGGACATAGCCGCCGCCGGTGCGCCCTGGGCTGAGATCGTGGTGACCTCCCTGCGCATTTTCAGCGATGCCGGCGTCGCCGAGCCACCCATGTTGCGCGAGTTGGCCGTACGTGCGCTGCAACAGGCTGATGATGAAGGATTCTTGCAGCTCGATGCCCGAGCCGTGCAGCAGGCCGACGCACAGCACGATGTTTTGGACACCGAAAGCGTGGTAGCGGCGTTGACAGGACGCGGCGGCACGATCTTGGCGCGGTGGCTACGTCAAAATGACGATAGGTTGCTGGGAGATACGTGGTCTGTGGCTTTTGCACTGATGACTGGGCGTTTTGCTATGCTGGGCAGGCGCTGGGCGCTGCGCGCGCTGCAGGAAGGTCCGCCGCAACGGCTGAACACGGGCAAGATCGACTTGCTGACGTCGGGTGGCGCGGCAGATGTGGCGCTTGAGTTGTTGCATAACCGACCGCCGGTGGGGCCGATTGTCGAAGATGTGGATTTTCTCAAGGCCGAATTGCGCGCCTTGTTAGCGCTTGATCGCGCCGATGAGGCCCACGCGCGCCTGCTCGACACAAGCAAGCGCCCTGATATGAACGCGCAGTTGCAGCGAGTTCTGCTGGATGCCGCGTGGGACCTAGGCCTGTGCAAAGTCGTGGCCGAAATCGCGCCGCGCTTGGTCGGCGAACGCGATACCTTGGCCTGGCAACGCGCCATCGCCCGTGGTGTCGACTGCGCTCACCGGCAACAACAGACCGCGATCGTCGACGCCATAGGCCCGATCCTGGTAGGCACCAAGGACGCCGCCCGGTTGGATTTCTTTGCCAAACAGCTGACAATTAACGGTTTTGAAGCGCAGGCTCTGCCCATTTTTCAAAGTTTGGATCCCGTTCGGCCGTCGCCGCCAGATACCTTGCTGGTTTGGGCGCGAGCGATGCTTGTCCTGCAACGGCCAGCGGACGCGGATATTTTGCTGCGGCGCTTTGTGCAGACCCTGCAAAATCGGCCAGAAGCTTGGAATATCGCGGGTGAATTGATGGACGATTACGGCCACATTGCGCGGGCGCAGACCCTGTACGAACGCGGTTTGACCTTCGATCCGGACAACCTGAAGATGCGCACCCACCAGATCGTTGCCCTGATGCGGCAAAATCGAACCGACAATTTGCCGGAAGCGTTGCTGGCATTTTTCAAGTCAGGCCCAGCCGCCGTGGATCTGACAGCGTTGCTCGAAGTAGCTGAAAGTGCAAATCTTCTCGGCATTCTCGCCGATGCTGCGGCTGCGCTACCCGATGCCGACCGTGAACTGGAGCGCTTTCGCGTTGAACTCGCGGCCCACATCGGTTCGCGGCCGCAAGTGCAGGCGGGCGTACGGCGTCTGCGCGCCCGCGGACCCGTCCAATCCGCGCGCGTGCCGCTGTGGTTGCACGAAGTCGGGGCCATCCGAGAAGCGCGCGAAGTCGTTGAAGATATTCTGGCTTCGCCCGAGCCGCTCGGTGCACGTCAGGAACGCCCCAGCGCGCTAGCCGTGGCGTTGGACCTGCGCCGCGACGCGACATCGGTGCCAGAAGCCATGCGTTTGGTGCGGTTGTACCTTGGCCGGGCGCTTGAAGCGACGTTTGCCTCGCGGTTGGCGGCCAGTGAGCTGACCCGCCGAGGCATGAGCAAACAAGCAAAGGCCGTGGCGGCGACAGCCAACTCGGCGGGTGCATCGCCGACAAAGTTGTGTCTTCAAGCGGGTTTTGAGTGGGATGGCGGCAACGCGGCTTTGGCAAAAGAACTTTGGCACCGCGCCATGGCGGGAATATTGCTCGATCCGCGCCTGCGCGAACGCCTAAAAAGCGATCGCGGTTGGCGCAGAACGAACGATGTCAGCTGGGGCCCTGACGATGACGATATGCATGAAATCGATTGGCAAATTGAGTCGATCATCCTCGGTTTGACCGAGAGCGACGACTTGGCGACTTTGGGCGGGTGGTTTGAAGAGTTGCTTGAAATTGCGCCAGAATCGACGAAATTGCGCGCTGCGATCATCGAACTCCACCTAGATCGCGGTCGCTTGAGTGCCGCGGTGGCCGGATTGCGCGATGCGGCGCAAGTCTTGCCGGTCATGGAACAGCGCGATTTCGATTATGTTTCCCAGCGGATCATCCAAATGGGCGGTGCGCCGCAACTGCTGCAGTGGCTGGCCCAAGAGGGCGAAAATCTGCGCGCTGAGCCTTGGTTTGTCGCGTTCCTGCAGCATGTTGTGCTGGTCGGTGGCGCAACGGCCGAGATCCGCAAGGTTGCGCTGGCGGACGGCCAAGAGTCGCCAATGCCCACGGTCAGAACGCAAGACGCTGTGGCTGCGCCAACTGCCGAACAATTGGCGGTTCTGCAGAACTTGCTGGATACACTACCCAAATACTTGCCCAGCGTGCGGCATGCGTTGGCGCAACTGTGGTCCGGCGGCGGCAATGGCGAAAAAGCTGCGCAGTTGCTGGGTAAAAATCCTTTCACCGTCAGTGACATGGGACAAATGGCCAGCGCGGTCCAGGCCGTCACCAGTACGCTGGTCGCTTTGCAACAGCCGCAACCGAAGCGACCTGGGCTTGAAACCGCAAATCAGTCTGGAGCGCGGCCCTGGCTGACCCGCTGGTTTGAGGCGTCGCGCAGTTTTGAGTTGGCCACGATAGTCGCGAGCGAATGTGTGCGCCAAGGGCAACCCCAGTTGGCGCAGTGGATGAGCGAAGTGGAAGGGCGCATCGACCTGTCGACGGCCCACTTGGGCTACGCCACCACGGCTGCGCGCACGCGTTTCTTTGCAGCGTTGGGTGCGGCAGACGATGTCGAAGTCAATGCGGCCGCTCAAGTTTATCTGCGCACGATGCAAGATGATCTCAAGTCGGCGCAAGAGGTTGTGACGCTCATGTTGCGGGCCGGTCGTCTGGATGCGGCGCGCAAGTGGTTGGCGCTGCGCAAGAATCTTGATCCCCAGATGCAAATGCACGACCTGCTCGATCCCCTCGATGCGCCAACGACCGAGTTTGCCCGCCTGGTGCAGCAGTTCCGACCTGAAGCGTTGGAACTGATGCGCAAGGGGCCGCGCGACGTCGGTCACGCGTTGGCGTTGCAGGCCCAAAGTCTGGCGGCCGCAGCAGATCCGCAACTCGCCGAGCAGTGGACGGCCGCGCTGGCCGTTCACGACGACGAAGCCTGGCGGGTTTGGCTCTCTTTGCTCGAAGCAGCAAACGATTGGGAACAAGCGGACTTAGCGCGGCTTGCGTTAATGCGGGCTCAGGCCGCAGGCGCCCCCGTCGGCATGCTCGCTTGCGATGAGTTGTGGCTGAACAAGAAGGGCGGATTTGCCGACTGTTTGCGCGATCGCCCAATTGACGCCTTGCCCGAAACCGATTTGGCAGCGCTTGCGGCGGCCGTCGCGCAAGGGCTGGATGCCGCTGGGCACACGGCGCTGGTCGCGCAACTGACTTCTGTGCCTATGCCTATCGTGCGGCGCTTTCTCTCCGCGGCTGCGTCGCGCCTTTGGTTTGTCGGGGCGATTGGACAGCAAAAACTGCAAATTTTTTCAAGAAATTTACACGCTTCCATGTTGCAGGTGCGCCAGCGCGATGCCATGACCTTCCTCGCTTTGGACGAATTGGCCGAAATCGGCGTGGGCGATCTGGGCATCGACGCCAGCAAATTGACGTTTGAACACGACCCGATTGGCCGCAGCCAGCGCAACAATTTGGCCTATGCGCGGTTCCTAGCCGGCGACAACCCGCAACAAGTGCTGGATTTTGTCGTCAATGAGCAGTACCACTCGGGCGGCGAAATGGCGTTTGCCGTGCTCGACACGATCGCGGCGCTTTTGTGGGCCACGGGGCAGCAACAAGCGGCGGTCGCCATGCAACGCCGTGCGCTAACAAGTGAAATTGTGCCGTCTGTGGTTGACGGCAACAAGGCAACTTCGCGGCGGTTGCAGGGGCCGATGACCATGGCCAACGTGCGCTTGGCGGAATTTTCACTGGCGATGGGCAAGTTTGACGATGCGCGGGTGCTTGCAGCGGTCGTGCTGACCAAGCCCGATCACATCGCCACAGCGCAGCGGGCGCGCAAGGTCATCAAAGCAACGCTGACGCGCGCCCTGTCCAAGACGACGCAATGAGCCTATAATTGTCGGCGATCACATTGGAAGTCGCCCACTGAGCTTTTTTTCCCACGCGCCCAAAGACCATCATTTGGCCGTTCGCGGTCAAGCCGACGGCGCGCGATCTGCACGGCTACGCCGCTTTTTTCGCGTGCTTAGATGGTTGATATTACTAGGTATTGTCGTTCCGGCCTGCCAATGCGCGCTGCTCAATGGGGTCGATCCACCTGTGACCGGCACCATGTTGACGCGCACGTTGGAGCGAGGTTGGGAGGTTGGCGATTGGTCGCTGCCCACCTACGCGTTCATTTCGTGGTCGGCCATACCCAAACATGCTGTGGTTGCAGCGCTTTCCAGTGAGGATCGAGGGTTTTTTCAGCACCGCGGTTTTGACGAACCGGCGATCCGCCGGGCATGGAAACGCTACCGAGAAGAACCAGACAAGCCGCTGATTGGCGGCAGCACCATTTCACAACAAGTGGCGCGCAATGTATTTTTGACGCAAAATCGCTCGTGGATTCGCAAGGGGCTTGAAGCGTACTACACCATTTGGCTGGAACTGCTGGTGCCCAAAAAACGCATTTTGGAAGTGTACGTCAACATCGCGGAGATGGGCCCGATGGTTTTTGGCATCGAAAGTGCGGCGCAATTCTGGTTTCACAAACACGCGTACCAGCTCAAACCCATTGAATCTGCGCAATTGATCGCGATGCTGCCCAGTCCGCGCCAGTGGACCCCGAAAACGCCGCACGTGCAACGACGGGCGCAATGGATGCTGCACGCGCCAGCTCATTTGCCGTTGTAGCCGTTATTTCCCTGGAATAACTTTGCCTTTCCAAACTGCGTGGCGAATCGCATCGCAGTCACAGCCCCAGTCGGCCGGGGCTTGTTGGCACGCCAGCGCAGCGATCAAACGGTGGCCGGCGCTGTTGGGGTGCGTGTGATCAAAATCGCGGTATTTGGCTTGCAAAAAGCTGCGCGGCACGGTTTGCGCTTCTGCGACAAGCTCAGCCCTTTTATCGACTTGTCGGCGATATTGGCTTTGGGGAAAGCTTTGGATCAGGGCACTTTTCGCGCGCAATTCGGCGTCGGTGTCGCGCAGTGGACTATGCAGCAAATCCAGACCAATCTTAGGTAATTCACCGGGTTGCCACGTTTCCGGGTGCGCATCACCGCGGGCCCCCAAGGCCAGCTTCGGGCTCAGCTTGCCCATCACAAAAGCCGCGACGTGTTCGGTGGCGCGCATTAGGCGCAAACCGCGCCACTCGGCAAAGCGCGGATCGTTGCCATCGCCCCATGGCGTCAAAGTCAGCGCCATGACTTGCAAACCAGCGTCGTGTGCGGTTTTGAACAGTTTGGCGAGAAAATAGGCCGTTGATTCCGGGGCGCCGACCGAATTAAGACCACCCTGAAACAATATCCAACCGTTGCCCGATTTCATGCCGGCAAATGTGGCGCTGTCGCCGATGACCCCTTCCTTGAGGATGGCCGCCAACGCTGAGCCGCCAGCGCCGACTTTGCCGCGGTTGAGGACCTCTAAGTTTTTGCAACCGAATTGCAAGTATTGGCCAAAGTTGCCGCCAAAATACATGGAAATCGAACCACCGACCACGACCGCTTTGATCGGTCGCGCCGTGCGCCACGGCCCTGCGGCATCGGCGGCGTGCGGGACGCTGAGGAGCAACGCAAGACAGCAAAAACAGAGATTTTTTGTCAACCGACCCAAACCAAAACTAGACATCCGCAACCGTCATGCCCAATGCCAGCGCGCAGTCGCGCACCATGCGCGGCAAATCGGCGTCGGGCGTAAACTGCAGTTCGCGCATCAACCGCGTCGGATCGGCCACGAGAATTGGCACGTCGCCTGCGCGCGGCGGTTGTTGTTGCCATGGCACGGAGCGCCCAAGTACTTGTTCACACACTGAAATAACTTCCAGTACGCTGCGACCAACGCCGCTGCCAACGTGAAAAACGTCGTAACTCGCATCGCCCGCCAGTTGCAGCGCGACGCTGCGCGCGGTCGCACGCACGAACGCTTCAAGCACATCGTGCATGTGCACGTAATCGCGCAGGCAACTGCCGTCCGGTGTGCCAAGACCTGCGCCAAAAACCTTGAGCCGCGGCAGTTCACCCACGGCGGCCCGCAAAGCTAATGGAATTAAATGAGTTTCTGGGTCGTGCCGCTCCGCCATCCCGTAGGCCGCGCCGGCAACATTGAACAGCCGCAGAGCGACTGCGGACATTTTTCCGGTTTGCGCAAGCGCTGCAAGCGTGCGTTCGCCTGCAACTTTGGATTCGCCGTACGGACTTTCTGGCCCGATAAAAGCGTCCTCATCCAAGCGGTCGGCGCCGTGTTGCTGTGCCGACAGGACGGCCGCGCTGGATGCCAGAGTCAGGGCCGAAACGCCAGCATCTAAACAGACTTCTGCGACAACTTGGGTGCCGATGCTGTTGATGTCGTGGTAAAGTTGCGGCTCATGAACAGATTCGCCGACCAAAATGTAGCTGGCCAAATGAATACAAGCCTGCGGTGGCCGCGCGAACAATTGCAGCGCTTGACGGATTGCGTCGGGGTCGCGAATATCACCGCGGATCATGGACATACCGCTTGGCAGCGCATCGGCGTGACCACGGGCGTAGTTGTCGAGGCCGACCACCTGACAACCGTCCGCCAACAATCGCCGCGACAGCGTCGAGCCGACGTAACCCGCCGCACCAGTTAAAAGTACTGATTTTAACGGGAGATATTGCACTCTTGCTCCACGAACCGCGCGCGTCGTCGGCCGCGAGTTTGCCGACAGCGCAGTGGCTTGTCGAGGGGCCGAATGTGGACAGTTTGGTGCACTTGCGCGATATTGCGCCGCGACGACTACTGGTCGATGGCGCTTTGGGTCGGATGGTTCTGAAATCACGAGGGTATATGCGACGGTGGCAATTGGGTTTGGCGGTGTTGGTGTTGATTCTGCAGAGCGGCGTTGCGGGGGCGGCCAAGCCAGCGCCCGTGGACGTTGCGTTGCAAAGCGATGTCCTTGAGGCCGTGGTGGATCGGCTGGCGAGCTTTCGCATGTGCGACCCCGATCGCGGCGATCAGACATTAGATGTCAAGACTTACGTGTTCGACAAGTTGCGCAAGATGTGGGATCGAAATCCGACAAAAGTGGGCGCGTGTCGCTACTTGAACCAAGCGCAACTGATCGAATTCGTTGCCTATGGCGCTTTGTTCCACACCACCTACAAGGCCAAATTTGCGACCGACGATACCGGTAAAGTTGATGAAAGTACGCCAGAATCTGCGCGGGCGGCCCTCAAAAAATTGCTGCCGGGTCTGGTGTCGGCCAACGATCCAGCGACGGCCATTGCCGCCTACAAGCCCGCGGCGGTCAAAGACGCGTTTGCCAAACTCTATTTTGGGCCGAAGGAGACCCGGGCGCTTCTGGTCGCTCAAGCAGTTTATGACACAATGTTCAAGGCTTATGTGACAAAATGGGCTCGGGACATTGCCACGGTTCTGCAAAAGGTCCCAGCAGCCGATCAAGTCAAGTTGGCCAAAGCGTACAAAGATGCATTTGCCAAAGGCAAAGCCGATTCGTCCTTCTACGCGCCGAGTTTTTTGCACGAACAAAGTGAAAAAATTTCACCGCCCGATGCCCAGGGCGATGTAGCGATCAACTATCGGGCGCTTGGATTTGTCCTTCGCCGTCAGATGGATGGCAGTTTGCCGACGGTCCGGGCTGCCTTGACTCAAGTGATCAAGGATTACGATCCCAAATTGTTCGAGGAGATCGGCGACAAACTATAAATGTCAGGAGAGACAGCGATGTCCCAGTATTTGCTCGCTTTGGATCAAGGTACCACCGGAACAACCGCGCTGCTGATCGATCGCGATCTGGTGGTTGTCGGCAAGGTTAACTGCGAATTTCCTCAAATTTTTCCACAGCCTGGCTGGGTAGCCCATGACCCGTCGGCGATCTGGCAGTCGACCGTCGAAGCGATCGCGGGCGTACTTAAGCTGACTGCCGTGGACCCAACTGAGATCGCGGGCATCGGCATCACCAATCAGCGCGAAACCAGCGTGATTTGGCAGCGACAAACCTCACAGCCCATTGATCTTGCGATCGTTTGGCAATGTCGACGCACCGCGTCGGTCTGCGAGGAATTGGTGGCCAGTGGCCACAGCGAATTTATTCGCGCGCGCACAGGCTTGCCCATCGACGCCTACTTTTCGGGCACCAAGGCCGCGTGGTTGCTCGATCACGTGCCGGATGCGCGGTTGCAGGCGCAGCGCGGCGAGTTGGCGTTCGGCACGATCGACACTTTTTTGGTTTGGCAACTCACCGGCGGCGCGGTGCACGTGACCGACCCGTCCAACGCGTCGCGCACGATGCTTTACGACATCCACAAGCGCGCGTGGAGTCCGGAACTGTGTCATATTCTTCGGGTTCCGCTCAATATCCTGCCCGAAGTCCGCGCATCAGCGGGCGTTTACGGCCATACCCGTGGCGTGCCCGGTCTTCCCGACGGCATCCCGATCGCCGGGATGGCGGGCGACCAGCAGGCGGCGCTGTGCGGTCAGCTGTGTTTGCAACCCGGCATGGCCAAATGCACTTACGGCACAGGGGCTTTTCTGCTGATGCAAACGGGCGATCAACCGATCGCGTCGCGCAATGGGCTGCTGACGACGGTGGCGTGGCACGTCGGCGCTGATTTTCATTATGCGCTGGAAGGAAGTGTATTTATTGCGGGAGCGGCCGTACAGTGGCTGCGCGACGGCCTGCAAATGATTGACAACGCGGGCCAAATTGAAGCCTTAGCGGCAAGCGTGGCCGATTCGGGCGGCGTCACTTTTGTGCCGGCGCTGGCGGGTTTGGGGGCGCCGCATTGGAATCCCCATGCTCGGGGCGCGCTTACGGGCCTGACGCGCGGCACCACGCGCGGCCACATCGCGCGCGCGACGCTGGAGGGCATCGCGCTGTCTTGCAAAGATTTGCTCGACGCCATGGCCCGCGATTTAGGCACCGATTTGGCGCAGTTGCGCGTCGACGGCGGTGCGTGCGCCAACAATTTGTTGATGCAAATGCAGGCCGATCTGCTGCAAACGCCGGTTGTTCGGCCAGAAGTTATTGAGACCACGGCGCTTGGTGCGGCGATCCTGGCCGGTGTCGGCATCGGCTGGTTCAAATCACTGCACGATGCGCAAAGTACTTGGCGACAGCAGCGGCGTTTTGTGCCGGAAAAACGCGATGATGCGCTGGTTGCGCGCTGGGATGCCGCGGTGCAAAAGGCGTAAATGGCGGCAACTGCTAAATGGCGCGCCGCAGCACATACATCGTGGCGACAATGCCGAGGCTAAAACCCAGCATCGCTTTGACATCCTGAAAGAAATACGGCGCGACCATCAGAATCACACCGCCTATCAAAATAGGCGCCCGGGTGCGCTGCTTGCCGTAACGGTACAGCGCATAGCCGCAAGATGACACGAGAATATTGAAAGTCAACCACACTGGATCGAACGACATACTGTCCTTGTGCGCGCGCTGATGTCGCCGATCAGACTACTTTGGCGTCCGCACCGGCGTGGTAATGCAAATCGACCTGTGGTTTACCGCTCAGCGCCCGCACCGTCATCTGCTCGGCGCCTGGGGCTTGCATAAAGCCTTCAAAACTCGCGATTTGCGGGTCGGTTTTGGCGCCAGACAGACTTAGCATCTGCACGACGGTTGCGCTCGACGGCCGTTGCACAACGAAACCCACGTCCGCCACACCGGCGTCGCCCGGCTTGTCAATCGTGCTCAAACGCAAAGTCAGCCCCAACGGTTGGTCCAATTTACCCAATACTTGCAGGACAGTCGGCGGCAGTTGCGGGATATTGAGCGCGGTAAACAACTCTTGGCCGGCGACCATCCCGGCCACCCCTTTGCCCGGCAGCAGCAGTTGGATCCGCGTCGACTGTGAGGCCAAAGACCGTGAAACTAGACGAACTTCATCGATCTTGTGCGACTTCGCCCATTTGCGCAGGATCTCCACGGGTGAGCCGGGCTCAGCCACGTCGAGCGCCAGCCCCAGCGCCAGCGGTCCAGGCACTTCCCATGTAATATCCATGCCGTGGTCGTGAACACTGAAGCCAAAACCCAGCGCATGGCGCCCGAGCAGCGCCACGGTTGCGGCAAATTTGGCCGTCATCACTTCTGGCACGCCGATTTGGCCGAAAAACTTTTGCATGGCGGTCAACATCGGCGCCGTTTCGCCAATCGCCAACAGTCCGAGTTCCTTTAGATCAGCCGCCAAGGTTGCGCCCAACAGCGCCGCGGTTCCGCCGGGCATCTTTTCCGGTTTTGGAATTTGATCCAGCCAGTTGCCTAGGTTGGTACCCTGCGCCACACCCAACGGGATCGCGGCACAGGCTGTGCGCAGGCGCTGGCGGGCGGTGGTGCCAGTAGATTGAAAGTTGACGATTTCTGGCTTGGGCAGGTCCATTTTCTTTCCTTTGATCATGGGTGCAAACGGGCCGACGCGATAGTCGCGGGCGTTGCCCGCCCAGACGGGCGCGCCCAGGCCGGCGCCAGAAGCAATTAAGAGATTGCGCAATAGTTGGCGACGGTTAAGCATCGAACTGGTCCGAAGTTTTGGGACGGGTTACCAACGCACGGGCCCGGAAGGCAATCGGTTGTTGTCGATGTACCACTGGATGGCTTGGACAAGGTCATCGGTCCATTTTTCGCCCCATTTGTCTTGCCGGGCGCGCAGTTCCGCTTGCAGGCGTCGGCCCTCTTCCAGACTCAAGTTGCCTTCCACCGAAGACGCAAAACGAGAAACCGGCGGCCAGCCGGGCTGGTCAAGCAATTCAGGCAAATGATCAAGCACATAGATATGATCCCTGACCATCGCCGCGTCGAGCAACGGCCGCGCCCAGTCTTGCCTCAGCAAGTCTCGCATCGAATCGTTCCACGGAATGCGCTCGGCTGCGACGGCAAAAGCCCATGTTTGTCGCAATTTATGCATACAATCTGGCGGCAAATCCTCCATCGCAGGCACCCGTGCGAGCGCCTGCTCGAGTACCTCCAAATTCACCGTCCTGCCCGCGACAAGCGCCGTCCCGAGCCAAACACGCTGGGGATCATGCGATTGGAGAAGTTCGTCGACAATCCCGTCAAATTCGGACGCAATTGGCAGCGAACGCAATTTGCTCCAAAGCGCTCCAGCCATCCCGTGGCCCCAAGTGCGCGAGTCAGGCAGCATGTCTTCGGGAGGATATTGCGCGTAGGTGGTCAGCAGCGAAACCAAATCGTCGCGATTTAACTTCGCAATCTCGTCGTCCGTGGGCAACATGCGTCGGTCTCCAATTACGAAAGCAACTTGGCCTTGCCCCAAAAATCGACGCCCGGAAAACCGACGCAGGACATCTCAAGCGCCGTGCCAGCTTTCGATGGATCGTTCGGATCGGCCAAGTGGCCAAATTCGCGATCCTTTTCGTCGTACGTATTCTCGTCGAAATGAAGCAGGTTGAAAATTGACGGTTTCCCGAGCTTCGCGCCGTCCGGTTTGGCCATTTCGGCTTGTACCTGCGCGACATCTGCCGTACACGCGAACATTGCACCGCTGGGGTAGTAGTCCGCCTTCAGCGCAAAACGCTGCAACGCGATGTTGTAACCCGTTACGCCCGCCATATCCTTCGCCTGCCCAACAAAACCACTGATGCCACCAGTAAATGCCGTTGCCGGGCTGAACCCAGCGAACTTCGGATTGCGCTCCTCGCCGAGGGGGGCTGTCACCAAACCATTTGCGGCTTTGCAAGCTGTCACAAACGCCGCCTCCGCCGCCTTGGGATCGTCGCCGAATCGCTTCAGCCAAACGGCCTTGAGCGGTTCACTCATTCCCTTGGAAAACGCTGCCCCAACATCATAAACCTTCATAATCCCTTTGGAAGCCGCAATCATACTCGGCGTCGCCGGTTCCTCAATCGAAGCAGCGCCATAATTGACCAGACAATCCTCGGCGACAACCATATCCTTGGCATCAATCGCAGGTTTCGATTTCAAAATCGGCTTTTGCGCCGTCGCTTTTTCACCAAACTTTTTCGGCGCGGACGCAGTCACCAGCGGCAAGCGATCGTCGATCCAAGTTTTGACGTTCTTTGGTCCTTCCACTGGCCCATAATGCGATAACAAAGCCGGCCGCGCCCGCGCGATCGCCGCGTTCAACTTGCCCACGCGCAAAGCGACTGACGCTTTGCTTTTGTCCGAAACCAGATATTTCATCCGGCCAATCATGCCGTTGAACTCATCCAACGTTGCCGTCGTCTTGACATTGGCAAAATCGGCATCCACCGCCAAATCGCGGTCCGCCCGGCTTTTATCATTAAATTTACCCACTTGCCCCTGAACCTGCGCCGCGATATCGGGAGGTAGCAGACTCGGCACCGACGTCGCGACCGCACGTCCATCGTTGAGCATGTGGTAAGTGTGCCCAGCGTCATCGCTTTGTACAGCCGCCGCTGGCATTTGACCGACAACTTTGGATTTCCAATCTGCCGGCGCAGGTCCAACGGCGTGTTTTGAAACGTCGCTCGCCGGTGTCACCACTGGTTTTGCTGGTGTCTCAGCCGGTTTCGCGGCGGCCGCGGCTGGCGATGGCGTGGCTGTTGGTTTGGCTTTCGGAGCCACATCCGCCGGTGCGGGTGTGGGCGCGGGTGCCACCGGTTTCGGCGGCGCGGGAGCGACCGGTGCAGGCGCCGACACGACGCGAGGTGCGGCGCCGGGCACGGCCGGAGGCACAATCGGCCCTGCTGGCGACGCGACTGGCGCGACGACAACTGGCGCTGGCGCCGCGGGTTTAGGCGCGCCGGGCGTAACAGGCGCTGGCGCAGCCGGTGCGACCGGTGCGGGTGCGACGGCAACTGGTGCTGGCGCAACAGGTCTAGGCGTGGCGGGTGCAACCGGCACGGGCGCGACGGCAACTGGTGCTGGCGCAACAGGTCTAGGCGAGGCGGGTGCAACAGGCGCGGCTGCGACGGCAACTGGCGCTGGCGCCACAGGTTTAGGCGCGGCAGGCGCGACAGGCGCGGGCGCGACGGCAACTGGCGCTGACGCCGCAGGTTTAGGCGCCGCCGGTGTAACCGGCGCGGGAGCAACGGCAACTGGGGCCGCCGCCACAGGTTTAGGCGCGGCGGGGGCAACCGGCGCAGGCGCAACGGCAACGGGCACTGGTGCGACAGGTTTGGGCGCGGCAGGTGCGACCGGCGCGGGCGCGACTGCAACTGGCGCTGGCGCAACAGGTTTGGCGGCGGCGGGCGCGGCTGGCGCAGGCGGAAGCACAACAGGTGCAGGCACAACGGGTTTGGACGCTGCGTGCGCATCCGGCGCAAGCGCGGGTTCAACGGCGGCCGGCTCCTTTTTCGCCACTTCCTCTTTCTTCTTCTCTGGTTCTGCCTTCGGAGGCTCGACCGTCAGCGGTCCAGGCTTGGCCTCTTCCTTCTTCACTTCGGGCGGCTTCTTCGCCACTAGGGCCTTGGCCTCTTCTTCCTTTTCAAATTCCGCTACTTTGGTCTTGGCATCTGCAACGCTGGCAAAGCCCTTGGGGCCTTTGGCGACAAATTCAGCAAAGGCTTCTTCCGTGTTCAAGCCAAATTGCGCTGCAATCTTAGGATCATATTCGTGCTTGCCGCCCAACGTGTCCAGATAATATTGGTCGCGCAAAGCCTGCGCCGCCTTCAAGTTGGCGCCTTCGTCGCCGGTCCAACCCTTGGTCGCTTTGAAAATTTCATCGGCCAGCGCGGCCGACGAATTCGCCATATCTACACCGGCTTTCGCCGCAATTTGCTCATCGGTCAACTGCGCTGCTTTCTTGGCCGCGTCAGGTCCCAATTTGCGTTCCAGTGTGAAAATACCGACTTGCTCCTTGGCTTCTTCAATATTTTTCGGCGGTTCTGCCTTAGCATGCTCGGCCCATTCGGCCCGCGCTTGCGGCGAATCCAAACCTAAACTAGCCAAATACGCAGTATCCTTGCCTTTTCCTTGCAGAACTGTCAGATAATGGGCGTTTATCACGGCCACCGCCGCAGTCATGTCCTTGCCCTTGACCGATTCAGCGAGCGCCTTCGCCTCATCGCTTTTGATCTTCAACTCTTCGGCGATCTGTTCGGCCGATCCTTGTTTGAGCACTTGGTTGATATGGAAAACTTCGCCGCCTTTTTCCAGCGCCTTGTTGCCGATTTCCACTTGCCCCAGCACCACTTCTGCAACATCGACTTTTTCAGTCGACTTGCCTTGGATCAAATCCGAGCCAGTTTGCTTGACCACCCCGGCGACTTTGTCGGTTTCTTCTTCAACGACAGTCTTGGCCATCGCACCTTTGACCGTAGTCTGCTCGCCATCGAGACCAGTGGCCTTCAGCGCGCCCTTCTTCAGCAAATCTGTTGCAATTCCAGTAAGCGCCGCGCCCGGCATACCTTTGACTTTCTCTGTAACGCTGGCTTTGAGCGTGTCGCCCATGGTGGCAAACGGCCGTTCGTTGGTGAGAAACGACCGACCCAAATCTTCCGACACGCCGCTAATCAAGCCTGTCGCCTGCTTTTTGTACTGCGCCGCCAACACTTCACCCAAAACAGGATGATCTTTGAACGCCAGTTTGAGGGCGTCCCAACCGATGCGACTCTCGCCAAACGCCGCCGCCGCTTTTTCGCCCAACGGGCCAATGCCCGCGGAAAGTGCAGTCAGCAGCAGTTCTTTGGCCAGATCGGACTTCTTGTACGCATCGCCCTGAATCGCCAATTTGGTCAGTTCCGTCGCCAAAACGGGTCCGCCGGCGGCTAGACATTGCATGAGGAACGGCAAGGAAGCCGCGCCTGCGCCGCCCGTGGCAAAAGTAACGATTGCGGCCGCCACAATGGCGATCACCGTGGTCGCGATTTTCTGCGCTTTTTCGCGCATTTCGTCAAAGGCCTTGGTGCGTCGCTCCAAATCCGTCTTCGATTCTTCAATCTTGCCAGCGCCTTCCTTCTTGGCCTCTTCTTGCTTCTTTTCGTCCGGACCGGCTTCTTTGACCGCCGCATCCGTCTTGCGGTGCTCGGCGACTACGTTGTTGGTCGCTTCTTTGCGTTCATCCGACTTCGCTGACAACCCACTGAATTGAATGCCGGTATTCTTCAAACCCTGTTCGTCCAGCGTCGCCAGCGTATCCATGCGCGCCCGCGTCAATTCGTCGTTTGGCACTTTACTTTCGGCCAGCGCTTTCTTGAATTCCTCATCCTTATCAGCGGCACTGACCAATTTTGTCGTCAACTTGCGTTTGGTCGCGACAACTTCACCGGTACTCATCTGACTCTCTAGGAAAACTTGCCGATCGGCGCGAATGCCAAGAATAAACTTGGCCATCGTGTCTTGCCGCGTCTGCAGTTCGGCGGCCAAGGCTTTGACCTTCGCCGACGGTGGCGGTTTGAGCGCTTGCAACGCTGCCAGTTGCTTCTTGCCGGCGATTTCTGCCTCATTCAGTTTGCGGAATTCACCGACGTTGGACCATTGCTCCAACAATTCAACGCCATCCAAGTCTTCGAACGACTTGACAATCGCCGAATCGTGAGAGCCCATGCCCAGCGGCCCGCCCTTGGCTTGCTCCAAACGTTTGTCCACATCGATTAGCTTGGAAGGATCGAAGCTGCCCTCGGAAAGCGATTGATACGCAGCGGGAAACTTGGCAAACAGCCAACCCGCCGTCGGATTGGGCAAGGTCATGTAAACTTGGTGGAGAAACTCCTTCGCCATCAGCGGCGCCTTGCCGGCCTTTGGACCGACGGTGCCCGACTCGCCGGGATTGGCTTTGGCCTCACTTTTGCGCGCGGCCGATTGAGATTTCTGCAACACCGCGAGAATTTTATCTTTATCTGGGAACAGCCACACCTTTTGCACTTCGATATCGATCTGCGTCGACCAATATTCCGGTCGCAAAATCGCGTCCTCTTCTGCCTGCTTAACCAACTCGGCGTCGGTCTTTCCCTCAGTCCCCTTCATCTCATCAAAAACGCCCATCAGCGCTTCAATTTGCGTGCGCTCCTTGCCGGGCAGGCAAAACGTTTTCAACGTCGACATCATGGCTTTGTCGGTGCGAGTCTGCATAAAATCGGCACCTTGCATGTCAGACACGATCGCCAAAACGTCAGCGGCCATCCCAGTCCAAGGCGCTGCGCATAGCATTTTCAAGCGCTGATAGCCCGAACCCATCGCTTCGCCAAACTTGAATTTGGCATACATTTCAGCACATTCTTTCTCATCCAGCCCCGCCGCCTTGAGCTTGAGCGCCACCAGCGACATCGCTTTTTCAAACAACGACTGCTTTTGCGCGCGGGTGGTCGTCGGCTTTTTCCACATTTCCTGACCGGCAGGTTGCAAGAATGCCACGAGGTACTGTTCGCGCTGTGTGTCGGTCAAGGCGTTGATTTCTTTCTTGACTTTCTCCTCGTCGGAATTAAACGTTGCCTTGCTCTCGGTGTCGATCGTGTTGACGACGCCTTTGACAGCATCGGCATCGGCGATCTTCTTCTTGTCTTCTTCTTGCTTCTTCTTTGCTGCCTCAGGATCGGCTTTTGCGTCTTTTTTCGGTTCCTTAGACACCGCCACGTTCTCTGGCGGTTTGACCATCGACAGGATCAAATCCTTGTCCGCGCGGCCCAAGCCCCACACATAACCGGAAGCGGCCGTCAGCGCGATGCGCAGATCGCTGCCTTCCGCAAAGGCCTGTTCGCGCTCCATGATGCTGGCCGATTCGACCCAAGCCTTGATGTCTTCGATCAAATGTTCGCGATCAACGCCGATGCCAGCGCAGCGCTGCTTGATGATCGCCGCCAAATGGCCCTGTTTCCAGTACTGTTGCAATTGGATCGCCGCGTCGACATCTTTTGGCGCCGGTTTGGCTGACAGGGCACCCTGCAGATAGTTAAATGTTTCTAAGCGATTGTAGCCGACCGCACTCAATTTTTGCCGGAACGACGCGGCCCAAACCGCCCAAATGCCGCCCCATTCGGCCAACGGCGCTGCTTCGCTCAGGTGGATGACTTCTTCTTCGTTGCACGCTGGCGTGCTAACATAGCCCAATGACAAGGCAATTCGGTTTAGGTTAGAAGGCGTACCTCTTTCGATCAAGTCGCTCAGGTAAGAGCTAGCAAACGGTCGGGTGAATGTTTTGGCCAGCGTGTCTTTGAGCGCGCCACCGAATTTTTTTGTGTATTCGGCTTCGAGGCCTTTGCCGCCGCCCGACAATTGCAAAGTCGCCGAATCCCAATCTTTGGCATCGATGGCCTTCTTCAGCAACGTAATCCGCTGATCCATCGACGCATCGAGGATGGCCTGATTGGCCTTGGCGGCGTCAGCAGTGCCGGCGGTTGGCTTGGCCGGTGTTTCGCCGCGTTTTTGAATGGTTCCACTGTCAACCGTGCCCGCGCCAATGGCCACCGATTGGCCGCCAGCAACCGCTTGTCCGGCCGATTCCGCTTGTTGTTCAGCAGCATCGCCACCGCCCATGTGCGCGGCTTCGCGCGTCTGCGGTTTGCCGGCGGGCGCAGCGGCCGCACCCTTGGCCGCTGGTTTCTGCGCGCCACCGCTGGGCTTTTTGTCCGCTCCGACGGGCGCGGGCCCCCCTGAATCGCCGCCGGACCCGCCTTTGGCTGCTTCCGGTGGCTTTTGCATCGACGGATTTTGCTGAACGATATGGGTCAGCTCATGCGCGAGCATGGTCTCGCCCTCTTTGCTGGCGAGATCTGGGGCCTTATCGGCGACAAAAATGTCCAATCCTTGCGCGAACGCCTGCGCCCCTTGTTTTTCCGGCAAACCAGTGCCCATGTGCACGCGAACACCGGAGAAATCGACGCCAAATGCCTTGGCCATCTTCGGCGACACGGGCAAAGTTCGCGGTTTGGCCGGCTCAGCGGCCCCTTTGACTTTGGCGTAGTTGCCACCGGCTGCGGCCGGCGACTGCAGATCGCGGCCGGGCGCGTAGCGCTCCCCTTTGGCGCCTTTTTCCATGACTTCAGCGGTTTTTGCGCCGGCCGACTTGCGACCTTCGGCAGCCCCGCCTTTACCGCCATCGGCCCCTTCGCCTTTGCCAGCACCCGCATCGGAGCCGTGGCCTTTTTCTGCGGCGGCCGCGGGCTTTTGCGGTTCCTTGGCCGGTGCCGCCGAGTCGAGCGCGCCGCCCAAAGGTGCCGAAGTTGCGCCTGATTCACCCTGATCGTGTTCGGTGGCCATGTGACTGCCTCATGCTGGCTGGTACGTTGGGCTGTATCGCGATTTCCCCGCGGTTTCAGCACAAAGTAGACGGCATCAATGCTTTTGCGCGGCGCTTCGCCCACGCACAGAAACACCTGCGGCAAGCGCAAAACGCACAACCGCAGGACAAACATACGCCGCAACGCTTTTTGGGTAAACACGGACGCCCATTAGCTGGGGCACACTGGCCCCGCATGGGCCATTTCGGCTGCAACATTTTGGCGATTCGCAGCTGACGAGCAAAAAACATTGCGCAACGCTGCCGCTGTCCATTATTCTGCGCGGGCTGGCGTATTTTGCGCCGCGCAGGGGTACCGATGCTTCGCGCCGTTGTTTGCTTGATCCTTTTCATTCCATTAACTTGTTGTGTAACACCGGCAGCGTCGCCATCGCCAGATGACACGACCGCTGCTGATGTACCAGATGTTGTCGCGGTCGAAATCGAAGCCCCCGACATCGTTGTCGATATTCCACCCGTCGACACCGGCGACACCGAATGCACACAAGCCTGTACAATTTTAGCGACTTGTGACGGATTGTCGTGGGACGTCTGCATGAAAAAATGCACAGGCGGCGACCCTTGCGACCGCACCTGCGTGACCGACAACAAGAAGTGCGAAGACGTTGCGGATTGTCTAGGTGTATGGAACCCCAAAGGGAAATTTGACGAATCGACGCCCGGCGTCGGCTGGCGAACGTTGGCCGGTGATTTCAACCTCACGACTGACGATGCAGGTGACTGGTCGTTGCAGAACCAATGGAACGGCCGAGACAACTACGTTTTCTTGTTCACAGCCGTCGACTTCAAATACGCGGCCGAGATGTGGAAATCCAATATCAAGACGTGGTTGGTCGCGTCGCCCAAGAATGTCCATTACTTTTTCATGTATTACGACCAAAAAGGCGATCCCGCGGCGCAGAAACTGCTCACCGACTTCGAGGCCGTCTTCGGCAAGGCGCTGGGCAAACTCGACGCCGTCAGCCAATGCCAATGGAAGCGTAGGGTTCACTTTGTGGCTGAACCGCTCAGTTCCGCACAGGGCGCCCTTGCCGGCTTGATCAACAATGTCAAAGGGGTGGCGGCGTTGGGCATCGACCGCCAGCAAAATTGGCGGCAGATCGGCTTGTTGCAGACCGTCGGTGGTTCGCCCGATCTCAAGCAAGTGACTTTTGACGTGCGACACTGGAATTACAATTTCCAGCGTGACATTGATTTGGCCAAACAAACCGTAACGTTGGTGCCCGTGCATGCCGCCAAGGACGGTGCAGGCTTTGACGTCGAAATCGATTTTCCGCCAGCGAGTGAAATGAAGAAGTACGACACGATGGAAGTCGATCTGGGCGCGTGGTGCAAAGACCACAAGGATGAGAACTGTTCGGAATGGGACTACATTTCGTACGCGCGCCTTTGTGAACGCCAAACTGGACCGAACGCCGACGCGACCACCAAGTGCCAGCCGTACGTCGCCGAAGCGGTTGAAGTCACGGAAACACTGGGTCTTTGCAAGGATGCCACCTCAACTTGCAAGGCGGATTTGGACTGCGGCAAAGACATCAAGTGCGCAGGGTACGTCGCCCCAGTGAAGGCCGCCAAAGGCATGGTCGCTGACACAAAGACATGTAACTGCAATGGTTTGAGCGGAGAGAGTTTGGAGCGCAAACGCGTCTGTAAGGCCGATGGCAGCGGCTTCGGTGATTGCGAATGCGGCTGCCCGTTGGAAATCGCGCGCTGGATCACGCCCTACCACCGCGAAGGCCGATGGATCAGCGACATCTCGGAATCATTGGCGTATATCGGTAAAGGTGGCAAACAGCGCATCGCATTTGACGCAGCGAATTTTCCGATGATCGATTTCACCATCCGCTTGTCCAACCGCAAAGTCGGAGTCAAACCGGTGAAAATGGTAGAACTTTTCAGCCCAGGCGGCGGCTTCAACCAAAATTACAACAACCCTTACAAGCCGATGACGATCAACATCCCGGCGAGCACGAAAAAAATCGAGTTGTACGCCATCATCACCGGACATGGATTTGGCACAGACACTGAGAATTGCGCGGAATTTTGTAACCACGAACACCATTTCACGGTCAACGGCAGCGAACACGTCAAGAACCAGCCGGTCGCTGGGCAATTCTGGGGCTGTGCCGATCAGATCGAGCAGGGGGCCTTGCCCAATCAATTCGGCACTTGGACGCTCGGCCGCGGCGGCTGGTGCCCAGGCATGGATGTCAAACCCTATCGGGTGGATGTCACCAAAGACGCCAAGATTGGGGCTGACAATATCATTGGTTATCAAGGGCTTTTTAAAGGAAAGACTTTTGTACCCGTTGCGCAAGATGGCAAAAATGGCGGTTTTGGGGCCAATATAAACTTGCGCAGTTGGCTCGTATTTTACGAATAGCGCTTGGAATAATTACGTGGGTTTGCGGCCGATTGCTTCGATGCCGTTCCAACCGGGGCGGACGCGGATGTCGATGAGACCGGCGTCGTCAAACCATTTGCGAACTTGTGCCAGGGTCTTGGGATGGTCGTGCGCGGGTGCGAGCATGTCAAAAGTGTCCAATTCAGCTAGATCGCGCAGCATTGCCGGGTCGGCGTCGAAAACGCCGCGGTAATCGGCGATGCCGAGCATCCACGACAAACTGCGGCCGCGGCGACCGATGAGTTTTTGGGCGACGCCGGTGAGTGGATAAATCGCGCGCACTTGAGCGCGCACGAGCGGGTGCAACACTTTGGTTGGTAAACGTTTGGTCAACGGGCGCAGCCAATATTTGCCCAGCAGCAACGATTTCCAATCCAAGCGATAGGAATCGATGGCGATTTGACCACCCGGTTTGAGGAAACGCACCAGACTGGCAAAAGCCGCGGCCGGGTCCGGGGTGTGCTGGATCACGCCGATGCACAAGACTTTATCAAAAGATTCATGGCTGTAGGGTGGCGAAAAAATGTCACCTTGCGCCAAATGCAGGTTGGGTGCCGCGCCGTTGTTGCGTTTGTTGGCATCGACAGCTGAACTGTAGTCAAAACTCCAAACATCTGCCCCTGTTCGCAGCAAATGCTCCGTGAAACGCCCCATACCGCTGCCAGCTTCCAATATTCGCTGCCCGGTCAGATTCCGCGCCCACTCAGTCTGTTCAAACAAGCGGTTGCGACTCACATCACCCCAACCCTCCTTCGAATCCAATTGCAAACGGTCATACTTGTTCCACTGAAACCCAAAACTACCCGCATAGTTCTCTCGCGAGCAAAACCTCGGAATTCCTTGATAAATCTCGTACTCGTCCCCGTCGCCGCGCAGGTTTCCGGCCGACACCTCGCCACCGTCTTGCGCATGAACAGAAATTTCCAACGCTCCGCCAGTCCGCGGGTTGCGAAACCCAGATACATCTTCAATCTTCATACGTTCATTTCCGAATTTTCGGCGCGCATCTTCGCGCGCTGCCCGCAGGGCAAAACTGCCGGAGGCAAAAGCAATGCGCAGCCAAAGCCGCGCGCAGCGCAAATGCTCAGCGACATGTCGCGACAAAAACGGGCTGTGGCCGCAAATTCTTACACTCTTCCGTATCGCAATGTAGTGCAACGCCGTTCATCGCTTCGATCAAATCTTTGTAGGGCGCGCCTTCGGGTACTGCGACAACGATTGAAGAAGTTTGGCCATCTGCCCAAGATTGCAAACGATCACCGTCACCATGGCCCGCAGCCGACTGCAGGGCGCCGATTGTGCCGTCAAATGCGAGTTTGCCCGCATGTACTTGTTTTCCATCGTGAAAAACTACGGGAGCAAATGCTTTTGCTTCGAATGAATCTTTGCCGACGTTGGCCCATGCCGTGCACGACAACATTTTGCCGCCGGGGGCCTTTAGCTTGAATACCACGGTCTTATCCTTGGCCAACAAGCTCATTTGGTATCCGGAACGGCGGTTGGTGCCGTCGCCGCGCCGCCGACCGACCAACACGACTGTGGTCCATTCTTTGGCGTGTTCGCCGATGATCGTGGAGCGCAAAAGCGGTTCCAAATAGCGCACGGGCACGTCTGGGTCGGACACCAGCATGATCGTGGATTGGTTGTACGCCGATGCCGTAGTGCTGCGGACGTCCTCGGCCAATTTGCTGGATTCTTCCAATAGTTTAGCGTCAGCTGCCCAGTCTGGTGTCCACGGCGTGTCCGGCTTGCGCAGTACGTTGTCCATCAACGAAATGCCGCGCGGTGTCACCGACAAGATGGCGTTGCCGCTAAGTGGTGCTGCTTGCGACGAGCGGATCGGCGGCATGAGCGGATATTCCTCATACTTCGGTACCTTGGTGATCTTCTCTTTGTATTTCAAGGCCACGCGATCCAAAAATGCGTTGTAGGGGCTTGCGGGAAACGATTTCTTGTACGCTTCAATTTGGCCGATCACGCCTTCGTAGTATTTGATCATTAACTGGAAGGGCCGTTCTTCCATCGGGACGTTCTTGCAGAATTCGCTGAATTTGGTCGCGCAGATTGTGTTGCATTCGTCTTCATAAATGGCAGTTTTGGACTCGAACATGAAAACGAATTTCCAATACGTGAAAAAGCGCAAAACCCGATCGTCATGGACGTCGCTCGCAAACAGGTCCCACGTGCGCGCCAGAACGGCGGCGTGAAAGAAAAGAATATCAAATTCAACGTCTTGTTCCCAAGGCGTGCCCTTGCTCACGCGGCGCGCGCCCGAAACTTCGCGCCAGTAGGCATTGGTTTCAAGTTTCTCGTCTTGGAAGAAATCGCGCTCGGCTTCCAACCAAGCCGCTAAAAGTTCGGCTTTTTCTGCGATTGCCGTCCCCGTCACATGCACGGCAGCCTTGCGAATTTCATTGGCCGGTGTGACCTGCACGGCCTTTTTGACAAAGGCCAGCCAGGGGTGCTCGTCATTGGCCGGATCATCGGTCGGCGGGATCGCGGCTACCACGCGTTTTCGCCGCATTTCCATGGCGATGCGCAAGTCATCTTCGGCCGCTTCGGCTTTGACTTCGGATTTTTTCTTCTTCTCACCGCAACTCGGCAGCGTCGGAATCAGCCCCAACACCGCGACAATGAAAACGAGTCTGCGCACCATGTGACTTTGCATAAATTTGGCCTTTGGCAAAAGAACAAGCGCAACCACGCCCAAGGGCGCTTTTTTAACAGCACGCGGTCGTTTCGTCGAGAGCCCTTAACGCAGGCCCAGTTTGGCCAGCGCATCGCGGTTGCGTGTCGCCGGCAGGCAGGTTGGGCACCGCTGCGCGGCCGTGTCAAAAGCGGTCAAGGCTTCCGTTAATTCGCCCAGTTGGACGCGGACGATGCCCAAATTGTACCACACCGTCCAACCGCCGCCGCGCGCGGTCAGGCCAACCAGCACATCGCGCGCTTGCGTCGGTTGCCCAGCAGAGATTTGCGTGACGGCCCATAATTCTTGGTAAAAAGCGTCCGACGGTTCCTTTTGCGCAGCTTGCGCCGCCCAGCGCAAGGCTTCTGCTTTTTCTCCGCTGTTCAGCGCCGCTTGGGCGCGCAGGGCCAAGACCAACGCCGACTCCTGGTCGCCTTCGAAACCCTTGAGCAGCACAAGGATATCTGGCCATTTTTGTGCTTGTCGCGCCAAAAGAGCCTGCAAAATTGCGCGCTCAGCGCTCGGTTGTGCGTGCTCCATGCGCGACTTGGCGACTTGCGGCTGCGCCGCGTTCCAAGCCACTGTGGCCATCAGCAAATCGTCAGCGGCGTCAACAGGCAACGCCGCCACGGCGTCCCAAGCTTTGCGCCACTGGCCTTCTGCTGCTAAAACGGCCACTTGGGCCGATTGCCAAACGCCAATCGCCATAGCGTTAGACTTTGCGGTTTTTTCAGCCACGTCCAAGCGCTGCCGCGCCAATTTGACGTCGCCCGCCACCAAGGCCATGCGGGCGGCGAATCCCGCCACACCCTTGTCGGTACCCGCCGATTTTAATAGCTTGTCCAGCAAAAGGTTGGCGTCCGCCCGCCGCTCCGGTTGCAGCGCGAGTATGCGAATTCTGTTGAGTTGTGCGCCGTAAAGTGCGCTGTCGCGTTCGAACGCATCTTCATATTTTTGCAGCGCTTTGGCTGGTTCGCCAGCGTTTTCCGCGGCGAAGCCGTCGCGATAGGCCAACACCGCCCTTGAGGTCGTGCAGCCACTCACCACAAGTGCCAGAATCAATACGCAAATGCGCTGAATCATTTCCAAAACCTCGGTCCGTTGTACCTAATTCTGCAGGGTTGGTCCAACGCCGCGTTTGCCGGCGTAGCGGCAGGTCGTAAGGCCCGGTTTGAGGCGCCACAACTCGATCTCTAAATCTTTCCAATGCTTGAGCTTGGCGTCGTGAAAGACTTCAGCTCTTTCAAAATTGGCGATAATTGTTGCGCGTTTGTTCAACGTCGGCGCCGCAAAATAGGACTGCGGCGCAACCACCAGCCACTGCAGATGATCGGCGCAGGCCTTGTCCCAAAACTGCTCCAGTTGCACTGCGCCTGTGTCGAACACCTTTGTGTTTGTATCGACTTGGTTGCCAGCGAGTCGTCGGTTGGCGAGCAATGCGATGAGCGGGGCGTAGTCGCTTGCACCGGAGATCGTGGCCTCTGGGCCGCTGTGGCCGTCAATGTAGGCAGCAATCGCCTCCGCCGTAGAAAAATAACGCTTTTTGTTCCACAAATAGTGGTGGATTCCGCTTTCGACGTTGCCCCTGGTGCGGGTGTCTTGCCAAAACACCGCCCTTGTCAGTTCGGACAGCCACGCTGGCCCAGGCGCATCCACCCATTCAAAACGCAAAACCTCACCGACCCCCGAGCCATCGGCTGTGGCGACGAATTCTGACTTAAATGCTTTGTGATTTGCGTACATGTCTACCGGAACCCACAGCAGTATCGCGCTCAGGCCCGCCAGCGCCGACCAGCGCAGACCGCGTGGTAACGGCAACTTGCGCACCGGCGCTTGGACGATCAACTGGAAGATTTTGGCCAGATTGCCCAACCAGATCATGGCATTGATTGCAAGCAGCGGCATTAAAAGCGCGTAGTAGAAATCATAGCGCTCCTTAAATTGGGCGAATTCGGTGAGCAGCGCGGCGGCCAGTACAATCGCGATAGCCTGAGCACCGAGATCGTCAAGCCGCTGCCACCAAGTCCGCGGATTCCAAAGAATCGACCCATCCGTACCCGCCGGTAGGCGCTGTTGATCGCGCGAATTCATCCGAGTTTGGACGCCTTGAAGCCAAACGCCCCAAGCCAAACCAACTGGCGCCAGCGCGGCCAACCAATAATGGGCGGCGTGGTAGTAAAGCGTGACGGTGAAATCGTTTTTTGGCGCATCCGCATCGAACACACCGCGCAAAAGTAAGGCGAGGTTGAGCAAGACCGCCTGTGGTCCCTCGGAAAGGGGCGTGAATCCTTCGATCTTGGCCTTCTTGGCAAAATGGTAGCCGTAAGCACCGTCGATGAAAAGATCCCCAGCGGCAAGGTAAAAATACAAATTGAGCACGCCCCAAACGGCTAGAAAACCAACGCATAGGCGAATAAAGGGCAGCTGCCAGAGGCGATACGTCGCAGAAACCCGCAACGTCTTCGGCAATGGATCAGGGTGAAAAAGGGCTAGCACGGCGAGCGTTAGAAAAGCGCCGATGGCGTAAAATCCAGTGGAGGCCGCGGCGCCGAGCAACAGGCCACCGAGCACAAATCGCTGCGACAAGACAGCCCAAAATCCCCACATCATCCAGCAGGTTGTGAGATTGATGCCCGTGAGGTTGGTCGAAGCCTGCAGCACTTCGCAAGCAAACAAATACAGGCCGAGCGCGACAGGGCCAGCCCAAATCCCTATGTGTTTTCGGGCGATGCGCCAAACGGCGATGCCTGCACCAAGTGCTGCCAGGGCCGAAAGCCATTTGGAAAGTCCAAAACTGTAGCCGAAAATTTTGTACAGCGCTGCGGGCACTGCGATGTGCAAAGGCGGGTGGGAAAAGAAGAAATCTGTATACGGCCACAGGCCCTGGCTCCACATTTTGGCGGCATAGAAGTAAATCGCCTCGTCCGTTGTGGAGTAGCGCACGCCGTTGAGTTTGAGCAGCAAAAAAGCCGCGATCATCAAGGCAACTGCGAATGATTCCCAACGGATTGCGAGCGATCTCAGCGCGCTGTCATTGTCGCGCACCGCCAGCGGCAGCAACGCCCCCGCGATAATCAGCGCCGTACCGACCGTTTGCAGGCTCAGACTAAGCGGTTGAGTGCCGTGCAAAGGCCATAAAAGCAAGGGCAAAATCAGCGCTACCGCGAACGACGTTGCGATGCGCCGCGAGAGATCAGCGTCAAAAACCAGCCATAAAATGAGCAATGTGGCAGCCAATGCTTGGGCGAGTACGAACAGCGAACCGGGCAGCGCGACGATTGGACCATTGGGCACCATGTGCAGACCGGTCAACGCCGCGATGACTGGCAGTCGCACTTCGCCGAGCCAAGTCGTTGGGGTCCAGACCTGCAGAAAACTTGCGACCGCCCCAACCGCCGTCAGGCTGCGCGCCGACGCCGAATTCGGGCGCAATTGCACGGCAAACAGGCCGGCGAGGGCCACGCCTGTCGCCAATGTTGGCGTGATTCCTGCTAGCGAGTCGCGCAGGGGCTCCGACCAGCCGCCACTCAGACTTGGCACCGCCAACTCGCGCAAACGCAAGCCCAAGCCCGCGAGGCACGCCGCGGCGATCAAAAAAGTTTTGCTCCTGGAACTGAGGCCCTCCACCGGGGCGCTGTTTCGTGCGCCGGCAAACCCAATAAAGCCAAACAAGACAGCGAGTATCGTAAGCGCCGTGCTCAGTTTGTGGACGAAGGACCAAGTCGCTTGGGCCCCAAATGCAGCGGACGGCGAACCGTCGAGGGGCAACGCAAGTGCCAGCGAGACCGCGGCAAGCCCCAAAACCAAAGGCGGAAATAGCCACGGCGAGTCGGCGAGCGCGGCGCTTTGGGCCACATCTTCGCCGAACATCGTCTGAGTCACGGACGGTTCGGCACTTGGCGGCGTTATTGTCGATTTTTCAGGCAGTTTTCGAGCCACGCCGCCCCCGAATACGCCTGTTATGGCTGACCGATTGTTGCGACGATCGCAACTTCGGCCGCGGCGTAGGGGTCGACGCGGCGTTGCGCGACCTGATCTATCAGTTGAGCTCCACGCGTATCTTTGCGCAACCACGGATCAATTTTTCGGCTACACAAGTCGCGGGCCACGCTGCAGACCACAAAATGCGCGCGCATGCGTTCGCGTTGGCGGCGATCGGGAGCCGTTTGCAGGTGGAGCGCGTGTTTCTCAATCTGTTCAAGCAGTTCAGCGATGCCTTGGCCGCGCGAAGCCACGGTCGGCACAATCGGCGGCAGCCATGTCGGCATCGTCGACATCAGCATTTGCAACCCGCGCAGATCGCCCATCGCGCGATCGGCACCGTCTGCATCGGCTTTGTTGACGACAAAGATATCAGCAATTTCAAGAATGCCAGCTTTGATCGCCTGAATGTCGTCGCCCATGCCCGGCACCAGAACCACCACCGTGGTGTGGGCAGTTCGCACGATATCGATTTCGTCTTGGCCGACACCGACTGTTTCGATAAGGACCACGTCAAAGCCCATCGCATCCATGACATGCACGATGTCACCCGTCGAACGCGACAGGCCACCGAGCGCACCGCGCGTGGCCAGACTGCGAATAAAAACACCGGGATCGGCGGCGTGTTCCATCATGCGGATGCGGTCACCCAAGATGGCGCCGCCCGAAAAAGGGCTGGACGGATCGACGGCAATCACCGCCACTCGCTTGTCTTGCGCGCGAAAAAGTCCGATCAGCCGCGACGTCAGCGTCGACTTGCCCGAGCCGGGATTGCCTGTGATACCGATTACTTGTGCGCGTCCGGTGTGGGGGTACAGGCGCTGCAGTGTGGCGATCGCGCCCGGCATGCGGTCGTCGAGCATGCGCATCAGCCGCGCGCCTGCGCGAAGATCACCCGCCAAAATCGCAGCGGCCGCGTCGTCCGCGGTCGTCGCTGTATCCGGCGTTAGCGCCGCCGATTCAACGCGATCTGGCAGGGGCGTTTCTGCGGCAGGGGCGATCATGGATGGATTTGCTCGCGGTTTCGGTAGCGAATTTTTTTTAGAACGCGACGCCGATTTTGCCCGTCAGCGCGTTCAAGCCGTCGGTCAGCGAGCGCATGAATTCAAAGCCGAATTGCACGCGGGTGGCGATGATGCGCAGGCCAATGCCGCCGCGGTGGCCGATGCCGTCGAAAAAATTGCCATTGGTGCCGCCGCCGAGCGGATCGAGGGTGGCATTTTGGCCCTTGATCGCCTTTTCATTGGGAAAAACGGTCAGCGTGTGGGCAAGCGCGTAGGTGTAGCCCAGCGTATATGAAATCCACGGTTGCATCGCGACGACGCCACCGATGCCGAACGACTTGGAAAAGCCGAATTCGGCAGCGGCAGTCGCCAACTCCATTTGTGAGTTGCCAAGGACAACGTTGCCGCCCAAGCGCACGCCGAAATCTGGAATTTTGCGAAAACCATCGACGAGCGAAAGCCGGACATCAGCACCGATTGCCCACAAGTTTGAATTGGCAACGTGAGTTAGCGAAGTTGCGATCTGCGTGCTGTGTGGCAAACCCTTGCGAAAATTGACCTGATGCACGGTCAGCGACGTCGGCGGCGTATCCACCGCATTTTTCCAATAATCCGCCTTGCTGTTGAGTCCGACCGAACTGACGCTGTAGCCGGCCTCAATGCCCAGCGGACCAAGCGACTGAAAAGGGCCGCCCATCCGCGGCGCGATCGCGAAGCCCAACTCGCGCATCAGAGATTTGTAAGCTCCGCTTTGCACGCGGATGTTGCCGTTGCCGGTGAGCAGCGCGGGATCGACCAACCCTTCAAAATGCAGCGCCAGTTGATCGGCCGCGCGCGCGGGCATAGGCAGCAGCGCGAGCACGCTCAGCAGCCAAAGCAGCATCGGTTTTTTCATGTTTTGGGCGTCTAGCATCAGGGCGCTCCGAGTCATCTGGCGTTTTTGTGTCATCTGGCGTTTTTGTGTCATCTGGCGTTTTTGTGTCATCTGGCGTCTTGATCGAATCAACTGCGACTTCAGGAGCCGCAACGGTTATTGTGGTGCAGCGGCATTGGATTGTCCACTATGCAAAATTGCGCTACCTTTGCAAAGAGTTAGCGTTGCCCTTGCAGTGACCGCGCTTGGGTCGCGGCATCTTGCTTCATCTTTTCACGCGCTTGCGGATCTGCCCAGCGCGCTTGCACGTCGGGCGCAAGCCCAGCTATGGGATCAAAAAAATAGTACACCTTGTCCGGATCGACATTGGGGCTGCGAAAAATGGCGATACCGGTCTGACGGTCGTAAAAATCGTAGCTGTGCGCGTCGCGTTTGCCGCCGCCCCCCGGTGCATCAACGATGAATGCAGGCGTATTGAAACCGGCCGTTACACCACGCACTGCTTTTTCCAGATCGATAGAAGTCTGCAGCGTCGTCCGCAAGTCCTCAACACCTTTCACCAAATCGTGGGTATACACGTAGTACGGGTGCACGCCGATATGACCCAGACGCTTGACCAGCAATTGCATCGCTTCGACGCTATCGTTGACGCCCCGCTGCAGCACGCATTGGTTGCGAATCAAAACGCCGGCTTCTGTCAGTCGGCCGATGGCTTCTCGCGTGATCCAAGTAATTTCATTGGCGTGGTTGAAATGCGTATGCAAGACCACGTCTTTGCGCAGCTTTCGCCCGAGGTGAACCACGTCGATCAGCGCGTGGGTCCAGTCATTGTCGGTCAGCAGCTTTTGCGGCATCACCGCCGGGCCCTTGGTGGCATATCGGATGCGCTTGATCTGGGGAAAACCCAGCAGCCGTTCACCTATTAGCCTGATATTGCGCGCATTCAGGTTGTACACGTCGCCGCCGGAGATGACGATGTCCTCAAGTTCTGGCCTGGATTCGATGTAGTCAAAAATTTGCTCCCAGCGCGAACTTTCAGGATTCATGTGCACTTTGTCGACCGTTTCTGTGTCCAGACCGATCGCATAAGAGCGCGTACAGAAACGGCAATACACCGGACAGGTGTCCAGCGCCAAAAACAGCGCCTTGTCGGGATAGCGATGTGTCAGCCCCAAAACCGGCATATCCGCTTGCTCGCTGAGCGAATCTAGCGTTAATTCAGGGTGATCCGGCATGAAGCGCGACGCAAGCGGAATAAACTGACGCCGAATGGGATCGTCGTACGGGTTTTTCCAATCTATAAGGCTCAGAAGATATGGGGTAATGCGCACAGACATCGGCGACTGCGCAAAGCCAGCTTGCGCATCCGCAATGAAATCGGGCGGTGCGATGTCGGCAATCGCTTCGAGCAACTTGTCGATGCGCGTGATCGAATTCTTGCCCTGCCACTTGAAATCCAAAAACGTCGCTTCGGTCACATGGTGATAAGCCGGAATGGCCTGCCAAAACGGTCCTTCGCGCAAATTTCGGTGTTCGAGCTGCGAAGCAGGCGCCGGCGGCCGCACCCGAGGCCCTTGGGGCGCAAAGAGATGTTGAGGCGGCTGCTTGCCCAAAAGCGAAGTATCATTCATAGCTTGCATAACGGACCTAACGAAGGCGGGCAGAGGCTCGCGCGGGCGATTAGCTTATCATGTGAGAATGCTTGACGTCGATCGCCTGTCTAACCACCAACGATGCGCTGCGCTAGGTCCCGCAGTTCCAAAAGCGTGTGAATATCCTGCTCCCGTTGCGGTACGGATTGGCAAAAACCTTTAGGTCCAGCAAGTTGTCGCATCATCGCGATTTGTGCGGCGTCGGCCTCGACCAAAAGATGCAGATGCTGCAGGCCCTCTTGCAACCGGCCCGCCAGATCGCCGTCATCGGTCGGCGGCGCCTGATCCGCGCCGGGCCAAGAAATATCCGGCTGCAAGCAGCGGTTGACGATAAAACCGCCAAAAGGCATAGCCTGTTCGCGCAGTTCGGCGTGCAGGTGCCGAGCTTCTCGCAGCGACGTTTCGCCCGGCGCGGTCACGATCACAAAGCGCGTGGTCGGCGCGCGCAACATGCGTTGGGTGGCGGCGGCGCGATCGCGCAGGCGCGGCAGCACATCGCGGAAGGATGAAAAAAATTGGGCGATGTCGGGTACGGTGTCGCTGCCAAACAAGCGTCCCAGCACGCTCATGGCCATAGAACCGCCCGTATTTAGGAACGAAAAGCGCGACTTCTGCCCAGGCAGCGGCACTTTGCCAAACCACTTGAGCACGCGTTCGTTGATAAAACTCGACAGCGTGTCCGACGCGTGCAGAAAATCCATCGCGTTGTGCATGGGCGGCGTGTCGAGAATGAGCAGGTCAAAGCGCGGGTCGGTCGTCAAATTATAGATAAGTTCCAAGGCGATGTAATCTGGCGACGCGGCTAGAGCCGGCAAAAAAGCCCGGTAAACGCGGTTGTTGAGCACTTGATCGTGCAACAACGGATCAGGCAGCAGGCGAGCGAACATCGCAGTCGCTCCAGTCTCCGCGTCCAGCATCATCGCGTGAAGGGTGCCAATTTGCTCAGGTTGCGCGCCAATCGTTTGTGCCATCCGCGGCAGCACTTCCAATGGCGTGTTCGGCGGGTGACCCTGCCCGTGCAGGCCGAGCGCCTGCAACAGGCGTTGCGCTGGATCGATCGTCAAAACCAGCACTTTCCGTCCGTCCAGCGCCGCTTGCAATGCCAGCGCGGCCGAGGCCGTCGTTTTGCCGACGCCGCCAGATCCGCAAAATACCAGCAACTTAGCTTTGGCCAAGGCGGTTTGTAGCGACGGATCGGTCATGCCGCACCTCCGCCAAGCACGGCCGACAATTCATCAATCGCTTGCAGCGGCAACTCACGCCGGAATAGAAATGGCAGCATTAACAGGCGATTGGGCGCTGCAGCGCGCAGTTGCGGCATCAGCGTTTCCGCGCGCATGCGTCGGCCGCGCAAAAGCTGCGCCGCCCAATGCCACGGGTCGCTGGGGTCAAGCGCCAGTCGAGCCAGATCATCTTCAGAAAATAGCTGTGGATACAGACCGTTGAGGACGATCGCAGCGATCTGAACGCCAAAGCGTTTGGTCAAATTCTGTTGCAGTTCCAAGGTTTCTACGACTGGCATTTCTTCAGGTAAAGTCACTAAAATCAACCCGGATCGCGCCGGATCCACCAGCATATCGCGCATCCCGTCGGCGTAATTGGCAATTGGACCCAAGCGGAACACGGTGGCCAAAGTCCGTGGAATTGCAAACATACCCGCCACAAAGCCCGAAGTCGGCAGGTCGCAGACAATAAGGTCCCACGTGCGATCGCCTTGGGGACCGTGCTCCGATTCCAGCCGCCACAGGTGATACAAAAACAGCATCGGTTTGATCGCGGGCACGGCTTTGAAAAAATTATCGACGGCGCGGTTGCGCAGCGCAAGGTTGACAAGTGTTTCAATTTTCAGCTGTTGCGTAAAAAAGTAGCGCAGCGAATCTTCACTGTGCAAACACATCACCGCTAGGTTCGGCGCAACAAAAGTCGGCTGCGGCCCGATGCTGGCGGTGTTGAACAACGGTGCGGCGCGCGAAACCGCTTCAAGTTCAATCAGCAGCACGCGCTTGCCCCGCTTGGACGCCAAACGCGCCAAGGTCGCTGCGACCGTCGATTTGCCCACGCCGCCTTTGCCCGTGACCAAAAGCACCGTTCGCCGCAGCAGATCGGCGACGATCTGGGGGGCGTTGTGATCGGGCAAGGGCGGTTGTTGCAGCTGCGTCATCGCGCCGAAGCATAGCGGCACTGGGCTTATTATCAAACGCACTGCGAAGCGCTGCCGAATCTATTGTGCCATTTCGCGATCGGCCCGCTCCAGCAGAAAACCCAAGCGCGCAAAGCGCAATAGCGGCATATCCCACTGACTGTCGCCGAGCGCCAAGTCCGGCGGTGGCAAGCCCAACTTCTGCCACGCCGCCACTTTGCCGTCACCGATTGGAATCGGCTCAATATACGTGGGTTTGTCGGCGTTCAGGCAGTCGACGGCGATGATCGGCCACGCGGACACGCCAAACAAAGCCGCGCCGATTTCCACGGCAAGTCGCGGTGAAGCTGAAACAATCCAAACATTTACGCCGCGCAACCTCGCGGCTTCCAGCGCCTGCGTGAGCCAGCTTCGCGCGCGCACATGGTGCGCGATGGTGCGCCGCACGCTCTCTGCAGCCGCGATTGGGTCGACGTCGAGCAAGATTTTTGCCGAAAAGCAGCAGCCCTCAAAGTAATTCTCCTCCATCTGGGCATTATACCGGGCGAAATCGACGGAGTTGCTTTTCCACGGCGCGCAGTCTGTGCTGCCGGCGACGCGCACCACCTCGTCGCCAACATCACCTGCCCACAAGGTATTGTCAGCATCAGACGCCACATAGCTGCCGGCGGGCAGGGCGGCGATCGCCGCTAGCACGGCGGCGATGCTGGGTTTTTCAATGATTTGGCTGAACGTCATGGCACCACTCCGCGGCAAAAGGGCCCGCTAATTCTGGCGACAAACCGTCGTTCTGTCATCTGCGGTGGCGTCGGTGACCTTTTGACTGGCATTTTTGGGAATAATCGACTAGTGTTGCGCGTTGTTGCATGGGCGATCGGTTTGTATGCGCGCCCAATAAATCAAGGAATACCATGGCTGAAGGACCGATGAGTGTAGGCGGACAAGCGATTTTGGAGGGCGTCATGATGCGCTCGCCGCATTCGCTCGCCATTGCCGTGCGCCGCCCGAATGGAGAAATCGTTGTCAAAGAAGACGCTTGGCACTCGATTTGGGAAAAAGCCAAATTCTTGCGCAAGCCGTTTTTGCGCGGCGCGGTGGTGCTGTTTGAGTCGATGCACAATGGCGTAAAAGCATTGACATTTTCTGCCAATGAAGCGGCGAAATTCGCGGAGCCAGACGCAGATGGCAACCGGCAGCTTGTTGAGGAATCGCCCGCCTCTAACATCGCGATTGCAGGGACCATTGCTATGTCCGCGCTGTTTGGATTTGGTCTATTTGCCGCTTTGCCGCACTTTGTGACTTGGCTGGCTGGCGTGACGCTTGGCAGTGCGTCGCTGGCCTCGGGCAAGGATCTGGGCTTTCAGATCGTCGACGGTATTATCAAGATCGTGTTTCTGGTTGGCTACTTGGCAGCTATCTCACGTTTGAAGGAAATTCAACGCGTCTTCCAGTACCACGGTGCCGAGCACAAAAGCATCTACTGTTACGAGGACGGCAAGGCGCTCACTGTAGAAAATGCTAAAAAATACACGACATTGCATCCGCGCTGTGGCACAAGCTTCTTGCTCATCACTTTTGTCGTGTCGATTCTGCTGTTTTCGAGCATTTTTCCGCTCCTGCCCACGATCTCGGAAACAAAGTGGCTGAATCAAATGGCTTATGTTTTCATTAAGATCCCCTTGATGTTCCCGGTGGCGGGCATCGCCTACGAAATGACCCGCTTGTCGGCGAAATTTCCGCGCAACCCGATCGTGCGCGCGTTCACGTGGCCCGGCCTGATGCTGCAGCACATCACGACGCGGGAACCCGATGATGATCAACTGGAAATTGCGCTGGTCGCCCTGCAAAAGACCCTGTGGCGTGAGCAACACCTGCAAAGCGCGCCTGAGCAGAAAAGCGATGAAGCCGAAGTGTTCTCAACTTTTGGCACTTTTGTCGATCACATCGGTCCGCAAGTGCAAGTTCCCATAGCGGCTTAGCGACCCCATCGAGAACGCCTGATTTGGAGCACTTAACTGCTCTAAATCAGGCGTTTTTCTTTTACGCGGCAGTTTCGCGCCGTCTTGTTCAGAGGCAAAAGATGTACCAACGTTTTGAAGGGCTGTGTGCCCGCTACGATGAACTGGCAGATGCGTTGGCGACGAGCGAAATTGCTTGCGATCCGGACCTTTCCCTCAAGTTGCTCCGCGAGCGCAGCACGCTGGAGGAGACCGTCGCAGCCTATCGCCAATGGAAATCTCTGAACTTGCAGATTGAAGAAACCACGCTGCTCGCTCATGAAGAAAGTGATGCCGATTTGCGGCAAATGGCCCGCGATGAATTGCTTGATCTCAGACAGCAACTGCAAGCGACCGATGATGCGCTCAAAGAACTGATGATCGCCAAGGATCCGCGCGACAACGCCAACGTGGTGCTGGAAGTGCGCGCCGGCACGGGTGGCGAGGAAGCCGCGCTTTTTGCTGGCGATTTGATGCGGATGTACATGCGCTACGCCGAAAAGCGCAAATTTGTCGTCGAAGAAATGTCGCTGTCTGAAGCAGCGCAAGGCGGTGTAAAGGAAGTGGTTTTGCTGGTGACCGGCATCGGCGCCTATTCCGTTTTCAAACACGAATCGGGCACGCATCGCGTGCAGCGCGTGCCGACGACCGAGGCGCAAGGGCGAATTCACACCTCCGCGTGCACTGTGGCGGTGCTGCCTGAAGTCTCTGAAACGGAAGTAGATATCCGCACCGAGGATCTGCGCATCGACACCTATCGCGCGGGAGGCGCAGGCGGCCAGCACGTCAATCGTACGGATTCTGCGGTTCGCATCACGCACTTGCCGACGGGCGTGGTCGTGCAATGTCAGGATGAACGCAGCCAGCACAAGAACAAAGCCAAGGCGATGGTGCAGTTGCGGTCCAAACTGTGGGATGCGCAAACACAGGCCAACCACAGTGAAATGGCCAGCGCACGCAAGGAGCAGGTCGGGTCGGGCGATCGTTCTGAGCGCATTCGCACTTACAACTTTCCGCAAAATCGCCTGACGGACCATCGCATCGGCTTGACCTTGCATTCCTTGGATTTGATTATGGAAGGCGACATGGAAGCGGTGATCGCCGCACTGCACGCCGCTGATCGCGCGCGGCGCCTGCAAGAGCAGGCCAACGCTTAGCGATCAGGGTGCGGCGGCGTCCAGGAGGGTCTGCAAGACCAAAAGCGCTGTCTCGGCTTCCGCTTGCGCATCCATGCACAGCAATTCGCCCTGTTCAGACTGCAAGGCCAAACTCTGCGCTGTGCGCAATTGTTTGAGATGCAATGCAATTCGTCCGGCAAGGTGCTCGGCTTCGGCAGCCTGACGCAGACGCTGCTGGCTGCTGACAGGTGCGACGTGCGCCTGCGGCGCCCATAACGCTCGCAAATCCCAGTTAAAAACGACAGAATAGCCGAAAGTGCCGAGGTTGACATCGCGCTCGCTCAGCGCACCGCTGGCCGACGTCGTCCAACTTGTGCCGGTGATGCTGCCGTCGCGCATCGCCACGCTCATGCGTTGCGGCAACAGCGCGCGCCACCTTTCGACCTGCGGCGCGACCGCTCGGCTTGGCCGACTCAAGCGCGCCAAGGCCTGACGGATGGGTGCCAACGGCAAGTCCGCGACAACGCAGGGCAGGGCCTGGCACGGAATCGTCCAAAAACACACACAAAGTAGCAACGGCATTGGCAAGAAACGCATCGCAGCCTCCAGCAGTTGTGCACTGCGTGAAGACGTTTGCACGTAGCGTGCCAAGAGGGAAAGCTGTAAACATATGGATAATAGAGAGCAATGCTGAGAGATGCGCGGAGGTGAGACCGGTCTCAGTTGGTCTCAGTTGGTCTCAGCACGTCGCGCCCGGCAATCGTGCGCGGCTGCGTCGCTATTTTGTCGCCTTTGGCGCGACACCGTTTGCGTCCACTTTGTCGCAGCCTTTTGCGGTGTTTCGCGCCGTGCAAATCGGATTCTTGTGCGCGTCGATGCCGCCTGCGGTCGCGCGTTTGACGACAAGTTGCCGCTGCATCCAGGCGGTGCCGTTGCGCCCGTCGCGCACAACCATCCATAAATGCACAGGCATTTCGCTGCTCGCGCCGTCGATGGCGGGCACATCAAAGCCGTTGTTGGCCACCGCGTCGTATGTCCTCTCCTTCTCGTAGACGCCGTGATCCGTAAACCAACTGAACAATAAGGTTTCTCGCTGATCTTCGCCCAGTGGATCGACACAGGCTGGGGCATCCGTTTTGCCGCTGCCTTGTTTGCGGCACAGGAGTTCTTTATCATTTTCAAGCCATTGCGGTTCAAAGTCGAAATGCTCGCCTTCGGCGACAAGCGGTGTCACGTCGTTGGGCCAATCCACCCCATCCAAAGAGAGACCACTTAGCGTCGGGTTGTGGTTGTCCGCCGCACACGCGCCGTCATTGGCCTTGCTTGCTTTCGCAGCTATGCGCGCACAATCATTAACATATGTCTTGTTGTCGCAGCCGCAAACCTGCTTTGCCGCGCATGCATCGGCACTTTTTGCGCATGGCGGATCGGCAGCCGCATCAAAGGCTGTACAGAAATTCTTTTGCGTTGCCAATGCGATGCGTTTGTAGCCCGCGACGCAGTTGTCGCGGTCGCCGCAGACTTGTTCGAGAATTTTTGCGCTGTCCTTAGGACAAGTACCGCCCCAAGTACTGGCGGCACTGATTTGAAAAAGTATATACATTTCCGGAATTTGTGTGGCAGAAAGCCCGCCGCCTGCGGAATTTGCCGGCGCCTTGCCGCCGGGCAGGCAGCCCAGATCGATGGCCGGAGCGTCTGCGCCCTTGGGCAAGGTCATGCCCAACTTATCAAAGACTTTGGACGCGTTTTGCAGCGATTGAAACAGTTGCGCTACGCCGACCGTGGCCGTTGCAGCCACACCGAGATCCACCTGCAAGTCTGCGTCTAGGCAGCGAAAATTGCCGTCTTTGTTCCAAGCATACGGGCAAAAAGCCCACGCGTAGCAAATGACTTCGTCCGGCGTTTGGGCGGCGTACAGCATCGACAAGTTGGAGTCGCGCGAGAACTCGATCTGCGGCGCCTCGGCGACAACCCCCAAAACGCGCAATTTGTTGATGAGGGACGGCGGATCAAATGTCGCGCCGCAAGCGGACAAAATCGCCACAAGGCCCAACAACATCAGATGATTGCGCGGGCGGAGCACGAACTGCGGCAAACTGCACCTCATCGACCGTTTGGCTTGAATTCCATGGTGAAAGGCACGCGATCGACAAAGGGTTTGCCATCTCTGGTGCCTGGGCTGAACGTGCAGAGTTTACCCGCAGCGATGGCGGCGCTGTCAAATGGTTCGCCATTGCCGCGCAATATCTTGACCTTAGTTACATTTCCGTTGATTCCGACCCAAAGCGTCAACTTGATTTCGACGATGCGATTGCCAGCTTCTGCGCCGTCTGGCCAAGCAACCGTGCATTTCTTGGTCGCGGCGTGGACGATTTCGACTTGGTGTCCGTCGACTTCATTGCCGCTGCCGGCCTCACCGCCGACATCGTCGCTACTTGGGGCGGCTGTCTCCTTGCTCTCCATACGTTTTCGCGTATTTGTCTCGGTCGGCACTACGTTCGGGTCGCCTAGCGAGTCGTCCTTGCCAGCATTGACGGTCACGCCGCCCTCACCGCCATAAGTCTTTGAAAGGACAAGCGGCGCCGGTTCATTGCTCGGCGGTGGCTCCTGCCTAATCGGGTTTTCGGCCCTTGGCGGCCGCGACTTGGGTGTCGCAGCTTTGGGCTGTTCTGCCGGCTTTTCCGTGGGGCTGGGCTCCTTGACCGCGACTTCAGGCGGTTTGGGTGGTTCCACTTTGGGCGGCGGTTTGGGCAATTCCACATTCTGCTTGACCGTGCGCACGATTTTCTCTTTGCGCGGCGGGGGTTCGCGCTCCGTTTTGCCGCGGTTGTAGCCCCACATGCCAACGGCCGCGTGCAGCAGAAGCGCGAAAAGAAAGCCTATTTGAAATTCACGACTCAATTGGCCCAATTCCTATTTGATATCTTGCTCTTTGGTGTTGACCGCCACATGCTCAACGCCTTGCAGTCGCACCAGATCGATCACGCGCACGACCGTGCCATGGATCACGTTGCGATCGGCGCTAACAACCGCTTCAATGCCGGGCACTTCTTTGACCGCGGCGCTGACTCGGCTTTTCAATTGCTCCTCGCTCACACCTTCACCGTTGTAAAACAGCTTGCTCGCTTGCGTGATCACGATGCTCATCGGCTTTAACGGTTTATTCTCCGCACTTGCAGCCTTGGGCAAATCGACTTCGATCTGCGGCTTTTTCATCTTCTCGGTCACCGCCTCATTGGTGAGCATGAAAATAATCAGCAATACCAGCATGATGTCGACCAGAGGCGTCACGTTGATGTCGGCAAGCACATCGTCGTCATTGCTGGTTTTTCCCGCCATCCGCCGCCTCTAATTTGATCGCGTCAACGCCAGATCAATGTTTGCTCTTCATATGTGCAAGCAATATCGCGCACAGCGCTTCTGTATTGGCCATGGTTTTCTTTATCTGACTGCGAAATTGGTTATAGGCCACGACCGCGGGGATGGCGACGAAAAGGCCAACGGCGGTGGCCACCAAGGCTTCAGAAATGCTTCCCATAATCGCCGCTTGGCGCGTGGCGCCGGTCGTGCCGACCTGTTTTTCCAACGCCGCAAAGGCGCCCAAAATGCCGATCACGGTACCCAGCAAGCCGATGAAAGGAGCATTGGCGCCCAATGACGCCAAAAAATTAAGGAATCGCTCGTACCGCTGCTTTTCGAGCGCCGTGCGCGCTTGGCAGATCTCGGCGACCGCGTCGGCACCGCGGTGCATTTCGCGCACGCCAAACAGGACGACTCGCGCTTCCATGCCTTTGTAATTGCCCAGTAATTCGATAGCAGCGGCTTCGCTTTTGTCCAACGCAGCCAGCAGCCCCCCCTGCAAATCTGCCACCGGCACGCGATTTTGCCACATGAACAGCGCGCGCTCGACGATCACCGCCACCGACATGACCGACAGGCCCAAAAGCAGCCACAAGATCCACTCGGCGCCCAAATGATCGAAAAGATTAGCGAGTTGTTGGGTCATCCTAGGTGCTCCGAGAAACGGTGGCTCGAGGCAAAAAGGCCCGCCGCCAGCGGCGCAAAATGGTGACAGCGGGGCCAAACATATGCAAGCTGCGCTGGCGTTGGCGTCTAACCAGCGTATTGTCTATCATCATCGGCCCTGCGTGCAGCAAAAACTTTGGCAATGGCGAGAAGCGTCACGGAAAGCATGGTTGTCAACGGCCGTTTTGGCGCGAAAATCGAAACAAATGGCGATGTTGGCGGGTCTGAAACGGCGCCTTCGTCAGCGCAAGCCTTGGCAACCGCCACCACCGACCAACCCGAGGACACGGCGAATTCTTCCGCCGCAGAGGTTTGGACCGGCGATCCGTTGTACGCGCCGATTGTGGTGCCAGGCGTGCCGAGCGCCGACGAGCTGATCGCGACGATTCGCAGCTATCTACCTGAAGCTAATTACGAAATTATCCGTCGCGCCTACGCGTTTGCGGCGCGCAGCCACCACGGCCAGATGCGCAAATCAGGGGAGCCGTATTTTGCCCATCCGGTCGATGTGGCGTTTTTGATCACGCGTTTGCGTCTCGATTCCGCCAGTATCTGTGCGGGGTTGTTGCATGACGTTGTGGAGGACACCACGGTTTCGGTGGCCGAGATCGAACAGCGCTTTACGCCAGCGATTGCGGCGATCGTGGATGGTGTCACCAAGCTTGAGAAGCTGAAATATTCAAGTCGCGAGAAGCAACAGGCTGAAAATTATCGAAAAATGCTAGTGGCGATGTCCAAAGACATCCGCGTGCTGCTGATCAAATTGGCCGATCGCTTGCACAACATGACCACGCTGCAACACATGAAGCCGGAGAGTCAAAAGCGCATAGCTCAGGAAACAATTGAGGTTTATGCGCCGCTGGCCAATCGTTTGGGCATCGGTTGGATGAAAGCGCAATTGGAAGATTTGTGTTTTCGCCATTTGCTGCCGGAAGAATACCACCGGTTGGCGGATCAAGTTGGGCAGCGCCAAGTGGAGCGCCAAGCTTATGTGACCGAAGTTGTGGAAGAACTCAAAACGATGCTGGCTGGCGAAGGCATGGAAACGGCGTATGTCTATGGCCGGCCTAAGCATTTGTACGGCATTTGGCGAAAAATGGAAGACGGCAAATTGCCGTATGAGCAGATTTACGACGCCCAAGGATTTCGGGTTATTGTCAATGATGTCAAGGAGTGCTATGCGGCGCTGGGCGCGGTGCACACCCGATTTACGCCGGTGCCGGGCCGATTCAAGGATTACATCGCGCTGGTGAAGGACAATCGCTATCAGTCGCTGCACACGACCGTGGTGGCGACCAAGGCCGAACGCATTGAAGTGCAGATTCGCACACATGAAATGCATCGGGTCGCCGAAGAAGGCGTGGCCGCGCATTGGCGTTACAAGGAACGCGGTGAGTCGATAAGTGTGCGAGATGAACAGCGTTTTGCCCTGCTCAAGAGCCTGACGGACTGGATTGTCGGCGTCAAAGACACCGATGAAATGCTCGACGCGATGAAAATCGATCAGTTTTCCGATCAGGTGTACGCATTTACCCCGCAGGGCGACGTCAAACGCCTGCCGCGCGGTGCGACGCCAGTGGATTTTGCCTACACCGTGCATTCAAAAGTGGGCGATCACATTGTCGGCGCCAAGATCGACGGCGTGATGGTTTCACTCAAGCACCACATCCGCAATGGCGATATGGTTGAGGTTTTGACGCGGCCCGACGCGCATCCGTCGCCCGACTGGCTGGAATTTGTCATAACGCCGCGGGCGAAAGCAAAAATTCGCAGTCATATTCACGCAGAACAGCGCGAACGCGCTTTGCACGTCGGTACGGATCTGCTTGAAAAAGCGTTGCGCAAGATCAAGTTTTCCCTGCAACGCGCGGCGCAGCATGAAAAATTTGCCAAAGTACTCCAGCACTTCAAAGCTGCGAGCGCCGAAGACCTGGCCGTGGCGGTCGGGTATGGCAAGACGGCAGCCAGCGATGTTGCAGCGTTTTTGGTGCCTGAGCCCACGACAGAAGAGCAACCGATTTTTGATCTGCCTCCTGAACCGAAACGCGGGCGCAAGAAGACCAATAGCGCAGCGATTACGGTGGATGGCATCGACGATGTGATGATTCGCTTCGGCCGCTGCTGCTCGCCGGTGCCGGGCGATCCGATCATCGGCGTGGTGACCCGCGGCCGCGGCGTGACCGTGCACACGCGCGGGTGCCACTTCGTGCTCGACGCTGATCCCATGCGCCGCCTCGATTGCGAGTGGAACAACGCGGCGGGCACAGGATCGACAGTAAAACTGCGCATATACACTGAAAATGCCACAGGATTGTTGGCCGCGATGTCGGCGCGCTTCATGGAAGCGGGGATCAACATTCAGTCGGCGCATTGCGACGTGATCGAAGGGCGCCGCGCGGTCAACGACTTTGAAGTCTTGGTCCACAACCTGCAGCAGCTCAACGATGTGATCGCAAAGCTCTCAAAATTACGCGGGGTCACGCGTGTCGAGCGCGTCCGGACTTGAATTCACAGCCCCGGCGGCAGATCCGGCCTCTGCCGCGCTGACGCGTCGGGCGGCAGCAACCCAACGACGCCCTTGCCAAAAGTCTGTTCGATCGCCAGCTTTTGCCAATAGACGAGCGCGCCTTGGAGCAGGCGCTCGCGGTATTCTTGGCGCTGCAGCTCGGCCATTTCCTTGCACACCTTTGCGCGCAAGTCGGCGACAACGCTAGGATCTGTCTTGCCGTAGCGCGCGCTGTCGCGGGCGACGACCAACACGACATCGAGGCCCCAGAGGGTCTCGATCGGCCCCAAAAGGTCGCCGAGTCGTGCTTGTTGCGCGGCGCGCGCCAGCTCTGGGTCGGTTTGGCGGAAATGGGCGTTCTGAAAAGCCGGATCTTGCGCATCAAAGGCCGTGTAACGCCGCAATTCGAGCTTGCGCTGCCCGACGGCGGCGTCAGCCACAATGCCTTCAAAGACCGGCACTTGCTTGGCTTTGAGCGGACTCTGATCGAGCTCGCAGGTCGCATCCTCGGCTAACGGCACGGGCACTTGGGCAAGCGCTCGTGACAACTTCTCTTTTAGGATTGTCGCCTCCGGCAGCAGCGCTGCCCGACAAGCCGACATCGCCGCTGCTGGACACTGATCAAGATCGACGCAGCACTGGAACTGCGCATCCCATAAGGTAAAACTTGCGGGATGCTTGTACTTGCCAACGTCGCGCAGGTAGGTCAATTGCACCTCCTGCGCCCCGGCATTGCAGCCGGCGTCGCTTCGCCAAACGCCAGCCAAGAAACGCTCGCTTGCCTGCAAGTTCGTTTCGTTTGGGCGCGGAAACTCTTTAAGTACAGCCATTTCGCGCACAACCAACGCGTCGGTTGCGGCCCAAATGATCGCTTGGGCGATCGTGTCCTCGGGCGGCGGCGCTTTGGCGGGTGCGCCGTCGCTGGTGCGCGCTGACGTCCGCGGGAGCGCCAGGCGATCGCGCACCCGCGACGCGCGAATTTCACTCAAATCGACTTTGGCAACAATGGGATCGTCGGCGATGACCGTGGCACTTGCGCTAGGACGCGCAGCCGATGGGCGGTCGCGACTTGGGGGCGATGGACTTTTGCACGCCGCACAAGCCGCGAGACTCGCCGCGACAAAAGCTGCAAATCTCACGCTTTGCCCATGAGCGTGACCAAGATGGCCTTTTGCGCGTGCAGCCGATTTTCCGCCTCATCAAAAATCACTGAACGCGGGCCGTCGCAAACTTCGGCGCTGACTTCTTCGCCGCGGTGCGCGGGCAGGCAGTGCATGAACAAGCAACCGGGATTGGCGCGTTGCATCATGGCCTCGTCCACCATGTAGCCTGCAAAATCTTTTAACCTTTTCGCGTGTTCTTCTTCTTGTCCCATCGACGCCCAAACGTCGGTGTAAATGCAATCCGCGCCGCGCACGCCGTTGACGATGTCATCCGTTTGCACAATCTTTGCACCGGTTTGCGCACCCATCGCCTCACAACGCGCAATGATGTGCGGATCACACCAGTAGCCCTTGGGTGCCACGATCGTCACATTCATACCGAGCACGGCACCGGTATCCAGTAAGGAATGCGCCATGTTATTGCCGTCGCCTACGTAGCACAGCGTTTTGCCCTTGAGCACGTCGGGATCGAAAGTGCCTTTCGGACTCCATTTTTCGACAAGCGTTTGCGCATCGCAAATCGTTTGGCAAGGGTGCTCCAGATCGGACAACCCGTTGATCACGGGTACGCTGGCATACTGCGCCAATTCGGTTATAATTTCATGGCCATAAACCCGCGCCATAATGCCGTCGCAGTAACGCGAAATCACCTGAGCGGTGTCGGCAATCGTCTCTCCGCGCCCGATCTGAATGTCGGCCGAGCTCAAGAACAACGCATGGCCACCCAATTGATACATGCCGACTTCAAACGAAACCCGCGTCCGCGTGGACTTTTTTTGGAAAATCATCGCCAAAGTCTGACCTTGCAACGCTTTGCGGTACTTGTGCGGCTTGAGCTTGATCGCGTTGGCCAACAGCAGCAGTTTGCGCGCCGACTTCTCCGTCAGATCCGCCACCGATAAAAAGTGAGACGTTGCCATAATTTCCTTGTTCTTATACCGGGTTAACCGGCGATGATGCGCGTGCCGGCTTTTCCGGTCAGGATTTGCGAAATGTTGTTGACCGAGCCGATGCACGCCGGTCGTTGGGTTGCGTCGGTAAATTGAATCGCGGCGGCGACCTTGGGACCCATGGATCCCGGCGGAAACTGGCCATCTTGCAGGTGTTTTCTGGCGTCGACCAGCGACATCTCGGCCACTCTGCGCTGGCTCGGTTTGCCAAAGTCTAAAGAAATGTGATCAACCGCCGTCAAGATCACCATCAAATGCGCGCCCAGCACTTGGCCCAAAAGCGCCGCCGTCAGATCTTTGTCGACCACAGCTTCAACCCCGCGCAAACGACCGTTGCTGTCGCGGACAACCGGCACGCCCCCGCCGCCGCCCGCGATCACGACGTCCATGCGCGACACCACCGCGTCGATTGCTTCAAGATTCACGATGCTTTGCGGCATCGGCGACGCGACGACCTTGCGCCAGCCGCGGCCCGAATCTTCGGCCATTTGCCACTTGAGTTTCTTGCGCAAATCGCGGGCGCGGTGCTCGGCAAAAAAAGGTCCGATCGGTTTAGACGGTAGGCCAAAGCCGGGATCATCGGCCAGCACTTCCACCAGCGTGAGCACACTTGCTACGCGCAAGGCGTGACTTTGGTTGTACAAAGCCATTTCCAACGCATACGCCATCGTGCCTTGCGTGGACGCGACGCAGGCGTCGAGCGGCACATGAGGCAGCTTTGTAGACGCTTCCTCGCTGCGAATCAGTTCCTGCCCCACCTGGGGGCCGTTGCCATGAACCAGTAGAATTCGATAGCCTTTTCTGGCGATCTGGTGCAGCACTTTGGCGGCAGCTTCGGCCCGCTTGTATTGCTGCGTCGTGCTGCCGTCGTCGCTGGCCTGCATCAGCGCATTGCCACCGAAGGCCACGACGATAAGCGGCCTGCCCGAGCCATAATTGCGCAAAGCGCGCTGATGCAGCAGCGTTGAAGTCACATTAGCCCTATGTATTTGCTAAGAATAACGCGGACGGAGCTAAAACTTGTGCGTCAGTTCGCCCGTAGTCCGCGTCGGTTCGCCCGCAAAAATGCCGCTTTGGCGAATCGGCGCCTGTGACATGGATTGGGACTGGGCCATGATCTGTGGCTGCTGCGCCGCCTGCAAATTCGAATGATTTTGCGCACTGACCTGGTTGTGGCCAACGGGTTGGCTGTGCGTGATCGGCCGCGACGCGGGCGTGGGTCGGCTTGGCATCACCGGGGGCGTGTCCTTGGGCGTGGTCATCTGGCAAGCGCCATCAAAAAACACGCCTTTGTCGATGTGCAAAGCCGGCGACGCGATGTTGCCGCGCAGCGATGCTGGGGCGTGCAATTCTACGGCGTCGTTGGCGGTGATGTTGCCAGTCACGTTGCCATAAACGGCGACCGATCCAACGCGAATTTCCGCTTGAATTTGGGCGCCTTCGCCGATAATAAGCGTGCCTTCGCTAAAGATTTCGCCGGTAAAACGGCCGTCGATGCGCACGCTGCCTTCGAAGGTGAGTTTGCCTTGAAATTCGCTGCCTTTGCCAAGCAACGCATTGAGTTCATTTGACATGTTGTGCGATTCCTCTATTTTGCGATGACCAGCCATACGGTGAAATGTAAGCCAAACAGCGTTTCGATGCCACTGGCAATTTCACCGTACCGCATTTTTTTTGCACGAGCGGCGGCGGCGATTGCTCACAATACTGTAAAATTACATGCTTTAGCTGCGAGACTCCGGCTTGGTATTTTTCTTGCCCATGGATTTTTTATCCAGCCGCAGTTGCCAGACCCGGGAAATTGCTTCGCGCACGATGCTGCCGGTCATTTTTGATTCGCCGCGCGTGCGATCCGGAAATTGGATCGGCACTTCGCCGATCGAAAAACCGAGCAGGACACTGCGCCAAGTCAGTTCGATCTGAAACACATAGCCATTGCTGAGAATTTCCGTCAGCGGCAAGGCCAGCAAGACCCGTCGGTGAAAACACTTGAAGCCCCCGGTCAAGTCTTTGTACGGCAGCCCCAAGATGATCTGGGCGTAAGTGTTGCCACCGCGTGAAATCAGCCGCCGCCGCCAATCCCAATCTTGGGTGCCACCCCCTGGAATATAACGCGATCCGAGCACCAAATCGTGCGTTTGCGCGCTTTGGATGAATTGCGGCAAGAACTGCGGCGGATGCGAAAAATCGCAGTCCATTTCAAAAATCAGTTCGTAGTCGCGCTGCAAAGCCCAAGCAAAACCTGCGACATAGGCTCGTCCAAGGCCCTGTTTCTGCTGACGATGAAGCGCGAAAATTCGCCGGTCTCTGGCGGCCCACTCGTCGGCGATGTGCCCAGTGCCGTCGGGGCTGTTGTCATCGATCACCAAGATGTGCGCCCCGGGCACAACCTTGTGAATTTCCGCCAGCATGAGCGGCAAATTCTCGCTTTCATTGTACGTGGGCAGACAAATGATCGTCGACGGAATCGGCACAGATTTTCCTAGTGGCAGGGTCAAGTCGCGTTTGTGCCGGTTTTAATAGTGCTCGCTGTAAAACGAATCTAGCAAATCCTGATACTTACGCGTCACTTCCTTGCGACGCATTTTGAGTGATGGCGTGAGATCTCCGTCTTCCACAGTCAGATCCCGTTCCAAGATCGCGAATTTCTTAATGGTCTCATAACTCGCTAGCGTCCGATTGCGTTCGGCAATCGTCTGTTCAATCAGCTTGTAAACACTGGCATTTTGTGTCAATTCGGCCAGCGATGCATAAGCAATGTTGTGTTCGTTGGCCCAGACCTTGATGGCTTCATCGTCGAGCGTGAGCAACGCACTTAAGAACTTGCGGCGATCGCCGTAGACCATCACCTGCGATATGAAAGGCGAATGCTTAATGTGGCTTTCGATATTTTGCGGCGCAACATTCTTGCCGCCGGCAGTGACGATGATGTCCTTCTTGCGGTCGGTGATGCGCAAGAAACCGTCGGCGTCGATTTCGCCGATGTCGCCGGTGTGAAACCAACCGTCGATGATGGCTTCTGCCGTGGCTTCGGGGTTGTTGTAATATTCGCGCATTAGAACAGGGCCTTTGACCAATACCTCGCCATCGAGCGCGATCTGCACGTCGATTCCGGGCATCGGCAGGCCAACTGTGCCAAACTTATAGCGATCAAGGCGATTGCACGTCACGGCTGCGCACGTTTCGGTCAAACCGTAACCTTCCAAGATCAACAGGCCGCAGGCGTGAAAAAATTCCGATAACTCACGCGAAAGGGGCGCGGCTCCCGAGATAAAACCGCGGATGCGGCCGCCGAAGATCGCGTGAATCTTGTGGAATACCAGCTTGTGCGCCAACCAATGGCGCGCGGCCAAAGCGCCCGTGGGTTGCTTGCCGCGCTGCTGCAGCTTGGAGACTTCGCGCCCCGTGGCCAGCGCGGCGTGAAAAATGCGCTGTCTCGCGGGATTGGCCGCGTGGACGCCGCCCAAAATCTTGTTGTGCACTTTTTCAAAGATCCGCGGAACCGCTGGCAAAACAGTGGGCTTGGACTCTGCCATGTCGACAAGCAAAGTGGCGATCGATTGCGGAATGATAATTTCGGTCTTGACGGCCATGCACACAAACGACACGACCTTGGCGAAAATGTGCGCCAACGGCAGAAAAAGCAGCATAGAATCATCGGGTCGCACGTCAAGCGATTGCAAGGCGGCCTCGACCTCGCTCAAAAAAGCCAAGTGAGTCAATACGACGCCCTTTGGCTGACCAGTCGTGCCGGACGTGTAGACGATGGTGCAGATGTCGTCGGACTTCACCAATTCGCGTCGCTCATGAAGCGCGGAATCAGCAATTGTTGCACCCAGTTCTGCAAGTTGGGCCAAGGTTATCACCCAATCGTCGCTCGCGGGCAGCACATCGCTGACGCGCAAACTGGTGCGGCCCTCCTGATCGGGAGCAGGCAATTGGACCGCCGCATTCATGCAGATGATTTTCTTCAAGTGCGGTAGCGATTGCCGGTGCTTGACCAATTTTTCCAGCTGCAGCGGATCTTCAACAAAGGCAAAGCGCCCACCACTGTTGCCGCAGATGTAGGCGGCCTCGCCATCGAGCGCAGATTGATAGATCGGCACGGTCGCACCCGCCGCCAGCATGATTGCCATGTCGGCAATCAGCCACGGCTGAGAGGTATTGGCGACAATGTGGACGCGATCACCGGGCGCATGGCCCAGCGCGATCAGGCCTTTGGCCCAGGAACCGCTCTGCTGGCGCCACGCCGACAAGGTCGTAGTCTGCCATCCGGCCGCGGTCTTGGCGCGGATGATGCCCTTGTGTGGCATGGCGTTGGCCGCGGATTCGAACAGGTCTGCAACATTGCGGAAATCGCCCATTCGTGTTTCTCCGCGCCGCCGTGCAGCGCAAACCACTGCGGCGACAAGTTTGAAAGTAAATGGCCGTGAGTGCAAGCGCGACGGTCGAAACGCTGGGTGATCTTGCCGGATCGCCGCGTGGCCCTTACACTACGCGGCGAACGCCGTGAAATACGGCCGTGCGGCGTATGGGCCATTTGTCGCATATTGCGATGGAATTCATGGCTTTATGCCGGATTTTGCGGCGGTGTTTGCGGTGTTTGGTGGGTCTGCGGAAGACCACAGCTCGGCAAGTCGCCGCGGAATTTGAGGCTCGGAGGAAGTTGAGGCATGGCAGTTAGCACGGGCACGAGCGCCGCAATCTCAAGGAAATGGCCTTTCGCCTTCACGGGTTTCGCCGCTATTTCCATTGGTTTCTGCGCCTTTGTGACGGCTTGCTCCACAGGTTCCACGGCAAACGTCGGTTTTGATGAGGTCAGTGAGCAAGATCGCCTGACCGTCGAGGTTGCAACGACGCGCCAATCCAATATCAGCTACCAAATTACTTCGGTGGCGACGTCCGAAAACGCGCTCGATTTGTGTTTTGAGATGTGCAATTGGTCATCGGAGAGCTGCTACCTTTCCAACAACGTCTGCAATATTTCCAAACGTTACCCGAAAGTCAAAGCGCTTCAGGCGCGCTGCGACGTCACCCGCGAACGCTGCCGCGTCTACCGCACCAAGGTGCCGCGGCAGTGCCCGTGTGATGCGCAATAGGTTTACTTCATCGGGACCGTTGGCGTGTCCTTGAGCCACGGCGCCAAGCGCCGATGGGTCCACAAGCCGTCTTGCCACGCAAAATACGCTTGTAGGTCACAGGCATCCAGCGGCGACGCACCCGTGGCCGTCAGCGGGTCTTTGCGCGCGCAGAGCTGCGGCAACTCGGCCATCACCAGATCGCGCTGCTCCACGCCATTGTTGACCCAAGCCAAGCGCGAACCAATTCGTCCGACCAGATACGGAAATTTGCGGCGACCCCCGAAAATACTTTTGCCGGCCATATTGCTAGCTGCGCCGTCGAGATCGAGCAGGTGCATGATGGTCGGCGCGACATCCAGACTGCCGCTGAGCACGTCGACACGCGGCGGCAAATCGTGCAGAGGGTCATGCAGCAACAACGGCAGGCGATCGAAGGACCAGCCGACTTCTACATTCTTGAATACACTGTCGTTGGCCAACGTGTGAAAGGTCGCGTGATCGGCTGTCACCAGCCAGAGCAAACGATTTGCCCGCTCAGGCGCAAGAATAAACCGGCCGAATATCCCCAACAGCTTGTCTGTGCAATGAAACGCGGCGAGCGCTCGCTGTCCTGCCAAATCCGTCGGCACCCCCTCGACTGCAAATTGGCCAGTGGCATCGCGCGGCAACTGGCACTCAGCGGGCGCTAGGCCGGGCTCGTGGGTATCGAGCGTCATGACCAACAAGAAAAATGGTTTGTGATCCGCGTGTTCGAGCTTTTCGAGCCTTTCAATTTGCTCTTGAGCAAAGGCGAGCACTTCTCGATCGCCGTAGCCCATTTCGCTTTTTAGCGCGTTCGGAAAGCGCTTGTGCAATTCGCCGTCACTTAAAACCTCATCAAAACCATGGGCTACTAGGAATTTGTCGGTCGCCAGTCCAGTTGCGTCAGAACCCTGCAGAAAAACTGTGCGATAGCCAGCATTGCGCAGAACTTCGGCGAGGCAGGTATAAGCGGCCGAACTTGCGACAGAATCTTTTCCGTTGAGATCGGCTGGGTGCGTCGGCGGATAAACCGAGCAGGCGGTCGCGACCAAGCCGCCGATCGTCGGCGACGTGCTGTTCCAGTAATTGTCCACCACGGTCATCTGCCGCGACAATTGTCCGAGTTCGGGCATCAGACCGCGAAAATGCCCAGATAATTCATGAATGAACACGCGGTTGGTCGACTCCAACATCGTCAGAACGATATCTGGCTTGAGCCGCGCGCCGGTCTTTTTAGCGAACGGCAGCGGCGGTTCTCCAAGACCAAGCCGATAAAGGGGAAATGCCGCATCAGCCCTCCCCTCACGCGGCACCAGTCCGGCCGCTTGCCACTTGGTCCATTGCTGCGCAGTCGGCGTTGGCAACACGTCATTTTGCCGTTCGCGCGCGTCGGCGCGGTAAAGCAGCCACTGCCGGGCAAAATTCATTTCCGGAATGACGCGCAGATCGAATTCATGCGGCGGATAGCGCAGCGCATCGGCGATCGGCCGCCACGGCGCAAGTACGCCCGCAACCAGCGCTACCACGACAGCAATCCGGCGATCGCGCGCGGGCTGACCCGCGATCCTGGCAGTCACCTGGGCGATGTCCTGTTTGACCAACCAAAGATGCAGCGTCACGACCGTCGCGGTGATGAGCAACAACTCCCCACCGCGCAACGTGAAAAATCGACCGGCAAAGCCGCCTTCCAAATACAGAAACGACTCGGCGGCAAAATGGGCGCGCAACATGTAGCAGTGGGCGAAATCGGCGGCGCGCAGCACATGACTGAAAAGTAAGGGGAAACTCGCCAACAACAGGACCCATTTAGCGTTGCAACGCCCAACTGTTGTCGCTGGCAGCGCCAAGGCCAAGGCGCGCAAAAGCACAAAAAGCCCGTAGTTGAGCAAAATATCGGAGGAAACGCCCTTGATCAACGACGTACCGTGGCTCAACGCCGGCCAATCCACGCCGCGGGCAAAAAGCATCAAAACGCGCCAGCCAAGCGGGATGGCGGTGGCGACGACAAGCCAACGAGTGGGCAAAAGGACCGTGAAAAAGCGAGCGGTGGTCACGGGAAAGGCGGCGGTGCAGGGCGCTTGTTTTCGGCGATCGCGGCGCGAAGTCCCGCAACGGCTTGTAGTTCCGAAAGTCTGCTCCAATCGTTGGAACCGACAGGCAGCCGCACCGCACTGATCGTCACCCCGAGGCAAAGGGCCAAAGCGGCCAACAAGCTGGCGATCGAAAGCGCCATCACGCGCGGTCTACCCAACAAATCGATTGAACGTTCCGTGGCTTCTAGATCAATGGTCATGGCGTAGCGGGCAATTGCGGCCACAGCTAATGCGATCGCCAGCCCCGCAAGCGTGCCGCCGTTGAGCAGAAAGTCCAGCGGTGTGGCGACAAAATTGTGCCAAAACAGTGCATTAGGCGCGGTCTTTTCCACCGAGCAATGCACGACGTCGCCGATCCGTGTCATCGTCGAGAGGCTGAAAAGGCCAAACGCAACCCAACGCAGGACCCGCGACATGCGCACCCGCTGATCGCAACTTGGCGAGGCGATAAGCGTCCCAACCCGCACTAACGTGAACAAAAGTGTTAGAAAAAGCACATCGCTCAGCAGCCCGCGCAGCAAGGGCGGGGCGCTGCTTGCGGTCAAATTGAAATCGCCGCGGCTCACGAGCGCAACCAGACGCCAAGCCCACCAAAGGCAAGCCGTCAGCAGGACCCACGACGAGGGTACAAAAAGCGCAAGGTTGCGCATCGCGTAGGCCCATTTGGGCAACTCGACTTCATAGGTCGGTAGAATAACTTCGGAATCGGGTCTCGGCGGTGGTTCGTAATTCGCAGCGAGAATGCCCGATTCCCGCCCTGTGCGGCTCGATCGACGGTTTGGCCTGTCCCAGTCCACTTTGGCTCCCGTTCGCGGCTGGGGTTGCGCCGCGAATGTACTTCTGTGTTGCAGCAAATATGCCACAAGATCAATTCGAATGCGTACTAGGCATCCCATAGGCGCGTGGAAAAGTAGCGCTCGCCAATATCGCACAACATCGTAACGATTACGCCGCTTTCACCGCGTTTGCTCATGTCGGTCGCCAGTCGGACTGCGGTCGCGACACAGACGCCAGAGCTCTGTCCGGCAAAAAGTCCTGATTTTGCAAGGGTTTGGCTCACCTGCCAGGCCTTGTCTTCATCGACGTCCCACCTCCGGTTCGGCAGCGATTCATCATAGATTTCTGGCACATGATCGCCCGGCGAGCCGAGGGGCTTGAGTCCTTCAACCCCAGGAAATGCATCGGGAATCAAAAGTTCGATCTGCACATTGGCGTTGAGTTCCTTCAACCGTTTGCCGATGCCCGTAATCGTCCCTCCTGTGCCGACGCCGAAGACAAAATGCGTCACACGTCCCTGAGTTTGTTGCCAAATTTCAAGTGCAGTTGTGTCGTAATGCGCCCGCCAATTGCCATTGTTGCTGTATTGGTCGCAGTAAAAATATTTTTCTGGGTTGGCGTTTACAATTCTACGCACAGTGCGGATCGCTTCGTCATAGCCCTTTTGCGCATCCGTGTGGGTGATTTTTGCGCCGTGGGCGGCCAAGCGTTTCAATCGTTCTTTGCTTGCGTTGTCTGGGATCACAATCTCGACGTCGTAACCCAAAGCGCCGCCGATGAGTGCGTAGGCAATGCCGGCGTTGCCCGATGAACTGTCGATGATCGTTTTGCCAGCTTGCAGGCGACCGTCTGCGATCGCTTCGCTGAGCATTCGCAGCACCGGGCGGTCTTTGAGCGAGCCGCCGGGGTTGAAATACTCAACCTTTGCATGGACCTCGACACCGGGATGCGCGGATTCAAAGGCGTTGATCCGCACCAAAGGCGTGTTGCCGATCAGATGCAGGGCGGGCACCCGCTCAAGCAACGGCAGACAAATAGCGGGCAAAGGAACGCGGTCGCTCATAGAAAAGCCTCTGATCATGCATGAAAATGCGCGCGAAAAGCCATTTTGCAGCGGTAAAACACAAAGCGCGGCACACCATTGTATGCAACGCCGCGCAAGATGAGAATTGCGGGCAAGGTCACAGCGCAAATCAGAGGTTCGCGCGGCGCGGTGTGGTCATTAGACCCCACTTTGCGCGGCGAAATGCGGGTTGACTGGTTGCGTTTGCAGCCGCGTGGTATTTAAGGTCTTGGTGGAGGTGCTCGATGGCTGGACTTCAAGACGAAGAACTACGCAGACTTGCAGAAGAAAATGCCCAAATCGCCGCTGATAGCGGGCAGGGCGTCGATCCCGGCGCGCTGGCGACGCACCTTGCCGGTACCCAGTCAGACATGATGGGGGCGAGTTTAACCCAGCGTTACGCGCAGGTAGGCGCGAAATGGCTGGCCGATGCGGTGCCGACGCGCCTCGATCCGCAATTGATCGATCGTCTGTCGCGCGCCGGTTTTCGCCGAGAATCGCTTGCAGACGTGCGCATTCACCGCGGTACCAAGGCGCAGGCTGCTGCGGATGCCTTGGGCGCGCGCGCTTTTGCGGTGGGCGATCAAGATATTTTCTTTGGTGCCGGCGAATTTGATCCCAGTACCCGCGCCGGTCGTGCGGTCATCGCCCATGAAATTGCGCACGTTTCTCCGCCTTCTGGCATTTCAGGCGCTGGCGCCAGCGGCAGCGCCGGATTTGGTGCAATGGGCGGAATTCCGTCGAGTTTTGGCGGCGCGCCAGTTCTGAACGAATCCAAACGCGGCGATGAAGACGCTGCGGGCGAAGAAGCCCACGAATTCCAGGCACGCGAGGCAGAAGGCCGCGTATTTGCACAAGATGATGAAGGTGGATCGCCCGCGATGGTCGACGCACCGAATGCGGCCTCCGGTGGCGCCGATGCGGCCGCAGGCGGTCATGACAAGCCAATGGATCCGCAAGTCTTGGAAGCGAAAGTTATTTCACTGCTGATGAAATTTGAACGCAGTGAAATTGAACGTTCCGGCGCATTTTGATCGGCAACGACCGCGCCTAACTTTCATCGGGCCAATTCTGCTGCGCGTAGACCGCAAAATGGTCTTCAATCGCGCGCATTTCTGCAAAAAATGGCCCACCCACGGCGGTCGGCTTCGCGTGATCCAACACGGTCGTCGCGCCACGGCGGTTGATCTGCAAGATCTGGTGAAATCGCTGCTTGAAGTAGGCATTTCGCGACAAATCATCGCCGTTTTCAGTCATAATTTCATAAAGCTTTGCCACAGGCTGAAAAGCGTGCACCGCAAGCACAACGCCGTGCAACGGCCGCGGATCGGGGCGCACGGGCGAGGTGTAAAGCGGTCGCCAGGCATTGCTGAGCAACGGATCAATCCGGAAAGCTGCATTGATCTTATTGTGTTGGAATTCGTGGATCAGGGCTTCGGTCATCGTCATGCGGTTGGGATGTAGCGTCATGTAGAGCAGACCGATCGCCTCTTCATAACTGGCCGACAGGTGCTTTTCCGCATCATAACCCACTGGAATGATTAGTTTCATCGTCAGGCGAATTTCTTGGCCCACAAGGGGCAGGTGTTTGTCGATCAACAGCAGATCCGCCCGCAGTTCGTCCACCCATTGCTGCACGCTATGTCCGCCCAAATTCAGCTGATTGCCGCTTTTGTCCGGATGCGCCTCAAAGTCAGACAACGGATTATTGTCGGTTTCGGCGAGAAAAAGACCAGCAACAATCTCATGATACGGATGCGTCAGCGAAAAGGGCGCGTCATTCGCTGCGACCGATGTCGGATCATCGAGCGCGACTTGCCAATCGCCGGGGCCGATGCGGAGTTGCTTGGGCAAAAAAAGTACCGTGGTGGCGGCGGGCAGCAGTTCGACCTGCAACTGCGCATCGGGGCAGCGCAAAACTGCAAACGAACCGTCCTTCCCGCGGCCGACTTGCACGCCCTCGGCTGGCAAGCCCCCGCGTACCGCCAGCTCCAACAACACCAAAACGCAGGCCTCGCGCAGCCACCTGTTCAACGCCGCTTGATCGCCGTCCGCTTGCAACTGCGGCAAAATGATCTGCACGAGCGTGGAAATGGTGGGTTGGCGGACGATTTGCAGCGCTGTTCGCAGATCGGCGCGCGCCAGTTGTTCCAGCAAACGCGCCGTTTCGACGTATAACGGCCTGTTTTCAAGCTTGATCTTGGCTTGGGGCAGGCGCAGGAACTCTTGGAGCACCCGTTGCCAATACTGTGTGAGCACGCGCCGCAACGTCGATGTGTCACGCAAAGGTATCGTTAGATCAGGCAGTTGTAGTTGTTGCGCCGCGGACATGGCTTGTAACCTCAAGGGCCACTTTAGCAAGCGCGCCAAACGCTGCAATCGGTTGCAATGTTGAACTGTCATCGAATTGTGGCAACGCGCGTGGCTTATGGTAACGTTGTCGCGCTGCGGCCGCCGACGGCGAGTGGCCCTCAGACCCGTGGAGACTGAAGATGAACGGAAGCAATTTGGTACGTACTAGTTTGATTTTAGGGGTGTTGTCGCTCAATGCCTGCTCGAGCAGCAGCAGCACGACGACCGGTGGCGCGGGCACCGCGGCGGCCGCCGGCCTAGTCGTTAGCGGCCCCATCCAGACTTCCCTAGATGGCGCCAGCGTGAGCCTTGATTACAAAGGCGGCACTGTAGTTTCGATCGTCAATCACAAATTGGCCACCGACGCGGAGAACCTCACTTGTGTGACCGAATTCGACATGAGTTTGGCCAAGAAAGACGGCAGTTGCCAATTGGACTTGCAGTTCAAGCGCGGCAATGCCGGTCTCGCGCTGGACAAGGCGCGATTTTACATCACAAAAACTGTGGTGGCCGCGGGGGTCGGATCTTCGGCGCCGTGTGTGGAGTGGCCAGAAAAAGCGGCGTCTGAAACTTTCTATGAGGGCACCGGCGACAACGCCACGCTGACGCCAAACGCGATCGGCAAGCCGCTGTCCACACAGGCTGCCGCGGTGTTGACGGACATCAAAGTCGTCATGACCGGCACGATCGAAATGAAAAAGGCCGGCAAGAAATTCACCATTGATCTGAGCAAATTCACCTTGCAAGGCACCGTCAATAGCACCGGACGCACCGATGTGACGTGTGGCACCGTCGCCGCCGCTGTCGGTATCGACCAATGCCCGAAAAAGGCCACTTTTGGGACCGACGTTGGGCAATACGTCAAACGCGGGCCGGTGTTGTACCGCTGCGACGACGACCAACCTTACGATTTTGGTGAACTCTGTGGCTCGTCCGCGATTTGGATCACCAGCCACCACGACTACTTGGAGGAGGGGCTGAAGGCGATGAGCACCAGCCACCGCACCACTTACAATTTTTTCAAGGGCAAAAACCTTGGCGTTGTCTGGATTTTGGTCGAAGGCAAAGAAAAAACCGTTGTCGAAGATCCGCCGGGATCGGGCAAAGGCAAACTCACGGGCGCAAAGCCGACGGCCGAAGAATGCAAAACCCTGGCCGAGGAATACAAATTAGCGCCCGAGGTTGTGCTGTTGTACGACAAGGACGTCAAACTTTCCGATCCGGCCAATGCGCTGCATAGTGGATCGATTCCGTGGGCGGTTTTTGCCAAGGGCGATGGCAAAATCGTCGCTATATTGCCGGGTTCAGACAACAAAGTGCCGCAGTCCGGCGCGGTTCAGCAGGCGATCACCGATGCCATGGAAGCGCAGTAAACTTTCGACTGGCATTGTCCTACTGGGCCTGATCATTGCGGCGCCAGTTTTGGCCTGCGACGTGACCTTGGAGGCCAACGGCAACACGGCCGCCATCCAGCACGCGATTGACAAGGCCCTCAAACCCATCGTCATCTGCCTCAAATCGGGGCTGTATCCGGGCGCTCGGCTGATTGCGACGCATTCGGTCACGCTCAAACGCCTCGGCAATGGCCCCGTGCTGCTGGACGCCGGTACGCAGGGGCGCATCGTGACGCTGCAACAGAACGGCTTGGTGGTGAACCTCATCGGCCTGACGTTGAAAAACGGCCGAGCCGACCGCGGTGGCGCGATCAGCATGACCCAAAACAGCAAAATCACCTTGCAGGACTGCGTGCTGGACAACAACGAGGCCACAGTCCTTGGTGGCGGCGCCATTTTTGCCGATGCGGGGCAGGTGGAGGTCGTGCGCACCCTAGTCAGCCACAATATTGCCAGCTTCGCGTCGGCGATCGAAGGGACGGGTACAGCGAAAATGCTATTTGATGGCGCGCAAATCACAGATAATAATACGAAATCGACGGGGGACGCGCCAGTGCGCCTGTCCAACCACGCCCAATTGGTCTGCCAGCACAGCACGATCGCCTATAACGGCGGCGGCGCGATTCTGCTGATGCCCGGTGCCATGACCCAACTCAGCGTAGATTCAAGCATTGTAATGGGCGCCCCAGAAGCGATTGCCGTGCATCGTTTGGAAGTCGAACGCGTTAGGGTAAAGCGGTCTGTTGTGCACGGCGGCATTGGAAATACAGCAACAGATTTAGCGACGTCTCGTGGATTGCCCGACTTTGCGATGGTGGAGCCCGAGCGCTACCGTCCGCGCACCGGTTCGCCGGCAATTGCCATCGGGCAGTGTCAAGGTGCAGAATCGAGGACGGATTTGCTCGGGCGCCCGCGAGCAAAGGTGTGCACGGCCGGCGCGCTGGAAGCCGCGCCCGACGCGATCAAAAAAACCATGCTCGCAAGGGCAAAATTGGCCAGCGAAAAAGCCCAAAAGCCGCCGTGGTAAAAATTCGATTGTAGCGCAGCTTGACGAGGTATCTGTGACAAAGCCCCCAAAAACCGGAGCAGATCAACCGTCGCGGCGCGCGTTTCTTCGCTCCGTCGCGCTTGCAACTGCGGCTGCGCCGGCGGCGTGCACTACGGAGAGCGGCCCGTTGCACGAAGTCCAGCCTGTCTGCGCGGTTGTAGGCTTGGGTGCCAAGATCACGCACGGTCCGCTTAGCGGCGGTGCGACGGACATTTCCGTTGAATTCACCGCGCGTTTGGACAAAGCCGGCAAGGTGCAATTTTCCCTTCAATCCGCGGCCGGCGGGTCGCCCATTTTGACGCCTTGCACGATTGCCGCGGCCGAAAACGATTTTTCGGTGCACTTGGCTGCGACGGGCTTGGTGCCTGCGACGCGTTATGTCGCCACGCCTTTGATCGACGAGATCGCTGACTCTTCACATAACATTGAAACAACAACATTTCCTGCGGCAGGCACGCTTGCAGCGCACAGCTTTTGTTTTGGCTCCTGCCAGCGCCACGGCGACGGCGCCAAAGGCGAAAGTCTGGGCAAAACTTTTGAAGTTGCCGCCAATTGGCCCGACCGGCCCCTGTTTTTCGCTCAGATCGGCGATTGGACCTATCCCGATTATTTGTTTGGCAAAATGGGTCACGATAAGGATGGAAAAAATTACACGGCCTTTCCGGAAGAAATTCGCAAAAGTTACCTGCGGCGCATGGATCCGACATACCCGATGCGCAAACTGGTCGGCAAATTGCCTCTGGCCCACGTCTGGGATGACCATGATTTTGCAGAGAATAATGCCCATCGCGACGTGACCGGCAAACAAAGTGATCGCGTGAGCGCTTTTGCGCGCTACTTGCCGACGTATCCGCTGCCCATTTCGCAACTAGGTGTTTGGCAACAATTTAGCGCGGGACATGTCGATTATTGGCTGGTCGACATGCGCTCGCAGCGGACCGATTTTGCCAAGGCGATCGTGCCGGGAAAAGACAAAGACGGTAAAGATATTCTAGTGTTGAAGGAGCCACCCGCGCATACGATGCTGGGCGCCGAGCAACTGGATTGGCTTGTCGGGGGCCTTAAAGCGTCAAAAGCGCTTTGGAAAATCGTGTTTTTCCCTGTGGAAATCAATCCGCGCTACGACGTGGTGCTCGAACAAGGACTGGAATTGCAGTCCCAAATTTTTGCCCAAGCGGCCGGTGACGGTTGGTGCGGCTATCCGACTGAACGCAAGAAAATTCTGGACTTGCATACGTCAGGTGCTGTGAAAAATATGCTGTTTCTGACGGGCGATGCCCATCAGTCATCGATGAAAGAGCGCGACGCGGCGTGTCCGCCGGTTTTTATGGCAGCCAACCTCGATATCGATCAGGCGCCGATCATGGATTTGCTGGCGGCCATTGATATTGTGCCTGAAAGCATCTGGCCTTATTGGACGCAGGGAGGCACCGGCACCAACACAATCGGCCGCGTGCGCATCGTCACTTCACCCAAACATCAAGTGATTTGTGAGGCTTGGGACCAAAACGGCTCATTGCTCAAAAGCATGACCATCGACGCAGAAATTTAGCGGCTAACCACCCAATTTCTGCTTGACCAACCGCGCGACAAGCCCCGGATCGACCAGACCTTTGTGATCTTTCATGATCGCGCCGGTCGCCTTGCCGGTCATTTTCGGATCGGTGACGCCCAGTTCGGCCAGCACCTTGTCGACCAGCGCCGCGGTGTCAGCCTCACTGAGCAATTTGGGCAGAAACCGATCCAAATATTTGATCTCACTTATCATTTGCGCAATATTCTCTTCGCCTTCGTCCGCACCGCCGGCCTTGAGTTCATCGATCGAACCGGACAGCATTTTGGTGTAATTGCGAATGACGTCGACCACGATTTCATCCGTGATTTCTGGGGCATTCTTGGCGGTCCTCTTTTCCATGATTTTGGTCCGCACCATTCGCACGGCCGCTAGGCCGATCTTGTCGCCAGCGCGCATGCAAACTTTCATCTGTTCCATCAACTCGTTTTCCAACAACGTTGCCATGCGGTTATCTCCTATAAATTTGAAATTTTAGCTAATTTGCTTCGCTCAGCTCGGCCCATTTGCCAAGCGTTTGCACTTCATGCGTTCGCGCCAGATCTTCCATAACCCTGACGAACAATGGCCATTTCTTGCGCAGCGGCACCCGCTGATCCGGCTGCGTGCGCAACCGCGCGGGAATCGCATCGCTTTGGTGATCGGTCAAATCGATGCCGTGGAGTTCAAAATTGAGCCAGTCGCTGCGATCAAAAAGCGGACGCAGCGCCATGTGGCCAACAATGCCCATGGCGATCACAGAGGTACCGATAAAAGGCAGACGCGTGCCCGGCAAAACGCCGATCGGCAATTCCAACAGCCTGCGACCACTGGGCAACCGATCGACGTAGGGCGTGCGCGGGCCGAGCCAGACGGCAGGCGATTCCACCAGACTGCCAGACGGTCGGCCTAGCAGCTGATAAGTTCCAATAAACAGGGCTTTAGCTAGTTGATAGGGCGGACATGGGAAGCGCGAACTGTCATAGGCATGACCCGCGTCTGCGATCGCCTCGCGCAGCGCGTCGCTCAATACGTAGCCCGGCGCGCGGAAACCGACGACGGGTTGGGCGCTAGCGTCCTGCAGGATGGCGCGTGACGTGGCAAGTTCGTTTGCTATTTCATGCGGCTGCAACCGACTCAGGTGATAGGGATGCGTCAGCGAGTGGCTGCCGATCTCATGGCCCGCGGCAACCACATCGCGAAAGACGGCTGCAATTTCAGAATGTTGCAAATCCTGAGCCACCACAAAAAAAGTGGCCTTGATGTTCGTCCGCGCAAACAGGTCCAAAAACCGGGTGACGCCGCGCGTCCAGACGGTGGGAATTTGCGACACTGGGTCAAATCCCGCAATATTGCCAGCAGTTGACGCATGGCCGTGGATGCGGTCGTAAAGGTACAGACCGTCGACGTCGACGTTGACTGCGGCGCGCAATGGTTTGGAACCGGCCATCATTTCGGCTCAACTCGCAACGAGGTCGCAGCAAAATCTATTGGAAAATGATTTGAAAATCTATTGAGTGAATCAGCGGTTGCGAATGCGCACCACGTAAACGAGCTTGGCCAAATTCTTGAGCACGTTGGGCACGCGCTTAAACAGGTGAATGCTGGGCGGGCGCTTTTCATGGATGACGATCGGGATTTCATACACGCGCACTTTGTAACGTTCCGCGCGCACTACCAGTTCACTGGCAAATAAATCCTTATCGACCACGCACTTGCTCACGGTCTGCTGCAGCGCTGTGCGCCGAAAGGCCTTCAGACCGTGGGTGTCCGTGCCCTTGAACCCAAGCAAAACGCGAAGTAACCCGTTCATCACCATGGTAGCCGCGCGCCGCGTCATGGGCCTTTCATCTTTGGCGTCGCGGTGGGCTTTGGAGCCGATCACCATATCGGCCTGATCTGCATCGAGAATTTCTAGCGCTCGCTTGTGAAAATCCAAATCGCATAGATCAATTTCTTCACACAGCACAAACAGGCCGCGCGCAGCTTCAATGCCGCGGCGCAGGGCTTTGCCGTAGTTCGGCTCGTCCGAAAAGATAGGCTTTACTTCGGGATAGGCGCGACTCAGCTTTTCAGCGATCGCGCGCGTGTCGTCCTTCGAGCCGTTTTCGCTCACGATGATCTCAAACGGTCGATTCCAGAGCAAAAGACCGGCGCGCAATTCCACAACAGACGCCCAAAGAATCGCCTCCTCGTTGTAACAAGGGATCACGATGCTGAGTTCTGGAATTATTTCAGCGACATTTGTTGCGCTGTGCTTGCTGGCCACGCGACCTCCTGTGGCCTTGACGGCCCAACGGGGGCAGTACTCTGCGAAAAATCTAGCCAATGGTCAAGAACAAATGTCCGTATAAATTACGCCTGCATCGCCGCGGCGTACTGAAAGCCATCCCAAAGCGCATCTTCCATGGACGAATAGACCCAGGCACCGTAGCGTCCGAGTGAATGTACGCTATTTTGCTGTAGAAATGGAAATATCACTTCCTTGGCCGGAAAATAGTGGCGATCAAAAACCACGTAACCATAGCGAATGTGCCGCACTTCTTCGACTTCGATTTCGCTGTCGTCGCCCAGCCAACCTTGTTCGCGCAAAAACGCTCTGACGGAAAGTTGGACTTCTTCATCACTGGCCACGATATTGTTCGCTACTTCTACGTAAAGACTCGACTTTCCTGCTGGTGCCAGACTCGGCACGGCGTTGGAGAAAGAGCCGATGCGGTAGAACGGATATTTGTCCTCAGGTACGTATAGCCATTGAATATCATTGAGGACGTTCGGCCTTGCGATGCCGTACGCCAAGTAACGCAAACTCGTGCAACGCAGCGCAGCGCCAGATTGCCGCACCAGATCGGGAAGTTTGGTTACAATTTTCAACAGTTCCGGCAGGGGAATCGAGGACAACAATTGATCGTAGGCCACCGTTTCGCCATCGCTGAGCGTGCAAGTTTTGGCCTCCAGATCAATCTCCACAGGCACGGTCGCAAGCTTGCATTTGTCTTTGGGAATATGGGTGGCTATGCGACTGGCGAACGCCTCAATGCCGCCCGCGCGCGGATAGACAAAGCTGGCGTTGTAGCCGGCTTGATCGTCGATCAGGCCCAAGGCGCCCGCTGTCATTTGGGCGATGTTGGGCCGCGGCAAGAAGCGGGTACACCAATCGGCTGTGATTTCTTCGGGTTGGCAGCCCCACAGCTTGGCATTGTAGGGCACCATGAAATGTTTTGTGATACCTGCGCCAAAACGCTGCATGCAAAAATCTTTGAAATCGGTCGGATCGGTAAATTCGCCGCGCGATTCTTTTAGCGCAGCTTCGATCGCACCTTGCAGGCATTCGTAAACAACCGACAAGGGCAGGCCGTGCAAGTTGGACTGAAAAGGAAAATGTGTGAGGCAACCGTGCGACCAGATTCGACTTTTGCGCGCGACCTGCATCATGTCGTCGCCCATGACCTCCTGAACAAACGCCTTCATCTGCGGATGACGCAAATGCAGCCAGTGGCCGGTGTGGTCAAAGTAGTAGCCGCGAATTTCTTCCGTGCGTGTAAGTCCGCCCAAGCGTGATTCTTTCTCGACAAGCAAATACGAAGCGATGCTGGATTGACCGGTTTGTTGCGCCCGCCGATCGAGGTGAAACGCCGTCGACATGCCCGTCAAGCCGCCCCCAAAAATCAATGTGCCGACATGGCGCATACGGAAATCCTTCCTGAGTTGTCGCGGCGCTGCTCTTTGCGATCAATCGCCAGCCTTTGCGGAGTGACTGCCTGATAGGCCGGTAATTGCTGAAGCATTTGGTTCCGCGATGCCGCCGATCCAGTGCCCCATGCGGTCGCGTTTGGTCTGCAAATAGCGAATGTTGTCCGGGGTGCTGCTGATTTCAATGGCTTGGCGCGCCACAACTTCAATGCCGAGTCGTGAAAGTGCCCATAATTTTTGCGGGTTATTGGTCAACACCCGCACGCGCGTCATGGCGAGGTCGCGCAGGATCTGCGCGGCGCCCGCGTAATCGCGTTCATCGGGCGCAAAACCCAACTGGACGTTGGCGTCGACCGTGTCGGCGCCGTGATCTTGCAGGCTATACGCGCGAATTTTGTCGATCAAACCGATGCCGCGCCCTTCCTGACGCAGATAGAGGATCGCGCCATGACCGGATTCTGAGATTTGGCGCATCGATTCTTGCAATTGGGCGCCGCAATCGCAGCGACGCGAGTGCAAAATGTCGCCGGTAAGGCATTGACTGTGCAAACGAATCAGGGGAGCGACATCGCTGCGCGGCGCGGTTTGGCACAACAACGCGATGTGGCTGGTACCGTCGATTTCGTTTTCATAAACCCGAATCGTAAAGGGACCTTGGACTGTGTCGACCGCGCCTTCCGCCACAATGCGCACCAAACGTTCGTGCGCCGCGCGGTAGTGGAGCACTTCACTGACGTGCACCAAGGGCCAACCGTGTAAATCAGCGAAAAGCTGAGCGTTTTCTGGAGCCAATCCGTCGATCTCGTCAAGGACGTGACTGAGTGCGCTGCCAGCCGCCAGGCCGGCCAACGTCACCAAATCGTGAGCGGCCTCAGGGCCATACGCGGCATCCACCACGCCGCGATCGGCCACAATGATCGGCATGATGTGACCCGGGCGCACAAAATCGACGGCTTTGGCGCGCGAATCGGCGAGTTTCTCAATTGTTTCAGAACGATCTGCGGCCGAAATGCCGGTCGATACGCCGACGGCGGCCTCCACGCTCACGCCATATTTCGGGGTAGCGGTTGCCGTGCGCTTTCGATCAATGGTCTGACAATTCAGATGATTCGCCCGGGCGTTGCCCATGGTCACGCACAAGACGCCGCGCGCGTGTGTCGCCAGCGCGTTGACTGCGGTCGCTGTGGCGTATTGGGCCGCCAAAATCGCAAAAACTGCTTTGCTGGCGTGCACATCTTCAACCACAATCGCGAACCCGCCGCCGCGCAGTGCCTGCAACGCCCGTTCGACGCGTTGGGCGGCGTCGTGAAGATCGCCTGTTGCTCGAACTTTCTGAGAATGTGTTGGGAGCGCGGTCAATGTGTATGCCTGTATTTTCAGAGCAGTAGCGTCAGAATTCTGACCGCGACCGAGCAAACTGCGGGTGTTGCGGCGCGGAATTGTCGCGGTCCACACCGCGAAACGCAAGGGGCACGCCCGTTTGAGGCGCGACCGCGTCGCCAATTCCCGTGAGAAAATCGCAGCGTGGCCTTGGACCTGCGGCGATGACGCCGAACTTGAGCAACCCGCGGAAGTCGTGCTAAATTCCGCCGCCCGCGAAAAGTCGCAGCCGGACCCATGGCCACTGCGGCGCTATATCGCTGTGCTGACAAGTGAAATGCTAGTTTTTGCCTTGCGGACCCCGCAACAGCCGTGAAAAACGAGGAGCTGCCCGATGAGCGGTCACAATAAATGGAGTACAATCAAGCACAAGAAGGGCAAAGCCGACGCTGTGCGCGGCAAAGTCTTCACCAAAGTCATCAAGGAAATTACGATCGCGGCCAAAGCTGGCGGGGGCGACCAAGCAGGTAATCCCCGATTGCGCAAAGCCGTTTTGGACGCGCGTGCTGCCAACATGCCGATGGACAACATTATCCGCGCGATCAAGAAGGGCACAGGTGAATTGGAAGGCGTCAGCTACGAAGAAATCACCTATGAGGCCTATGGCCCTGGCGGCACTGCGATTTTGATCGACACCATGACCGACAACCGCAACCGCGCGATTGCGGATGTGCGCATCACGTTGAACAAAAACGGCGCCAAAATGGCCGAAGTCGGAGCGGTGGCGTACCTGTTCACCCAAGTCGGTCAAATCAATGTGCTTTCAGGCAAATATGCCGAAGACGACGTGATGATGCACGCGCTGGACGCCGGGGCCAGTGACGTCGAAGCCGACGATGAAGGTTGGTTGGTGACTACAGAATACAAAGACTTATGGGATATTCGCGACAAATTGGAAGCCGCGGGCTTGGTGGTGGGCGACGTCAAACCGGCCAAAGTTGCTTCGATGTCTGTGGAATTGAAAGGCAAAGAAGCGGAGCAAATGCTCAAGATTATGGAAGCCATTGAGGATTTGGATGACACCCAAAATGTCTGGTCCAATTTCGATCTGGATGCAGAGACGCTAAAAGCATTGGAAGGTGCATAAATGTCAGGACGTTGGGCAATTATTCTGCTTTGCTTGCTTGCGATCGCTGTTGTCCAAACTGGCTGCAAAGGCTGTGGAACCGAACAAAAAAGCCAACTGGAGATTGATCGGTACACGATCCCTAAGGAGCCCGTCGCTGCCCCAGCGGCCGTGGCCACACCGGCGACGGCATCGCCCACCGCGGCAGCTGCCAAGCCCGAAGAACCAGAAGTTTTTCATGGGCCAAAGTCGGAGTCCGATGACGGCTTTCGCATCACAACGGGCTTCGCCAACGCGGCTGGCGAGTCGACGCCCCAGCCCCAAGCGCTTGAAATGATGCAAGTGTATCTGTCGGCGATGGACCACGACGGCCACCCCCAAGGCCAACTGGAAGACCTCAACGGTGCCCAAGTCTATGCCTTTTTGGCCGCCCGCGATCTGCGTCAGGTCTACTTTAGCCTAGCAAAACAGTCAGTTCGCCAAGGGGCTGACGCCCGCGCGCTGAAGTTCAACCCGCGCGAGGGGGGCGATCACGCGCTGATCGCGGCGTTTTCGATCGCGGGCGCGACGCATGTCGTGTCCACGCCGATCGCGATCAAGGGCGCGTTGCCGCAGGTGATGGGGCCGGGCATCGAAGCATTGAGCAACGAAAGCCGGCAGAAGAACAAGACTTTGCGGTTGATTTCGCTGCCAGAAGCCGTGGTAAAGAACCAACCGGTGCAGTTGTCGATCCACGAATTTGACAAAGAAAATGTCGATAAGGGCGAAATCACCATGCCTTTGCTGCTGATCGTCGATCAGGAGATGGGCGAGGGCGATGTGGTGCGCTGGGACGCGGCGGGAAAAGCGATCTGGCTGCCGAAAAAGCGCGGGACGTTTTTGGTGCTCGGTGTGCCAGAAGTGCCTATGGGCAAAAAAGAAATTCCGGAAGCGCCAGTGCCGGCGTGGAAAATTCTCGTCAACGCCAAGCCAGAGCCGTAGACCGCCATGCAAACGCCCGGTTTTTTTGAAGATCTTCAGTGGCGCGGTTTGGTCCATCAGGTGACCGACGTGGATTTGGCACAGAATCGGCTCAATGCGCAAGGATTGCGTGTCTACATCGGCTTTGATCCGACGGCGTCGAGCTTGCACGTCGGCTCATTGTTGCCGATTATCATGCTGTTGCGCCTGCAAAAGGCGGGCCATGTTCCGTTGCCGGTCGTGGGCGGCGGCACGGGACTTATCGGCGATCCATCGGGTAAGACCACGGAACGTCAATTGTTTTCTGCCGATCTGGTGCGCGCCAACACGGTCGCGCTGGCGGCGCAGCTCAATAAGATCTGGCAAAACTTGGGTGAACAGCCACCCCATGCGCCGATCGATAATGCCCAATGGCTGAGCGAACTTGGCCTAATCGAGTTCCTGCGCGATACGGGCAAGTATTTCTCGGTCGGTGCGATGATTCAACGCGATTCGGTGCGCACCCGCTTGCACGAACGCGATCAGGGGATTTCGTTTACCGAATTCAGCTATATGCTGCTGCAGGCCTATGATTTTCTTGAATTGTATCGCAGACATGACTGTTGCGCGCAATTCGGCGGATCGGACCAGTGGGGCAACATAGTCTCCGGTATAGACTTGATTCACCGACAAACCCCTGATTATGTAGAGAAACCTGTTTTCGGTCTTACGATGCCGCTCATCACGACCCGTAGCGGTCAAAAATTTGGCAAAACCGAGGCGGGCACGGTCTGGCTCGACCCTCAGATGACAAGCCCGTACAAATTTTACCAATTCTGGATCAACGTCGAAGATGCCGAAGTCGGGCCGTATCTGCGCTTTTTTACGTTCTTTTCTCGGCCCGAGATCGAAGCGCTTGAAGCGGCGCATGCAGAAGAGCCGCATTTGCGCCGCGGCCAAAAGTGCTTGGCGCGCTTTGTGACATTTCTGGTTCACGGTGAGGAAGCGATGCTCCATGCTGACAAAGCAAGCCAATTGCTGTTCGGCGGTGATCCAAAAGACAGTCCTGAGCCCGTCTTGGCGATGTTAAAGCACGAAATTCCGGCTTTCGACGCAACAGCAGAGCCGACAACCGGTTCGCTGTTGGTCGGCGATTGCGACGGGCAGCCGTTCAAGAGCAATGGCGAAGCAAAACGCGCCATTGCAGCTGGCAGCGTCTATTTCAACGGCGTGAAGGTCAGCGGCGATTTGAACGTGCCTTTGGCCAGTGCGCAATGGTTGCACGATCGCTATGTTCTGATTCGCGTTGGTAAAAAGCAGTATCATCTTTGCGAGATCAAAGGCAGCACCGCCACATGATTCCGCATGATGTCCGCGCGTGGCTGGCGCAGTCCCTGGGCCAAGTGCCTCATCATACGTTGGATTTGGCCGGCAATAGCGCGTCGGCCGTGTTGGTGCCGATTTTTCGCCGCGGTGCTGGCACCAAGGTTCTGTTCGTGCGCAAGTCGGCGCATCTAGCCAAACACGCAGGGCAATTGGGTTTTCCCGGCGGGCGTGTGGAAACAAGCGATGCCGATGTCGCGGCGGCCGCGCTGCGCGAGGCATGGGAAGAAGTCGGCCTGTCGCCCATATCCGTTGAGATCACAGGACGACTCAATGACGAACGCACATTTGTCACCGACTACCACATTAGCCCGCTGGTCGGTTGGATCGAAAATCCACCAGAATTATGGCAAGTTGATACGCGGGAGATCGAGTATGCGGTTGAAGTGGACTTGGGCGAAATTCTCAGCAGCGAACCGGTTTCTTGGGTCGAGTTTTCCGTGGGCGGCGTCACCTACAAAGCGCCGCGCTATGAATTCAGCGAAGGCGTTGTGGTTTGGGGCGCATCCGCGCGAATTTTGTACGATCTTGTCCAACGTTTGCGCGCGAGCTCTGCAGTTTTTGACGCAAACCGCCACGGCAAAGGCACCGATTGACGCAGCGTGTCATTGCCCGCAACAATACCCACGCGGCGCTTCCGAGCGCTTGAGGCAGCGTCAAGCGCCTGCCCGCCGCCGCGATGGAGAGACGCATGGCTACCCCACTGATCATAAAGCGCTATACCAATCGAAAGATGTACGATACCGCTAGGTCGTGCTACGTCACTTTGGAAGAAGTCGCGCAGATGGTGCGCGACGGCCATGAAGTTCAAGTTATTGATAATAAAACGAAAGAAGATCTGACGCAGGTAACGCTGACGCAGGCGTTGCTGGATTCCGAACGCCGCAACCGCGGTACCGTGCCTCTTTCTGGGCTGCGCAACCTAATCGAGTCCGGCAACGAGTTTTTGGCGCGCAAAGTCACCGAACCCGTCAATCGCGCACGCGAAGGTGCTGTGCACAGCATCGCCAATTGGAAGGATGAAGCGGGCAAAACCATCCATGCCCTCAAAACTGAAGCGGAAAAGCGCGCGGACCGCGTGCTGCACCGCCAAACGGCCGACAGCAGCGATCCAGCCGACGCCCACGGCCAAAAACTGGCAAGTATCGTCGAACAGACAACCAAAGCGGTCGATGAATTGCAGCACCGCGTGGACGAGGGTGTGCGTCAGGCGTTGGCGGCGTGGATGCACCGCGATGCCAATGAGGTTGTTGCGCTGCGTCAACGCGTTGAGGGGCTCGAAGCGCGTCTGGCGGCCCTTGAAGCGAAAGACCGGCGTGAATAGATACGGCGCGATAGCCGTTTTCAGGCCATGGTGGATCTTGCCCTGTTTCCGTGCGCGCGGCCGCAACGGGGTTGAATCCATAAGGCGATCGGGTGCACACTGCGACCGCGCAGCGTGCGCCACCAAACCAAGCAAAAGGAGTTGAAGATGTTCAAGATGAATCAAGGCTGGGCAAGCAGGATCGCAACCGCAGCTGTTGCGGCTCTCGTAGCCGTCACGGCTGTAGCCGCACCAAAGACCAAAGACAAAGCCCCTCCGGGCGAAGCGCCGCCCGCGTTGGACGAATCGACCATCGGTGGCGAAGTCACGATTGCGATGAAATTGCCGTTCGTCAAATTCACCATGGACGGCAAGGACTGGGAAAACCACGAATATACCGGCGGAAACAAGAATTTGATCATCAAAGGCATAACGCGCGACGGAGAACACACAGTCATCCTCACGCCGCGTGAAGCGGGTTGGGAGGCGTTCACGTTGGTTCTTAAGCCCTCGGAATTCAAGAAAGTTGTGGTCGGCCAAAAGGGCAACACCAAGACGATCGTGTTTCGCGCTCAGCACGCCGTCAATTTCGCCAAGGCGGCCGCGGATCCAAAAGCGCCTGACGCCCCGAAAGCGCCTGACGCCCCGAAGGCGCCCGACGCTAAGAAATAGCCCGCTAGTTGGCGCGCGATCTCCCGCGAATTCTGTCGATAGCGGCGTATTCTTAGGGTGTTATGCTAGTGGAGCGCGGGCTGACGCGGTGCTTGGACTTGACCGCAGCGTTTGGCGGCTTATGCTGAAGGGGACTTCGTTCGGTGCTTTGGCCATGCGGTCAAGGTGAAATGAGGTCAACAAAGGAGTGTAATTCAAATGGCTTATGATTGGCAACAGCAAGAAGGTGTCGGACAGGATGCGATCGATCGTTCCGACGACGCGCGCAACGCGCTGGCCGCGACGTTTATGAATCGGGTTTTCTCTTGGATGGCGGCGGGGTTGACGACGTCGGGGTTGGTTGCTTGGCTCACGATGAGCAATGAAGGTTTGTACAACATCGCGCGCGGCCTATATTTGCCGATCATGATCGTCCAATTGGTCATGGTTATCGCGATTTCGGCGGGCTTGCGTAAGTTTTCCGCGACGACAGCGGGCGCGTTGTTTATCGCCTATTCGGCGCTGATGGGCGTGACTCTTGGGCTGATTGTGTCCATGTATACAGGGGCTTCGGTGGCAAACGTGTTCTTTGTCACCGCTGGTACGTTCACGGCGATGTCAGTCATCGGAGCGACGACAAAGCGCGATTTGTCCAACTTCGGCGGCATGCTGATGATGGGCGTCATCGCGATCATCATCGCCTCTGTCGTGAATATCTTCCTAAATTCAAGCGGTCTGCAGTTTGCGGTGAGCATTATCGGTGTGCTTATTTTCACTGGTCTCACGGCTGTGGATTCACAGCGTTTTCGCAAGATGGGCTACATGGGCTTTGCCGATGAACGCCAAGCGGGTCAGATGGCGATTCACGGGGCGTTGAATCTCTACTTGGATTTCATCAATATGTTCTTGTTTATGCTGCGGATTTTCGGCGGTCGCCGGTAATCTTCGTCACGCAAGGCTGTCAAAACGCAAACGGCCCGTCGGCGAATTTCGCGCCGACGGGCCGTTTGTCGTTGGCAATCAATTAGCCAGCGGCTTTTGAATACCGCTTGCGTTCCGATTCGACCAGATATTTCTTGCGCAGCCTGATCGACTTGGGCGTCACCTCGACCAGTTCATCGCCGTCAATAAATTCAAGGGCTTCTTCCAAGCTGAGCTTGCGCGGCGTCACTAGCAAAAGCTTTTCATCGGCGCCAGCTGAGCGAATATTGGTCAACTTCTTTTCGCGCCCGGGATGCACAGTCAGATCGTTGTCGCGGTTGTGCACGCCAACCACTTGACCTTCATAAATATCCACGCCCGCAGTGACAAAAAACTGGCCGCGATCCTGCAAGTTATAAATGCCATAGGCAGTCGTCGACGTGTTTTCATGGGTGATCAACACGCCATTTTGCCGCCGACGGATCTCTCCGCGCCACGGACCGTACTCAGCGAAATTGTGGTAGATCACGCCCGTGCCGCGCGTATCGGTCATGTACTGGCTGCGATAGCCGATTAGACCGCGACTTGGCACGCGAAATTCCAAGCGAACCGTGCCGTCATCGCCGACGACCATTGAACGCAAATCGCCGCCGCGGATGCTCAATTTCTCAATCACCACGCCGCTGTAGGGCTCACCGCATTCAGCGACCACGTCTTCATACGGTTCGCACTTCTTGCCGTCAATTTCCTTTGTGATCACTCGCGGCTGACTGACCTGCAATTCAAAGCCCTCGCGGCGCATCGTCTCGATCAAAATCGACAAACTCAAAGTGCCGCGGCCTGAAACCTTGATCACTTCGGGCTTCTCGGTGTCCTCAACGCGCAAAGATACGTTGTGTTCCAGCTCTTTGTTCAAACGATCTCGGATGTTGCGCGTGGTGACAAACTTGCCCTCGCGACCGGAAAACGGTGAGTTGTTGACGATGAAATCCATCGACAGCGTCGGTTCGTCGACCGGAATCGCCGGCATCGCGTCTGGGTGATCTTCTGAGCAAAGGGTTTCACCCACTGTTACATCACCGACACCGGAGATAGCAATAATGTCACCGGCATAAGCGGTTTCCACATCCAGGCGGTCGACGCCGAAAAAGCCCATCAATTTCACAATCCGCAACGACTGCGTGGTGCCATCTAGGCGCATCTGCAACAAGCGATCGCCCTTGCTGATTTTGCCGCGATAGATGCGGCCAATCGCAATTCGCCCCAAGAAATCATTGCGATCCAGCGTCGCCACCTGCATTTGCGTGGGCGCATCGATGTCGAATTCGCACGGCGCAACGTGGCGCAAGATCAAATCCATCAACGGACCCAATGTTTTGCCCTGTTGCTTTTGCAGCATCACCTGCGCGTCGTTGTCCACCACGTCTTCATAGTCATCGACGGCAAAGCCAGCGCGACCCGAAGCATAAATCACTGGAAAATCAAGTTGTTCTGACGATGCGTCGAGGTTCACGAACAGATCAAAAACCGCGTCGAGCACGCGATCAATCTGCCGATCCGGGCGATCGATCTTGTTGATCACCACGATCGGTCGCAGACCGAGCGCGAGCGACTTCTTGAGCACAAAACGCGTTTGCGGCATCGGCCCTTCGCACGCATCGACCAGCAAAAGCACGCTGTCGACCATGCGCAAGATTCGCTCGACCTCGCCGCCGAAGTCGGCGTGTCCGGGCGTATCCACGATGTTGATCGTTTGGCCCTGCCATTGGACTGCGGTGTTTTTTGCCAGAATCGTGATGCCGCGTTCCCGCTCTAAGTCGTTGGAATCCATGACGCGTTCGCGGGACAGACCGCCGCGACCGACGGCGCCGCATTGGGTGAGAATCTGATCAATCAGGGTCGTCTTACCGTGATCGACATGAGCGATAATGCCAATATTGCGAACGCGTTGCATACAGGAACCTTTTGCGTCGACGGGCGCCGCGGGGGCAGTAGTGTGCCATAAAACCGCGCGCCACGCTAGCGAATGTTGACGCGGCAGCCCGCGGGCGCGATCCTGCGTCGGCGTTTCGCGTCGCGTTCATAGCTCAGCTGGATAGAGCATCGGCCTTCTAAGCCGAGGGTCGCAGGTTCGAGCCCTGCTGGACGCGCCAAACACCTATATAGAAACTTGGGGGCGCGCCGCCCCCAAACCCCCGCGGCAGCCCGCATCCGCGGCCTGCATGCAGCCTGCCGCACTGCTGTTTCGTCCATCGAGGGTGCCGACCGCGGCGGCATGCTGCATCTCTACCGTAGCGTTCGGCGCCGCGTCGCCGACCGACGGCCCGCGCGGCCCCGTCCGAGGCGATTCCGCCTGCGCCGTGCGGAACCAGGGCTATCGCAAGAACGATCACGGGGCGTTAGGCTGAGGCCGCGGGCAATAATCGAAGAAAACCTCAATCGCGGCAACGCGTTGGACTGAAGTCCACCGCTACAGTTCGAGATGTCCCTCCGGGACAGGACGCGAGCGCGGCCCA
>CAMDBH010000006.1 GCA_945889325.1 Klebsiella pneumoniae
AGGTTCAAGAGGCTGTTCGCAGATCGCGAGCGCGCCCGGAGCGACCGACCGAGCCGCACTGATGTGCGGCGACCGAGGGAGTGAGGACGTAAGCCGCGAGATGTGCAGCATCTTGGACCGCAGCCGGCGACAATTTGAATACACCCTCTCAGACCCAACCTAGTGTTTGGTCCCGTCGCCAGTAGCCGGTGCCTGCATCATCCAAAAGTGCCCGTGCTGTGGCGTAAGAGTACCCCAGCGGCGCGCGCCCAAATGAGCTATTCAGCAGCGGTAACGCCAGTGGGACGATGGCACGCCGCTTGCATTGCTAGTGCGGCGATGCGCAACGACCGCGCGTTTGGGGTAAAAGATGGACAACGCGACGCAGAAATCAAAAACTTCCCTTTGGCGTTTGCTGGCCGTGGCGGCGTTGCCGCTTTTGGCGCTGTGTATGGGGGCCGCTGCAGAAGATTCGGCTGAATTAACTGGTGGCTATGGGCATCAGCAGTTTGTGAGCGGTTGTTCCAATGAGCAGCACTATACCGGCGACTACGGTTTGGCGGGGGCGCGGTACGCGCACAGGTTCGAAAATACGCAGTCGTCCTTGCAGCTTGGCTATGAGGCGAGCGCGGCGGTGCAGCGCAACGACGGCACGCTTTTGACCGATCACCCGGCGCAACCGAACACAAACGAAGGCGCGACGACGACTTCAGAACACAAAATCGAACGGCTGGCGGCGACGCGGGCGCTGTTTACCGTGAATCATCGCTACTTTGGCGCTGGGCTTGGACCGACGCTGCTTTACCGCGACCACGACAGCCCTGAATTTACTAGGGCTGGCCTGACGGTGGGTCCCGCAGCGACCGTGCGCGTCGGTGAAGAAAGCCTTTGCATTCATGGAGATTTGCTCAATGGCGGTTTGGCCAATTCGCCGCTATCGATCGCGTCGGCGTGGGCGGAAATACACACCAGCCCGGCGCCCGGTGACATGCAATTGGACGCCATGGTCGGTGCCGAACTGAGTGGCAATTCAAAAAATTCACCCCTCTATATGCTGGGTTTGCGGGCACATCTCAACGATATCGCGGTTCAATTGGTCGCGGCCCACGCCTGGCAACTCAGCACGACCTTGCCGGATTATGCGGTGTCGATCGGTGTCGGCTGGCGCATGCACCCGGCGCCATCGCCGCAGCAACACAGCGAATTGCCGCCAGAGCCCGCACCTTTGCCGCTTGCCGCCACGGCGAGCGACGCGCCGCACTAAAAGCCCTGTAATCGTGTGATAATTCTGCAATTGACTTCGCTTCTCCGCACGCGTACGCTGGCGTTGCGGCCGCGTTGCGCGCTGCGGGGGGCACACATGCGACGACAAGTTCTGCTTTTTCTCGTGCTTTTGTGCGGCCTATTGCCCTTGCCGGTCCTCGCGGCCACGCTGCCGATGCAAGGGATTTTGCGCACTGGCGCTGGCGGTCCGGTGGCCGATGGTTTGTACGTTTTCATCGTCAAACTGTATGAAAATCAGGACAGCCAGTTGGGCGTTTGGGACGACACATTGGCCAAAGTCGATGTGAAGCAAGGATTTTTTGATGTCACGTTGGGCAGCACGCTGGGCAAAGGGATCGCCGATAGCTTGGTGCAAACGGGCAAACCGCTGTGGTTGGGCATCGCGATCGGCAGCGATCCCGAATTGCCGCGCCAAGCCCTTGGATTTGCACCGTATGCCTATTGGGCGGCCAAATCGGCGGCGTTGGATTGCTCCGGCTGCATCACCAGCGGGATGCTGGCCGATGGCGCGATCACGGCGGCAAAAACCAACTTTGCCTACGCCGGTTCAGACCAAAAAGGCGGCTCAGCCACCCATGCTTTGACGGCAGACAGCGCCAAAGTGGCTGATCTAGCGACGTTGGCCAAGAACGCCAACACGTCCGATCTGGCAACGCTGGCCAAAAATGCCAACGCCGCAGCCTTTGCCGACAACGCAAAAACCGCCGATGTCGCAAGTGGGCTTTTATGTTCAGGTTGTGTGGGGATGCCTCTGCTCGGTGTCGATGTCAAAGCGGCTTTTGTCGGCCAAAAAGACGGTATCGTGAACTTTGGCACAAATGCCTTGCAGGGCGGCCACTTCGCCAGTGCCGATGCCAAAAAACTTCTTTGCGACGTCAACAATGCCGGCCAATTGGTGCTGGACACCACCACGGCACGCCTACATTTTTGCGACGGCAAGTCGTTTCAACGCTTGACGATTTGCACCGACGCCTGCCCGAACCCGGCAACGATTGCCTGCGGCGCGCCGTTGGTCAGCAGTTGCGGTGAATCGGTCGGTTGCCCCGGCACCGGCACTTTTTGCGGCAACGGCGGTGCTTGCGCGGGCGGTGTCTGCAAGACGCTTGGCGGCGATGCCTTGACGCCAGGACTATCCTGCAAGGAAATTTTGGCTGCCGTACCTGCTTCAAAAGACGGTGCTTATTGGATAGATCCCGATGGAGGCAACCCAGCCAATGCCTTTCAAGCTTACTGCGACATGACGACCAACAACGGCGGTTGGACGCGCTGCATTGCCCATCAATACATGGCGCAAAAACCTGTAAGTTGGGGAAAAACTTGGATGAATGTGACTTGGTCGACCAACGCGTCGCTGGTGCTGGACAATTTGCCCGCTGGCAAGAACCGCGGCGGCTTTTGCGCCCAATTGACTGGGGCCAAGGAAATTTGGGGTGAAACGCGCTATCCCCCTAATTTCGGTGCTGATTTTAGCACGAGCGTGCTGGCCTTGCCGGCCGGATTTTTCGACCCGAAGTCGCAGATCCTAGCCACCGGGGTTGGCAACCAAGCCATTGGCAAGGATTCTGGCGTCGCCAGCCAAGGTCAATACAACCCCGGCTGCAAGGCCACCTACACCGGCAATGCCAATCAAGGGGTGCACGCGCTATGTCTGTCAAATGACACGCATTGGCAGGCACAGCACACCGGCTGGGGCAACGCACAGTACCCCAGCTGCCCCGACGCGACTGGGCAACCGTGTACCTGCACGCAAGAGAGCTATTGCGGCGGCAGTGACCTGAAAGAACAGCAGATTGTCATGACGCTCTACGTGCGCTGATCACCAACCGCCCTGCCAATTCGGCGGCGGTGCGGCATAAATGGGGGGCGGGGTAACGTGTGGCCGCGGGCGATCGAAAAAGGGCTGCGCCGTTTCGCGGCGCCACGGTTCGTCGTAACGCGGGTACTGGCGCGGCGGGCGCAAGTCGATGCCCAGCGCGATCAACCCAGGACGATCGTTGTAATTGAGCGCCAAAATGGCGTCGGGATGGTTGGGCGAATTGCGCGCAAAATCGACTTGGACCACGCGCGATTCGCGGCGTTCGCCAAAAGCGGTGCCCAAGCCCGGGCGATCGACTTGTGCCCGTTCGCGCGGCGGCGCGTCGCGCGTGACCGCGCCCGCCTTGGCGCCTTCGGAACGCGGTGCCGCAGAATCGGCAGGCGCGCCGGCGGGGGCTTGTTTTTCCGATTTGGATTCGCGACGTCCGTATTCTTCGTCGTAATTGCCATAATTGTCAGGGTAATTGGGTCGTCGCGTCGGTTGCGGCCGGTATACGACGCGGCGCTCGCGGAAAATCGCCACGCCGATCACACCCACATTGCGATCGTTGCCCATTTGCGCGGCATACGAATCGGCGACAGGGGAAAAGCGAAAGGTTGCAACATCGCGGTTGGACAAGCGAAAGCCATCGATCGCCACCTCGCCATGGGCGGCGACCAAGTAACCGGCTTTGCTGGTCGCGGCATTTTGGCCATCCAACACATCGCGTCCATCCACGGAAATGACGGCCTCAATGCGCTCACCGCTATGATTGCGCACGCGAATTCGGTAGCGCTGGCCCTCGTCGCCTAGCACGTAGGTGCGGCCATAGCGTTCGAAGGTTCGGATGGGTGATCCGTAAGCGTCTGTTACTTCAACGCTATAGGACCCAGAATTGGCGCTGGCCGCAGCATCGGTCGCCACGGCATGGCTGGCAGTTGAACAAGCGAGTAAGGCGATTAGAGCAAAAGGAGAGAAGAAACGCATGGCTACCTCCGTGGGCAAACGGGCCCGTTGCTTTTGACGCGTCAGGTTGAATGAAGATCTACCACTTTGAAAATAATTTTTGGACCCTAGGTACGCGCGAATTTGCCGACAAGGACAAATTGGCAACAATGCGCCGACTTTGCTATGCTGCCGCAGCGCGCAGGTTTGGGCGTAAACAGGGAAATGCCTTGAAATTTACAGCAATTTTTGCCCACACCGCAGCCAAGCACGCCACGCGCCCAGTGATTGGCGTTTGTGCGGTGCTGTTATTTGCCGCTTGCGGCGCAAAAGCACCCGCCGAAGTCGAAGCCGACGTCGCCGACACGGCCGCACCTGAAGACACTGCCGCAGTTGTCGCCGATCCAGATGCCCAAACGTCTAACGAAGCTGGCAGTTGCAGCGGCAATGCCTGCCCGGACAGTCAGGCCGCGCCCGACATCGCCAAAGATCCCAACGAAGATACGGGTGGTTGTGGCGCCGATGGTTGCGTGGACGTGCCCAACCAAGGCAGCGACGGCGGCGCTCAGCCTGAATCAGACACCGATGCCGTCCAACCATTGGATACTGTTGATGTGCCGGACGAAAACGTCGATGGCGATGGCAGTCCGGACTCGGCGCCCGACGGCGGTGCTGGCGACAGCGATGCTGCGCTGGATGCAGCCCCGACTTGTCCGGGCGCAACCGAGTGCGCATGCGAAAAAGACAATGAATGCACAAGCAAAGCTTGTTTTGAATTCAAGGACGGCAGCAAGAAGTGCGCGGCGTCGTGCGCCAAAGACGGCGTTTGCAGTCCGGGCCTCGTTTGCAAGGACATCAGTGAAATCAACAGTCAGAAGCCCGTATGTGTGGAATTCGATTTGATTTTGTGCGATCCCTGTGCGGCGCAGGCCGATTGCCAAAAGCCGGGCTATTACGACTTTGTGTGCGCCGTGCAACCCGACGGCAATGGCAAATTTTGCGCCAACAATTGCAAGAATAACGGCGATTGTTCAGAAGGTTACCTCTGCCAGCAGGGCATTGCCGACACCAACGGCGGCAAATTTGGCCGCTGCCTGCCGGCGGCCGGCAGCTGCGCTTGTACACCGCGCGCGGCCAAACTGGGCTTGAAAACTGCTTGCGGCATCGGGGTTTGCGCTGGCAAGCGCGGCTGTATTTTGAGCGATCCCAAGCAACCGACTTCGGCGGTGCTGAGCGCTTGCGACGGCGCGGCCGCAACCACGGAAACCTGCAACGGCGTGGATGACAATTGCAATGGCGTGGTCGATGACCTGAACACACCGTGCGGCAACGACAATCCCTGCGCCCAACCTGTTTGCGCGGGCGTCAAAGGCTGCACGGTCGTCAACGACGACACCGCGCCTTGCGAAGACGGTGACATCTGCACTGAAGGGGACAAATGCAAAGGCGGGACTTGTTTTCCCGGCAAGCAGGCGGCGTGCGACGACTTCAATGTCTGCACCGACCCGAGCTGCAACAGCAAAGGCGGTTGCGTGCAAACCAACAACAGCGCGGCCTGCGAAGACGGCAGCGTGTGCACCATCGGTGACAAGTGCGGTGGCGGATCGTGTCTGCCGGGCGCGCCGACCCAGTGCAACGACGAAAATCCTTGTACCAACGACGGTTGCAACGGCAAGACCGGCTGCACCGCCACGCCCAACGTTTTGCCCTGTGAAGATGGCGACAAATGCACATTTGCCGATGCCTGCAAAAATGCCCTGTGTTTGCCCGGCGTCATCACCGATTGCAACGACAACAATGTATGCACCACGGGCAGTTGTGACAGCAAGATCGGCTGCACCCAGACGGGCAACGATTTGCCTTGCGAGGACGGCAGCAAATGCACGACGGCGGACAAATGCGCCAACAGTGCCTGTGGGCCTGGTGCTGCAACCAACTGCGATGACAACAATGTTTGCACTGACGATGCCTGCAGCCCCAAGATCGGCTGTGGCCACGTCGCCAATGTCGTGCCTTGCGAAGATGGCAACAAATGCACCATCGGCGACAAGTGCGGCGGCAGTATTTGCCTGTCCGGCGCTGCAACTGACTGTAATGACGCCAATATTTGCACAAACGATAACTGCCAAGCCAATACCGGCTGCGACAACACCGCCAACGTTTTGCCGTGTGAAGACGGCAGCAAGTGCACCTTGGCCGACAATTGCAAGGACAGCGTTTGCATGCCGGGCGTCGTAACCGATTGTAGCGACAACAATGTTTGCACCGACGACAGTTGCACGGCCAAACTCGGCTGTGCCCATGTGGCCAACATTTTGCTGTGCGATGACGGCAACAAGTGCACCTTGGGCGACTTTTGCAGCAACAGCCTGTGCTTACCAGATGAGATAACCGGCTGTAGCGACAACAATGTTTGCACTGACGACAGCTGCGACAGCAAAAAGGGTTGCAGCAACATCGCCAATATTTTGCCGTGTGAGGACGGCAGCAAATGCACGCTTGGCGACAAATGCAAAGATAACGTGTGCTTACCGGGTGAAATCACCCTGTGCAACGACGGCAACGGCTGCACAAATGACAGTTGCGACAAGGCCGGTGGCTGCCAGAATCTAGCAAATTCATTGCCTTGTGAAGACGGCAACGTGTGTACATTGAGCGACAATTGCGCCAACGCGGCATGCGTAGCCGGTGCGCTCAACGCGTGTGATGACAAAAACCCTTGCACGGACGACAGTTGCGACCCGGTGACCAACTGTGCGCACAAGAACAACGTCGCCTTGTGCGACGACGGCCAAGGCTGCACGATCAACGACACCTGTTTGGCTGCCAAATGCGCAGGCGTGGCCAAGGTTTGTGACGACGGCAACCCGTGTACGACGGACAAATGCGACGGCGGCACTTGTTTGGTGCCGGCCGTGGAAGGCTGTACCCTCTGTTTTAATGAAGTTTTTCCGATGGCCCCTGTTTTTGCCGGTGCCACAAAGAGCGACAGTGCCACGGCCGTTGCCTGGTCGTTGCAACCGTCTTTGATCAAATCTGCGCCTTTTGCCTTGTATTCTAGCTGGGTTGGCGACAACAGCCTGCCGACGGCGGTCGCCACTTGGTCCACGCCTGCGCTGACGGCTCCGGGTGAAACCAAACTCGAATTTTGGCTAGATGCGCAGTTGTCCGATCCGCTGTGTGGCTCAGACGATTTTGAAGTGCGCGTCGGCAATGCGGTTTTGCTTCAAGTCTGCAAGTCGACGGTTGGGCCGACCAAGTTCTCCGTTGTGATTCCCGGCAATGTTGCGGCGCAGAACCTCGAGTTTCGCGCAGTGGCCAATTTGGCTGTCGGCCACAACGGCAAGATTTCCATTGACAACATTGCGTTGGGTGGCGGGTGTAGCCCCAACGCCTGCGCTGCGTGCGGGTTAGGTGCTTCGTGCAACGCGGGCACGGGCGTGTGCGAGTACCACGTGGTCTTTTCCGAAATTGCCACCCAAGGGGCCAACGGCGCAAACGATGAATTTGTTGAACTTTACAATGCCGGTGACAGTGCCGCGACGCTGACTGGCCTGTTGCTGCAGTACCGCGCGTCCAGCAACAACACGACTTGGACCAACAAGATCGCGGGCGGCATGCCGACGGCGACGATCGCCGCGCACGGTTTTTATCTCATCGCTTCCAAGTCTTACCTGGGCGATGTGGTGGCCGACTTGCTCTTGTCGGTCGACATGCAGGTTTCGGCCGCGGCGGCGACCTTGCAGTTGATCGGCCCAGTGGCGCTTACGCCATTGGATTTGGTCGGTTACGGCGATACCCTGACGTTTGAAAGCAAGCAAGGACCCACGGCGAGCGCGCTGGCTACGGGCAGCATCGAACGCAAAGCCAATGGCAACAGCACGGACAAGACCATGGTTATTGGGGGCTTGGACGAAAAAGCGGGCAACGGCCTGGATGGCGACAACAACCTGACGGACTTCATCCTTCGCGTGGCGCGCAACCCGCAAAATAAGGCCAGCGGCAGCGAGCCTTGACCTTGTAGCCAAAAGATCAACGTGATATCAAGTCGCCGCGCCCGCCACAACAGGTCGCGCGAGGATGACCCATGGCTGTCGGATTTACCCAGTGGACCGTTCTCAAACACCGGCCCATTGATAAGCTAGAAGCAAATTTGTGGCATGTTTCCGGCCTGATGAAGGGCGGCAACGAGCGCAAAATGGTCGTGGCCAAGCGCAGCGATGGCGATTTGGTCATTTTCAATGCGATTGCCTTGGACGACGCAGAAATGGCTGAGTTGGAAGCGTTCGGAAAGCCAAAATACTTAGTGATTCCAAACGCCTTTCACCGGCAGGACGCGTTAATTTACAAAATGCGCTATCCGGACATCAAAGTCATCGCGGGCGCCGGTGCCGCCAAAGGTGCGGCCAAAGCGCTGCCCGTTGACATGACGCTGGACCAGTACAAGGGCGATGGCGACGTGCAACTGATTGCACCCGCTGGCTTTGCCGACAAAGAAGCGATGCTGATCGTCAAACACCAAGGCGGCGGGCAGACCGTGGCGACTTGCGACGCCATCCTCAACGTCACCAGCAAGGACGTAAAGTTCCCGTTTTCCTTCCTGTTAGCGCCGGTGGACACAGCCAGCACACCGCGGTTGATCCGTTGGATGATGCTCAAGGACAAACAGGCGTGGCTGGCCCAATTGGCTGAATTAGCAGGGACTACTACGCGCTTGATTCCGGGGCATGGCTTGATTTTGGACGATGCGCCCGCCGCCTTGCGCGGTGTGTCGGCGTTGCTCAGTTAAGGGATTGGCCAAGCATAACTTGGCCAATTGCCCTGGCAGTTTTGCTGGGCCGCCAAGCTCACCGATGCGGATTCGCGGCGACTGTTGTCCAACAAATCGATCGATTTGTTTTTGGACAACCCCTAACCGGCTCTAGCTGAAAACGCCCAGGCTACTTCTTTTGGTTTTCGGCGGTGCTTTGTTCAACGCGCTGCGCGGTCTCCTTTGCCGTTTTGGCAAAGCCCGCATCCTTGTCATTCGCCAACATTTTTAGGTCTTTAAGTGCACGGGCCTCGCCAGAACGCTCAAGGGCATATAGGGCCCAACTGCGATAAAATGGCGGAATTTTCTCGTCTTGGGCAATCGCCATAACGGTCGCGTAGGCCGCCTTGCGATCGATTGCTACCTTGTCCCCGCGGGCCAGAAAATTCTGCAGACCGCGCGCGGTGGCCGACGCCCAACTGCCATCGGTGAGCGTGGCGTAGCGCGCCTGCCAATTTTTCATAACGGCCGTAAAACCCGCAGGTCCGCCGATTTCACCAAGTGTTTCAACGCATTTTTGTGCAAGACGCAGGCTTGGGTTGTCCAATTGCGCGATCATCCACGCTTCAAACTTGGCGCGGGTCACCTGATCTTCGATCTGATAGACCACACCGACGATTTGAATCCGCAGTTCTTCTGAAGACTTATTGTCTTGGAGCAACGCGTACAAGGCGTCGACATGCGCTGGCCGCTTGAGCGGCGCGGTGCCCAACCGGATGAGCTCAGTGCGGGCAAACTCTGGTAAATTTTGATCTTTTATCAGGTCCAAAATTTCTTCGTGCACGGCGCCGCAAGCGGCCGACGCGTAGAAGTTGGAAAGAAATTCACCCAGCCGACTGGACGTGTGCTCGGCTTTTTCAACGCGAATCACCGCCAACAGCCGTTTGGCCACGTTGACATTGTCATTGCGCCCAGCGGGAAACAGACTAAAATTGGTTGCATAAACACAAGCATAGCGTTGCGCAGAGTTGCCGGCATCTATGCAGTCGAGCATCGCTTCATAGGTCGACTGTTGCCGCGTCGGGTCGTTGTTGCGAGTTTTGGCTAATGTCTCCAAGTCTTTGGCCGCGGGGCACGCTTGAAAGTCTGCGACTGGGCAGTCTCTGATTTTGGCATACAATGCGGCGATTTCCGGATCTTTCGGACCCGCTGGGGCGGCGATGGCCGGTTTTTCTACCGCCTTGTCAGAAGTTGCTGCGGTAGGCAACGCGATTGCCTTGTCCGAATCTGCCGCGTGCATTGCGGGCGGTGCTGCCTTTGGCGAGCACGCGAGAAAAGCCACTGAAATAACAAGCAGATAGATGGCCTGACGCATGCTGGCTCCGCTGGAAGTTGGGCGGCGCTTGTGGCGGATGTTGCAAGCGATGCCCAGCGTTGAATCGCAATAGCATCGCAAAGTTGCGGCCCATCGTCAACCGCGGTTTGACGCTGGGCCGCCGCTTGCATACGCTGCGACTGCACCAAACTTGGCGGCGCAAACCAAACAGAAACGCAAGGAAGTGTCGATGTCCGATTGGGAGGCGTTGCAAGGGGAGATCCGCCGCGCGCAAAAGCGCCATCGCGTGCAGGCGGATCGCGTGCGCGGCTTGTTTGTGCCGTATTTTCGCCGCGGCGTGTTGTCGGTTCCGGCGTTCAAAATGAGCGCGGGGGGCGATCCCAAGGTGCAGGGGCGGGAGCAAAGCCTCAAGTTGATGAGCAAAGCTGCGCAGTTGCCTGCCGATTGCTTCTTTTACGACTTGGAGGACGCAGCACCGGATCAGGCGGAGTTCAAACAATTTGCCCGCGAATTTGCCGTGGAAGCGTTGCTTACCCATGATTTTGCTGATCGTGTCGTGGCTTTTCGTCCCAATAACATCCGCACAGAGTATTTCGAGCAAGACGTGCTGCAAGTGATTCGCGCGGCGGGCCACAAGCTGCAAATGCTGGTGATTCCCAAGACGGAAAACGCCGACGAAGTAGCGGACATCGCCAAAATGGTGCAGCGGATCAATGAACTGGCGGGTAACAGCAACAAACTCTATTTGGAAGTTTTGATCGAGTCGCCGCGGGCTTTTCTGCAGGCTCAGCAAATCGCGCAAATCCCGCAGGTCACGGCGCTGGTTTTTGGCGCGTACGATTTTGCCCGCACGGTTGGCGGGGAGGTCGACGCTAAGACATGGCTGCGAGATCAAACAGTTGTGCGACAAATGTTGCCCATCATCGCTGCCAGTGAGGGCAAGGATGCCGTGGATGCCGTGACGGCGACGCTGCCCTTGAAGCCGCCGCGAACGCCGCATCTGCCGCAAAAAAATTACGATCTGGTTATGCAACCGGGCTACGCTGGGCATTGGCTGTACCGGCCGGGTGATTTTGGCGACGGCGTTCGCGCACGGCACTACGCACTGGACCTCGTCCGACGCGATGCGCAAGATGCGAGAAAATTGGGCTTTGCGGCAAAATGGATCCTGCATCCCGATCAAATCGCACCGATTCAAAAAGCCTGGGTGCCGACGCGAGCCCGCGCGCTTGAAGCGCTGCAACTAGCTGCAGCATATGCGAAATCGGCAATCGATGGATCGGGCGCGCAGCGACATGGCCTCAAGATGGCCGACAAAGCGGTCGTCGCTGCAGATTGGGCGCTCGTGCAAGCGGCCCTGCGCGCGCTAGTGCTCAGTTCGGACGACATTGCAGATAATGGGTTCAGCATTGAACAGTTACAACGCAGCATGGCTACGCGCGATTCGCCCATCGACCGCCCAACGCCGCCTCAGCAAGAAGAAGGGGACGAGGAAGCCGAGATACCGTTTTGACCTGCAAAACTTTGGGACGGAACAATCCGCCGACTTTTGGGGTTGTATTGACCCGCAACCAAAGAGACGTCAGATGAGCCTAACCGAACAAGATCAGCCTGAATCTGCCGAAACGCGGGTCAGTGGCCTGCAGCGCCGCGACGTCTTGCAGTTGTTGGCGGCCAGCGCAGTGGCGGTGGCAGTGCCGGCAAATACCCAAGCAAGTCCAACACAAGGGGCCAAAACCATGCAACGTGCCAAACCGATGCCCGTCATTTTTGCCGCGCACGGCAATCCCATGTTCATGGATGACGCGCTGTTTATGCGGGAACTGCATGATTGGGCAGAGAAAATGCCCAAACCCAAAGCAGTGCTGATGATTTCAGCCCACTGGGAACAAAAACCGCTGACCATCGGTGCGGTCAAGACCGTGCCCTTGATCTATGATTTTTATGGCTTTCCCCAGCGCTATTACCAAGTCAAGTACGCGGCCCCCGGTGCGCCCGCGCTGGCGCAGCGCGTGCGCGATCTACTGCAAGGTGCAGGAATTGCGCACAAAGAAGCGCCCGATCGCGGTCTGGATCACGGCGCGTACGTGCCCATGGTGTGCATGTACCCGCAAGCGGATGTTCCGGTGCTGCAAATTTCACTCCCAAGTATGAATCCGCAAGAGAATTTTGAGGTCGGTCTGGCGCTTGCGCCGCTGCGCAAAGAAGAAGTTTTGATCATCGGTGCCGGTTTTTTGACGCACAATTTGCGCACCTTTGTGCCTGGGGCCAATCCGCCTGTGGCCAAATGGGCGGCCGAATTTGACGAGTGGGCCGAAAAAACCATTGCAAAGCGCGATTTTACTTCACTTATCAACTACCGATCGCTCGCGCCCAACGTGCAAATGGCGCTGCCGACGCATGAACATTTTGTGCCGGTGCTTGTGGCGGCCGGTGCATCAGCGGAACACACTGAAAGTGTAGCATTTCCTATCACCGGCTATATGGCTGGCACTTTCACCAAGCGATCGGTGCAGTTCGGGTAATCGGTCTACTCTACTGATTACGCGGGCTTTTCCAGCTTGCCGTCGGGCCGTTTGGCAAAGCGCTGCGGCTCACTGCCGTGCACCGGATCGTGGCGCGGCCACGGCCAGCCACCAAATTGGGTGCGCTGGTAATCCATCATGGTTTGTTGAATTTCCAGCCGCGTATTCATGACGAACGGCCCGTGCTGCACCACCGGTTCCTTAATAGGTTGACCTTGCAGCAGCAGCATTTGACAGTCTTGGGCGCCTGCCTGCAAAAGCACCGCCACATCGGCCTTCAAGGCAATCGCTTGTTTTACTGCAACGTTGCGCGCCCCGACTTGCAAGTCCTTGCCTTCAAAAAAATACAGCATCCGATTGGAACCCGCTTTGGCTGCAGGCAGCGTCCATTGGCCACCGGCCGGCATTTTCAGTGTCCAAATGGCGACATCGCTGTCGGGCTGCGTGGCCCAAGAACTCGGCGGCGGCTGCGGTGGCACCACGCCGTTCAATTGCCCAGCGACCAACGCGATCTCCGTCGCCAGACCTTTGTGATCTTTGACAAAGATGTGCGGGACCGTATCGGCCCACAGCATCTTGAAATGCGGCTCGGCCATTTTGTCGCGCGCGGGCAAATTGAGCCAAATCTGGAACAGTTCGACCGGATTGGGGGCATTGCGGTCAAGGAGCGGAAACATTTCAGCATGTTGAATGCCACGACCGGCCGTCAGCCATTGCACGTCGCCTTGGCCGTAACGGGCGGCGGCGCCCATGGAATCGGCGTGATCGATCAGACCGCGGCGCGCCACCGTGACGGTTTCAAAGCCGCGGTGCGGATGTTGCGGAAATCCTGGGACAACTTGGCCGTGGTACATGCGCCAGCCATCCTTGCCGGCAAAATCTTGGCCCATGTCGCGACCGGCAAGCGATGCGGCTGGCCCATAGTGCTCGTTGGCGGCCGGATAGGCATCGTCGTGGTGTACGCAAAACAGAAAAGGATCTGGCGTTTGCCATGGAAAAGCCAACGGTTCAACGCGCAGAATGGCGTCAACAGCGGGTTTGGTGGGCACGGTTTGGGCGGCTTGGGCGGTGGACACGGCGGCCTCCTTGGCTTGCGAAAGACTTGGCGAATTGCAATCGGTGGCGGCAACGGCTGCGCCAGAAACGGCAAGTGTTTTCAGAACAGCGCGACGAGACAAATCGGACATGACACGTTTTCCAGCGGCTTTGACTCAGCAGCTGTGAAATGGATATTTCACAGCCTCTGAGCCGAACAGCCTCGCAGTGTGCGAAGCAGCGCGGTGCAGGTCAAGCCAAAACAAGGTAGGACGATCGCGCAAACCTTGCCACTGCGGCGGGCGATGCGCACAATCAGTTTGCAACCGCACAATCAGTTTGCAACCGCGCAGGCACGTGGCAACGGCACAGGATTGGCTTGCAAAAAATACTGGCAAAGGTCCAAAACGATCTTTTGAGCAACGGGCACTAAAAGCGGCACGCGCCAATTTTATAGCGCGAATTTGTCCAAGGTCCGCCGATGCCGCTGCCGTCGCTACTGCAAGAGGTGCCTTTGTTCTGGCGGCGCAGCCAAGTCCAACCTGTTGATACGCTTGTGCAACGCTTGCAAAACGCCGAAAGTTCGGCCGTCGGCGAGGCCTACGATTTGCACAACGCGGTGGTGCGCACTTTTGCGCGGCGTTTGATCGGCGACAACGATGCAGCGGAAGATTTGGTGCAAGACGTCTTTGTCGCGCTGCCCAAAGCGGTCAAACGTTTTGACGGCCGGTCCAGTTTGCGCACGTTTGTCGTGGCGATTGCGATCAACCACGCGCGCCACCATGTGCGCGCGGCGATGCGCAGGCGTGCAGCCTGGCAGCGGGCGAGCGCGCACGCGGAACTGACGGGTTTGCCGCAAAATCAGCAACATCAACCGGAGCAACAGACGGCCGACCGCGAGTTGGCGCAATTGCTGTCGGCGGCGATGGATGCACTGCCCCTCGATCAACGCGTGGCCTTTGTGTTGTGCGAAGTTGAAGAGCGGACCTCGGTGGAAGCGGCGGCGTTGATCGGTGTGCCGGAAGCGACTGTGCGGACCAGACTTTTTCATGCGCGGCGCAAGCTCCGTGAAATGTTAGAGAAAAAGGGGTTGCGATGAGCGACAAATGGCTGGAGCAAGCGACGCGGGCGCTGCGCGAACAAAGCGCTGATGCTGAAATTGCGCCACAAAATTCGCGACAACGGGTGCAAAGGCGCCTTGAGGACGACCGCCGCAGTGCGGCGCGGCGCGTGGCCATCGCGGTGCCATTGGTCGCTTTTTTGGTCGGGTCCACGGCGTTGGCGGCGGCGACCGGCCAATTGCCCAAAGTTTGGCGAACGGTGCGCCAATGGGTTGGGACCAGCGCGCCACAAATCCATGAAACTGCGCCAGTTGTTGAAAAAGGCGCGGCTGACACAAAAGCGTCAAGAGCGATCGCAAAAGCTGCACCCAAAGGGGCCGCAGTGGGTCCAGAAACTGCTGAGGCTGAACCGCCTGCGGCTCCCGCCGCTGCAGCTTTGGTCGACGTGGTGCCGCCCGCTGTTGACAAAGACATTGAAAAAACTAATGAAATTGACACCAAACATCCACACGCTGGTGCCGGCGTTCGCGTATTCACATCGCGGATGCCCAAGCACGATCCGACCGCGACAGCGGCCGCTGCGGATAAATTGGTGCAGATCCCCGTGGTTGCTCCCGTAGCGCCGCCCGCATTGCCCGCAGGACCTGACGTCTTAGCCCTGTTCCGTCAGGCACAAAAACTGCATTTCGATCAGAAAAACTGGCAGTTGGCGCTGGTAGCCTGGCAAGCGTATTTGGATGCCGCGCCGAACGGCGAACTGGCACCGGAGGCGCGCTGGAATCGGGCCGTTTGTTTGGTGCGGCTGCACGAGAAACGAAAAGCAATTCAGGCGCTTAAACCGTTCGCGCTCGGCCCTTTGGGCAGCTATCGCCAAGCCGATGCGTTGGCTTTGTTGGAGGAACTGCAGGATGGAGCCGCAGCAGACGACGACACGCCTAGGTTTCTACCATGAAAATACTGCTGAGTTTGGCTTTTCTCCTCATGTCATGTCCGCTGTTGGCCCAGCCGATTGAAACTGCGGTGCCGCAACGCGCCCTGCATTTGCAGGCGGACGGGCAAGATCTGCCCAATATCACCGCATTGCAGCTGGCAGTGGAGCGTGAATTGGGCGTGGTCGTGCGGGTGGGCCAACCGGTGGCCAACGGCGACGCGGTGCTGATCGTGCGTCAAGCCGGTGTCAGCCAAGCGGAAGTGCGCTTTACGCTGGCCAACGCGCCCAGCATCGGCCGCGTGATCAGTTTGCCAGCCGAACCGGCGCGCGCCGCGGAAACGATCGCGCTTTTGGCGGCCAATCTGATTCGCAATGAAGCCAATGAATTATTGGATGAATTGCGTCGGTCCAAACCGCCCGCGAAAAAAGCCGAAACGCCGGAAATTCTTGATCCACCCAAAATTGTCGCATCACCCGTGGTTGTGGCACAGCCGCCAGCAGTTGCCGCGCGAGCGGAGTACCGCGAAGAGTTGCTCGGCGTCGATTTTGTGCCGCGGATCGGCTGGCCTCCGGCCGCCGGCCAAAAGACGCTGCGGCGCATTTCCTTGGGTCTGGTGGCGAGCTATTCGACCGCGCTGCAAGGCTTTTCGGCGGCGGGCTTGGCGACTTTTCACCGCGATTGGCTGCACGGCGTGCAACTGGCGGGTGTGGTCAATTTCACAGCCGGTGACGTGCAAGGCATTCAAGCCAGCGGCACGCTGAACTACGCGGGATCGATCAGCAATGGCGCGCAGTTAAGCGTGATCAATGTCAGCAACGGCGACGTCAAAGGCGGCCAGATCGGTGTGTTTAACTTGGCCCGCGGCGAAGTCAGCGGTGTGCAAATTGGCGTCCTCAACCTCGGCCGCAACGCCGATGCGGGCATCGGCCTTTTGTCGCTGTACAGCAACGGCCGCACGCAACTGGAGGCATGGACACAGCAATCCGGCCTAACGATGCTCGGCCTCAAGCACGGCAGCCGATTGCTGCACAATATCTTGGCGTTTGGCGTGCGGCAAGACGGCGACAAATTCCTGCCCGTCGCCGCTTTTGGCTGGGGCGGTCGTTGGCGCTGGAGCGAGCGTTTGGCCTTGGATCTCGATGCGATCGAGCATGTGCTGTTTTTCGATCAACCGCACCGCGCGCCCGATTCGCTGTCGCAACTGCGCGCGCTTGTGCAGGTGGGTTTGTTCAAAGGCCTTTCGGTTTTCGCCGGTCCGACGTTGAACGCCACCATATCGCAAGCCGATTCGCAGCGGGCTGCGGACACCTTGGATGCGTTTGTCGATGCGGGCCGGGCTTGGAAGGGCAAGCCCGACCCGCGCGTCAACGTCAGTGTTTGGCCGGGCGTGGTTGTCGGCATCGCGGCTTTTTGAGAGCGTGTGAAAAACCCATTCACCGCTCTCAAGCTATTTGCAAACGCCGGTGTCGCACTTCAAACCCACGGGGCATTCGCAGGTGCTTAAGCATTTGATATTGACCTCTTGCACGATGCCGCAGTGCAGATTGATGCAGCTCTCACCGCTGTGGCAATCGCAGGATGCGGCGCAGCGGGTCTTGCACGAGCCCTGCACGCAGTCTTCACTCCATGCGCATTCCAGATTGACTTGGCAGGCATAACTGCCCTTAACTAAAGTGACATCTCCACTGATTGTGCCACTGTCGGTTGAATTGCCCGCGTCGATCGAGCTGCCGGCAACATCGGCGACGCTCGTCTGCGTGCCGCCTAGATCGTTGGCGCGGCCGCTGCCGCCGTCGGCCGCGCCGCCGCCTATCGCCCCACCGTCGGCGCACATGACAGCAGGTCCGCGCCCGCCTTTGGCAAAGTCGTCGTCCTCTTCACGTCCTTTGCCGTGGCCATAATTTTCGACGCGGCAGCCGGAACTGAGTCCGATGAGGACAAATCCGCAAAATAACGAATAGATACGTAGATTCACCGGAACCTCCAAAAGACGTTGGCAGCAAAAAAAAACAAAAAAGCTGGCGCTCGTTGCCGTGCGGCAACGCAAACACCTGAATTTCCTGGCGGAACCCCCGCTGGATTTCGCTTCTTTGTGCCCACAGAGGCCAACGCCGTTCAAACCCGCTCGCGGTTGCGTGAAGATTTTTGCGCCGCATTTGCGCATTGATCCGCGCCCGCTTTTGCCGCACACTGCCGCGCCCCATAGCTTTCAGCCAGAGGTCAAGATGATCGAGCCAAAATTACTCAAAGGTTTCCGCGACTACATGCCCGATCTGATGGCGCCGCGCCAGGCGATGATTCGCGCGATCGAGGCCACTTTTGAGCGCCACGGTTTCTTGCCTCTGATGACGCCGGCACTGGAATATGCCGAGACGCTGACCGGCAAAATGGGCGAAGAAGGCGATAAACTCCTGTATCAATTTAAAGATCACGGCGATCGAGCCGTGGCCTTGCGCTATGATCTGACCGTGCCGCTGGCGCGGGTGGTGGCGCAGCACCGCGGTGAAATTCAGCTCCCTTTTAGGCGCTATCAAGTGGCGCCGGTTTGGCGCGCGGATAAGCCGCAGCGCGGGCGTTATCGCGAATTTATGCAGTGCGACGCAGACTTGGCGGGGGCAAATTCCGCATTGGCCGATGCCGAAGTGCTGTTGACCGGTCTGGCCGTGCTCAAGGCTTTGGGCATCCAAGACGCGATTTTGCATATCAATCACCGCTTTGTGCTCACGGGGCTGCTGATCGCCGCGGGCGTCGCTGAAGAAGCGCAACAGTTTTCCGCCATCCGCGCGATCGACAAACTCGACAAAATCGGCAGCGGCGGTGTGCGCAATGAATTGATCGAACAAGCGAATTTGACGCCAGAGCAGGCGCAGACGTTGCTCGACATCTTTGCCGACGATGGCCTGACGCTGGAAACGGTCGACGATCTGCTGGTGCAACGCGCCGGTTATGAAGGGGAAAAGCGCGCGCATTCGATCGGCCGCCTGCGCGAAGTTGTGGAATTGGTCAGCGCCGCGGGCTACGCCAACCTGATCCGCTTTAACCCCACAATCGCCCGAGGACTGGATTACTATACCGGAATTATTTACGAAACGCGGCTGACCGACACCCGCGTCGCCAATATCGGCGCGGTCATGTCCGGTGGCCGCTACGATCATTTGGTCAGTTCGTTCACCAAAGAACAGGTGCCAGCGGTCGGCGTGTCACTGGGCCTTGACCGGTTGTTGGCAGCCATGCAGGAATTAAGTTTGATCCCACACGGTTTGGACAAAGTGCCGGTGTACATCGCGGTGATGGACCCGACGTTGAAGGCGGCCATTTTAGGAATTGCGCAAACTTTGCGCACTTTCGGCCTGCGCTGTGAAGTGGATGTCACGGGCGGCAAGCTCGGCAAGCAGCTTGAACGCGCCGCCAAGCGGGGGGCCACGGTCTGTGTTTTGGCCGGATCAGACGAAATAGCGGCCGGTGGTGCGGTGGTCAAAGAGCTGGGTAGTGGTATGCAACATTCGGTGCTTCTTGATGAAATTGGACCTGCGATTGCAAAGATTCTGGCCGCGGCGGCAACGTCGCCGACTTGAGCGCCATTTGCGCGCGCGCTCACAAGCTGACGCCGAGTGACAATTTTTGGCACAAGTGACAAATTTCGTCGCACAAGTGCGCAAAGATCGTCACTTAAAGTGCGCAAAGTCTGCGGCCTTTTGTCGCATCCAACAAGATTATCCTTAAATTTCAATGCTTGAAAAATAGATCCGCCAGTTGGCACGAAGCGTGTATAAGACCCTAGTGGGGGATCATTCCGAGCCCTCCGCTGAAACCGCGAAAGCGGATGAAGCGGAGGGTTCGGAATTTTTGGCCTAGTTTTATTTTTGGCTTGTGTGAAGGACGCGTTCCATTCGCCGCCAATAAATCGTCCCAAGCGAAGCCCAAACTCTGCAATTATCAAGGTGTTGTGAGGCCAAAGTTGACCTCAACGGCGAATACGCGCTTACTTGCGCCGATGACGCACCGCGACTACCGGCTCTATTTTTTCGCGTTCGCGCTTGTGCTGGTCGCTTGCAGTGCGGCGAAGCCTCAAGTCGTCGAACTCGATCCTATTGAAATTAAAGCAGATGACCAAAAACGCGCCTACATTCGGGATTTTGACCTGCTCACGAGCGAAGCGTCACAGCGGCGTGAAAGCGGCGACCACGCTGAAGCTGTTCGGCTTTACCTGATTGTCATCAAAGAGTTTCCCAAAGCGCCGCACCTGTCCGCGATTCATTACAACTGCGGCCTGTCGTTCATGCAGCTAAAGGACCACGCCAAGGCCGCGGAACAATTTGCGTTGGCCCGCAAGCTCGCGCACGGCACGCGCGACGCGCGCGATGCGCTGTTCTTGCAAGCCGAAGCGGAGGAAGCGGCCGAACATTGGCAAGCAGCCGCCGATATCTACAAAGCCGCGCTAGAAGATCCTGCAATGCAAGAGGAAATCGGTGGCGTGCTCGGCCTGCTGGATGAATTGGAGGCCACCGCGCGCTTGGGCCTGATGTTGCGCAAATTGGGTGATCCGCAAAGGGCCGATGTCGCGTTGCGCCGCGTCGAGCGCATTTACAGCGATCACCGCGACGTCAACGTGGTGGCTGAAAGTGTCTGGGTGGCGCGGGCTCTGTTTGAACGCGGTGATATCTATCGTGAACTTTTTGCGACCATTCGCTTCAAGCTGCCGGTCGAGCGCATGGAGCGCGACTTGGAGGACAAAGCCAATCTGTTTTTGAAGTCGGAAAACGCCTTTTACCATTGCGTGCGGCTGCATCACCGCAATTGGTCGCTGGCGGCGGGTTTTCAAATCGGCGCGCTGTACGCCACGTTGATAAGCGACATCGACAATGCCGAAGTTCCGCCAGAGGTTACGGAACGCATGGCCGATGTTTACCGCGATGAACTGTGGAAGCACACAGAGAAGTTGGCCAAGCGCGCTACGGTGATCTACAAGAAAAACATTGAATTGGCCATCAGTTTGGGTGAAAAGGACGGCGATTGGGCGCGCAAATCGCAAGAGGGTCTGGCGCAGATGGAGAAAATGATCGAAGTCAGCAACGAGCGCAAAGCCCGCGTGGCCAAGCAGGAGGCGGCAGAAGCGACGGCCGCATCGTTGCCGCAAGATCCGACGCCAGTCGCACAAAAGCCCCAATCGGGTAAAAAGCACCCGCCGAAAAAAGCGGCGCTTGGGGTCAAGTGAGCAATACCATTCGCTTTGTCCGCAGCGACGGACCCACCACACAGGGCACCAAGTCGCGGCGCGACGACCCGCGCATGGCCGCGCGCATGGTCAGTCTGGACAGCGACTTGGCCCCCGATCGCGTGCAGGCGATTTTGCTCGGCGTCGCCGACGACCGCGGCGTCACCATCAACGGCGGGCGGCAGGGCGCGGCCGACGGGCCGGCCAAATTTCGCGACTATTTTTCGCGGTTGCCGGTGCCCGCTGAGTTTGGCCACGGCTCGATCGTCAACGCCGGCGACCTGATGGCCGCTGAACACACTGCGGAAACCCACGCGCGCTTGGCTGAAGTCATTTTCGTGTTGCGCGAGCGATTTCCCAAAGCGCGCCTTGTCGTCATCGGCGGCGGTCACGATCACGCCTACGGCGAAGTGCTCGGATTGGCGCGCTCGATGGGCAGCAAGGCCGCTGACAGCCGCATCGGCGTGGTCAACATCGACGCGCACGCCGACGTCCGGCCGCACACCACAGAGCCGCATTCCGGCACGCCGTTTAGGCGCTTGTTGCTTGAACCGGCCGCCCGAGTCGCCGGGACATCGCTGGTCGAATTTGGCCTGCAGCGCGCAAGCAATGCCGCCGTGCACTTGGCTTTTTTGCAACAACACCACGTGCAAGTGGTGATGTGGGATGACATTGTTGACGGCGATCGCGCGGCGAGTGAGCAATTGTTTGGCTACATGAAAGCATTGGCGGAAAACCACGCAGCGATTTCGCTGTCGGTCGACATGGACGCATTTCCGCTGTCGGCTGCGCCAGGTGTCAGCGCGCCCTCAGCGATTGGCGTTTCGCCAGGCGCGATCGTGCGCGCGGCGGCCGCGTTTGGCGCGTTGCCGCTTCCAACCCAATTGGGGATTTACGAACTAAATCCGCGCTTTGATCAGGATGGCGCCACGACGCGGTTGGCCACCCGCATCGCTTGGAGCTACATCACGGGTTTGTTGTAGTCCGCGCGGTCTCGCGGTTATCAATGCGTGGTGGCAAGCGGAATTTCTTCTTGCAACCCCAGATAATCACGACTAAATCCGATATTGGACGGCAAAAAGGCTTTCGGTTCGTCCAAGCGCAACGCAGCGCGCAGGGCTTCGTCGGCATGCTCGATGAAAATGATTTCGACGGCGTCCAGCACTTCCTTTGGAATATCACGGAGATCGCGCTCATTTTCTTTTGGGCACAACACGCGCGGGATGCCAGCGCGGTGCGCAGCGATCACTTTTTCCTTCAGGCCGCCGATCTGCAAGACCCGACCGCGCAAGGTAATTTCGCCAGTCATCGCCACATCGTGGCGCACGGGAATTTGCGTCAAAGCCGAGCTGAGCGCCGTGGCAATCGCGATGCCAGCCGACGGACCATCTTTGGGAATCGCACCTTCGGGGAAATGCACGTGCAGATCGACCTTGTGGTAAAAATCTTTGCCCAAACCCAGATGTTGGGCGCGCGATCGCACATAACTCATCGCAGCTTCTACGCTTTCTTTCATCACATCGCCGAGCTTGCCGGTCACCATCATGCGGCCCTTGCCGGGCAGCACGCTGACTTCGACGAGCAACAAGTCGCCGCCGGTGCTGGTGACGGCCAAGCCGTTGGCCACGCCGATGCGATCCTGCCCTTCACTCACGCTGGACTTGTATTTGATCGGCCCCAACATCTCCATGACCGCGGCGTCATCGATTTTGTACTTCTTTTTCTTTTTGTTGTTGCTCAAATGATCGGTGGCAATTTTGCGACACACGGCACCGATCTGTCGCTCCAAACTGCGCACACCGGCTTCACGGGTATACGAGCGAATCAGCAACTGCAAAGCAGGATCTTTCCAAGTTAAATCCAAGGCTTCCAAACCATTTTCCACCTGCTGCCGCGGCACCAGATATTTCTTGGCGATCTGCAACTTGTCCAGCTCTGTATAACCACTTAGCTCAATAATTTCTAAGCGATCGGCCAGAGCCCACGGGATGCTCGACAATGTGTTGGCAGTCGTGAGGAACAGGACCTTGGACAAATCGTAGTCCAAATCGATGTAGTGATCGACAAAGCCTTCATTCTGTTCGGGATCCAACACTTCAAGCAACGCCGCCGACGGATCGCCGCGGAAATCCATCGACATTTTGTCGACTTCATCCAGCAAAATCACGGGATTGGAAGTTCCCGCCCTCTTGATCGAGTGAATGATCTTGCCCGGCAACGCGCCGACATAGGTGCGGCGGTGGCCGCGAATCTCGGCCTCATCGCGCACGCCACCCAGCGACAAGCGCACGAATTTACGGTCCATTGCCTTGGCGATCGACTTGGCCAGCGACGTTTTGCCCACGCCCGGCGGCCCGACCAAACACAGCACAGGGCCACGGCCGACTTGGCCGAGCAATTGCTGCACCGCCAAATATTCCAGAATTCTTTCCTTGGGTTTCTCCAGACCATAGTGATCCGCATCCAAAATCTTGCGCGCCAACGGCACATCCAACTTGTCTTCGGTATACGTCCGCCACGGCAGCGACAGGATCCATTCGATGTAAGTCCGCACCACGCCAGCTTCGGCCGACATCGGATTCATCATTTTGAGCTTTTTGAACTCGCGCTCCAGCTTGGTCTTGGCCTCGTCCGGCAAATCGCGATCTTGGATCTGCTTGAGCAGTTCTTCCAATTCCGTCTTAAATTCATCGGCTTCTGCATTACCTTCGGCTTCTTGTTGCGGCGGCGTTGGGCGCTGGGTCGCTGCGCCCGCTTGACCGGTGCGCCGACGGATCTTCGATTCGACCGACAGCGTCTCGGTCTCGGCTTCCAGCATTTCACCCAAGCGCTTCAAACGCGCGTAAGGTGCAGCGATAGAAAGCAGTTCTTGGCGTTGCGCCAGCTTGATCGCCACATGCGCGGCGATCGTGTCGGCCAATTGGCCAGCATCAGAAAGTGCCAGCACACTTTGCAGAATCTCGACCGGGATCCGGCGGTTGACCTTGATGTAAGCCTCAAACGACGCGCGCACAGCATCGCACAGCATTTGCGCTTCATCGGGCAGCGGAGGCGGTTCATCGGCGGCATGCAATTCGGCGACCTTGGCGCACAAAAACGGTTGGCCGTCGACAAAATGTTCAATGCGAGCGCGGCTTTTACCCTCAACCAGCACTTTTACTGTGCCATCGGGCAGGCGCAGAATTTGCGCGACCACCGCAACGCACGCAACGTCGTACATATCGGTCGGCGCGGGCTCATTGGTGCCGGCATTGACTTGGGCTACGACCAAAATCTGTTTGTCATCGCGGGCAAACGCCGCTTCGAGCGCTGCAACCGAACGTTCACGGCCGACAAAAAGCGGCACGACCATTTGCGGAAAAACGACCACATCGCGCAACGGAAGCACAGGCAATTGCATAGAAACCGGCATATTTAGGCTCCAAAATGGCGGTGACTTGCAAGATTGCGCCGCGTCGTCCAACAAAGGACGAAGCGGGCCAATTGTCAATGGTGAAAACTTGGAAAACTACGCGGCTGACGTGTGCTCTAAACCAAGAAGCGGGCGTTTTCCATGCAGAATCGTGTCTTCGTCGATCAACACTTCGCGCACAGAACCGTCGCCTGGTACATCGTACATGATGTCGAGCAACGCTTCTTCCAAAATCGCCCGCAGCCCGCGCGCGCCGGTTTTGCGTTCAATAGCGCGGTGGGCGGTCGCGCGCAGGGCGCCTTCGGTGAATTTGAGATCGATACCGTCCATTTCAAACAGGCGTTTAAATTGACGAATCAGAGAATTCTTGGGTTCAGTCAGCACGCTCACCAGCGCTGCTTCATCCAACTCGCGCAGCGAAACCACGACAGGCAAACGGCCGACAAATTCCGGAATGAGGCCGTATTTCATCAGATCTTCCGGCTGCACCTGCTCTAGCATCGCCGACTTGTCGGCCGCCGAGCCCTCTTTGGCCACTTCTTTGCCAAAGCCGATGGATTTTTGGCCAATGCGCCGTTCGATCACTTTCTCAAGCCCGGCAAAAGCGCCGCCGCAGATGAACAAAATGTTGGTGGTGTCCACTGGAATGAATTCTTGTTGCGGATGTTTGCGCCCGCCTTTGGGCGGCACGTTGGCGACGGTGCCCTCCAAAATCTTCAGCAGCGCCTGCTGCACGCCTTCACCCGACACGTCCCGTGTGATGCTGACGTTTTCCGATTTCCGCGTGATTTTGTCGACTTCATCGATGTACACAATGCCGCGGCTGGCCGCATCGACATCGTGATCAGCGGCTTCAAGCAAGCGAACGATAATATTTTCAACGTCTTCACCGACATAGCCCGCTTCGGTCAGCGTGGTCGCGTCCACGATCGTAAACGGCACCTTGAGCACGCGCGCCAACGTTTGCGCCAACAGCGTTTTGCCCGAGCCGGTCGGACCCAGCAAAAGCACATTAGATTTCTGCAGTTCGATGTCGTTGTGCTTGGAACCTTTGTAGTCAATGCGCTTGTAATGGTTGTACACAGCCACCGACAGCACTTTTTTCGCTCGGTCCTGACCGATGACGAAGTCATCCAAAATCTTACGCAATTCCCGTGGTTTAGGAATCGATTGCAGGTTGGGCAGTTTGTCGTCGCGCTCGACTTCTTCGGCGATGATGTCGTTGCACAGCGCGATGCATTCGTCGCAAATGTAGACGGTGGGGCCTGCGATCAGCTTTTTGACTTCCTTTTGCGATTTGCCGCAAAAAGAGCAAGAAAGATTGCTGGCTTCGCGACGGCGATCGCCTCCGGAACTCGACATCAAACACTCCTTGCAAGTCGCCGCTGCAACCAACCGCGCCAGTATACTGGGTTGCCCGCGCTCACGTCAAAGAAGGCGCTTCGCAGCAACGCAGTTTTACACGAAAACCGGCGAGACTGGGCTGATTACGCCTTGGGTTTGCGAATCAAAATCGCATCGACAACGCCATAGGCCTTGGCTCCGTCGGCGCCCAAATAAAAGTCGCGATCCGTATCTTTACGCACCTTTTCAACAGGTTGCCCGGTGTGCTTGGCGACGATTTCATTGAGCACACTTTTGGTCAGCAACATTTCTCGCGCTTGAATATCGATATCGGACGCTTGCCCTGAAAAACCGCCCAAGGGCTGATGCAGCATGACGCGGCTGTGCGGCAGCATCACGCGCCGCCCCGGCTTGCCCGCGGCAAGCAAAACCGCAGCCATCGACGCTGCTTGGCCGATGCAAATCGTCGCCACCGGCGCTTGGATGTATTGCATCGTGTCGTAAATCGCCAAGCCCGCATTGACCAAGCCGCCGGGACTATTGATGTAAAGTGAAATCTCCTTTTGTGGATCTTCACTTTCCAAAAACAGCAACTGGGCAATGACCATGTTGGCCACCATGTCATCGATTTCCATACCCAAAAACACGATGCGGTCCATCAGCAAACGCGAATACAGGTCCATCGCCCGTTCGCCGCGCGGCGTGGTCTCGATAATGCCGATGTTTTTCCACTGACTCATGGCTTTTGTTGTCCTTGCTGATGGATTGGCTGCTAAGCCACAATTTTACTACGGATGTTCGTGACCGTGCGCGCCGTGATCGTGGTCGCCGTGCGCGCAATTTTCATCGTGAACGTGTTCCACAATGGACGTGCTTAACCCAAATGCGTCGTCGTCAAAATGGTCGTCCCCTTGGCTGCCCATTTGCGAGGTCGGCTGCGCGGCGTTGCGCGCTTGGGCCAAACTCAACTCGCCCGCGTCGCTAAATGTCGCCACCGACACCAAATAATCCGTAGCGCCCTTGATGACCTCGCGCCTGCGCAACTCGCCGCGGCCGGCTTCGGAGCCGTAATGCCGCAAGATATCAGCGCGCCGCGCGCCCGGCTGTTGCAAAAGAGCGTCCAGCGCCGTTTGCACCTGCTCGTCGCTAATCGTGATCTCCTGGACTTTGGCAATCGTTTCCAAGGCCATGCTGCGCTGAAAGGCGCGCGTGCCATCGCGGGCGATGTCTTTGCGCAATCTTTGCACAATGCTTTCAAGGCCGCGCAGCATCTTCGGATCGAGGTTGCCAAACGTCTGCTGCATCTGACTGTCGACATATTCGCGCAAAATCGCTTGCGGCACCTCAATGGGATTGGCGGCCAGCAAGTGCGCGATCACCGCTTTTTCACGTAGATCCGTTGTCAGTTCCACCGCTTCTATTTCGGCTTCGGCCGCCACCGCCGCACGCCACGTCGCCAAATCGGTATGGCCAAAATCTTTGGCCAATTCATCATCGAGCACCGGCACGTCCAGACGCTGTAGTTCTTCAATACTGACTGAGAACTTCATGTTGCGCGCGCCGCTTTTGTAAAACACGTCGTCGTCGGTCAATTCAACTTCGCGCTGCAGCGTTTCGCCGGCATTGTGCCCGAGGACGGCTGCGTCAATTTGTTGCGGCACCTGGCCATCGCCCAAGGTAAAAGACTTGTCTTCCGCGGTGATAGGGCCTGCAACGCTGGTGTCGCCGTCCAGTTCAATCGCATAGTTGACCCGCGCCTGATCGCCTGGCTGCGCGCCATCGCTCACCGGCGCCAACTCCGCGCGATCGCGGCATTTCTTTTCCAAACGCTCGGCGATGTCCGCTTCTTGGACTTTAACACTGCTCACGGCAATTTCAGCGCCGACGTAGCCGGAAAGATTCAGTTCAGGTAGCACGTCGAAAATACAGGTCACGTGAAACGCCGCATCGCGCGCCAAATCGCCAAAGCTTTCCACTTCCGGCCTGCCGACCGCGCGCAGCTCTGCCTGATCGATTGCCTTGAAGACATTGTCTTTTAGGAGCTTATCCAGCACCGCGCGGCGAATTTCCGTGCCGTGCATGCGCTCGATCATCTGCGCCGGCGCTTTGCCCGGGCGAAAGCCGGGCACCCGCACTTTGGCGGCATAACGCTGGGTTACGTTGTGAAAAGCCGCGGTTACCTGCGCTCCCGGCACGGTAAATTGCAAGCGGCGTCGCACGCTGCTGAGATTTTCAACCTTGATTTCCATGATTTTCTCCACAATGGCCGACGCGCGCAGCTGTGCGCGGTGGCTAATTTTGCGCTATTGGGTTGGATTGGACCGGCCGATCGGCGGAAAAACCAACACTTCCGGTGCGAGAAGGGGGACTTGAACCCCCACGCCGTTAGGCGCCAGAACCTAAATCTGGTGCGTCTACCATTTCGCCATTCTCGCGTTTGTTTGCAACGGGCTGTAAATATGTACCTTTAATTTTTTTGCGCCCGCCTTTCAAAAAATCTTAGGCAGATACGCAAAAGCCCGCCCGCCTATTAGCGGAGCGGGCCCCAAAACAATGCGCAATCGCCACGGGTGACCCCTGATGGAATCGAACCATCAACCTCCGGATTAAGAGTCCGCTGCTCTACCAATTGAGCTAAGGGGCCGTTTATATATCATTTATTGCGCAGCCGACCGCGGGCCTCGCGCGCAGCGAGGGCGGAAAGCCGGCTTTGCACACCGCGAATAGTCCGTGGCGCAATTTTCCTCGTAAGTGCGCAATATTCTGGGCGCGCCCGGCAGGATTCGAACCTGCGACCTGCGGGTTCGAAGCCCGATGCTCTATCCAGCTGAGCTACAGGCGCGTCGCCCTTCACGTGCGATCACAGTAATCTGCAACCTTAACTAACCGTTTCCGCGCAGGAATTGGTTGTGATTTGCGGGGTGGAAGATGGGGCTTGAACCCACGACATCGGGTACCACAAACCCGCGCTCTACCAACTGAGCTACGTCCACCGTGGCCGCGCGGTATGTTAGTCGCGGCGGCTTCATTGTCAAGCCTAACCGGACAGCGCGCGGTAGACGCTGGACAAATGGCGTGGGCGAATTATTTTTGCAAGGCGGGCCGAATTTTTGCAATAAAAGATCGGCGCGCGGCGGAATAGAAATTCCGCTCAAGCGTTGATGCATCTGTGGCGCATCTTCGATCCCAAGTCGCAGCCACACGGAGGACCTGAAATGTTAAGCCTGTTTTCATCACAACGCCGCGAACGCGACGCCTTTGAACGCGAAGCACTGCCTCATCTCGACGCGCTGCACAGTTACGCACTGCATCTGTGCCGCGACGGTGCGGATGCGGAAGATTTGGTGCAGGAAACGTACATCAAAGCCCTGAACAATTTTAAGTCTTATGAGCAGGGCACCAATTGTCGTGCCTGGCTGTTCCGCATTTTGACCAACACGTTTTTCAATTTGCGCCGCAGCCGCAAGCGGCACAATCCAATAGATACAGACAGTTCGCCGGAATTGGAGTTGCAGGTGGCCGAGGCCAGCAACGAACAAGGCATCTATCGGCCGATTGACGTGCAATTGCTGGACAATTTGGTGTCCAAGCACGTCACCGATGCGCTGGACGCCCTGCCACCGGAATTTCGCACGGTGTTGCTGCTGGCCGATCTGCACGATTTTTCCTACAAGGAAATCGCCGATGTCGTCGAATGTCCGGTCGGCACGGTGATGAGCCGCCTGTATCGGGCGCGCAAAGCCATGCAAAAAGCTTTGATGGATCATGCAGTTCGCGAAGGAATTATCGAACGTCCACAAGTAGACGACAACGGTGTTGCCTCGTTGGACGCTTTTCGCATGCGCGCCAAGCGCGCCGTCGGCGCGAACTGAGCGTACATTGCTGAAATTGTTGCAATTATATTTGTGATCGCGGCGATTTCTGCCAAGGTTGTCCTGAAAAAGCTTGGGTTGTTCGGGCTATGGTTCTGATGAAATTTCTGATGACGTTGAGCCACGGGGTCTGCCGATGAATTGCAACGAGATCAACAAATTCTCGTTCACCTACTTGGACGGTGAATTCGAAGCGCGCGAGCGCGGCGAATTTGAAACGCATTTGCGCCTTTGTCCGCAATGCCGTTGCGCCGTGCAGCACGACGCGATGTTTCGCGATGTCGTGCGCGACCACTTGGATATGCCTGCGCCCGCAGGTGAATTGCGCAATCGTCTGCGCGAACGTTTGGATTGTGCGCAGCGCAGTCAGGTTTCGCGGCACATCGCCGTGCCGATGGCGATCGCAGCGAGTTTGGCTGTCGTTGTTGTGGTTTGGCGCGTCGTTCCCGATGGCGATTCGGGCGTTTCGCCGCGCAACAGCGCGGCGGCTGGACGCACGCCAACCCCAGGTCTGCCGCCGCTCGCCGTCGCCGGCGGCGCGCCCAATAGGTTCGCGCTGGCCAAGATCGCACCCGCCAAGCCGTCTGGCCAAGCCTTTGCCAGCGCACAACTGCCTTCGGGCAACCGCGCGGTCGTCAACAATGTGGCCTATCCGAGCGTCGCCGGCTATGCCAACAACGTCGCGTACGCCAACGGCGGAAATAGTCCTGAAATGACAGGTGAAGTGCTGCGCGGCCGCCTGCCGTCGTCGGCGCTGGTGCAGCGCAGCCCGTTTGGCGCTGTGCGTTCAGAAGAAAGCCTGCGCGCGATGGTTCGCGTGCACATGGCCAATTTGCCTCCGGAAGTCGTGGGTCCAGCGCTGCGCATTCAGCGTTATTTGGCCACGCGGGTGCCGGGCATCGGTCCTTTGCCTTTGACGGAAGGGGCTGGCATTGAATTGGTCGGCGCGCGTTTGGCGATGATCGGCTCGCAGACCGCGGTGATCTATTCGTACCGCGCTTGGGGCAGTGCGCTCACGGTGTTTAGCCGCGCCAAAGCCAGCGGTGATGCCGATGATCCGGAAGTCGAAGTGGCCGATCCGATGGTGCGCGGCGAGCCGGGGATGTTGCTCGATCGCCGCGCGGGTCTGCACATGTTGCACGTGGTGTCGCGCGATCGCGTGCTGACGTTGGTGAGCGAACTGAGCGCTCAGCCGCTGATGCAGTTGATGCCTAGCAGCGTCTTTCTCTAAAATATTATGGGTTTGATGCTTGTAGCGAAGCTTCGGCAGTTGCCGGTGCGGCGCGGAGTTCGGCGTTGATCGCCCGCAGGAACGGCGCGGCGATGAACAAGCGCACCACGATATACGCGAAAATAAACGCCAGTGAATACGCATCGATAACCGGTGACGGCGCCCGACCATCGACAACAAATGGCGCGTACAGCCAGCGCATCGGCACTTGCGTGGTGCCGACCCCCGACACACTCAGCGGCAATGTGCCGATCACCGTCAAAATCGGCATCGCAACTAGCATTCTGCGCCATTCCGGCTGCATGCCAAACGTCCGCATGACGGCGACCGCGGCCACGGTGTACATCAGCATCAAACCCATGCGCAGCAGCACGCCCACGATCATCGCGCTGGGCCGCAGCGACGCCAAAGGCCGAAGCACTGAAATGCCGCGCAATCGCACAAGAAACGGCCAATTCCATTTGGATTGCAGCAGTGCAAGGCACAACAAAGCGACACAAAAAATACCGGTGACCAAAATTTGCACCGTCTGCTGCAGCGATTGATTGCCGCCAAGCACGTCAGGAGCGAGCAGCAGGCCCGCAACGCACATCGAGGCCACCGACACCAGATCGAGGTAGCTGAGCACGGCAAGCGCACCTGCAGCTTCTAGAAACGGCACCTGTTTGCGCCGCCCTACAAGCACCGCCATGCCCAAAGCGGCGGCGTGGTAGTTGAGCATGTTCAGCACATAACTGGCTGCTTTCAAAGGTAGAACCTGTTTGAGCGTGATGTTTTGCTGGGTGCCGCGATGCCCCAACGTCACGCCGATCAGCCACACCAGGCAATAGCTGTCGTACAGCCAAACAACCAAGGAAACGGCGAGAATGACGCCAATAAAGGCAATAAAATTAGCGTGCTGCAACGCGTCGTGTACTTTGGCCAAATCCGTTGAGCGCAAAAAATACCCGATGAGCAGCACCGCCCCGACAAACGGCAAGAACTGGCGCACGCGGCTTTTCAGCGCGGTTTTAGGCGGATTTTGTGGCGGCTGTGACACTTGACGGCTCTTTGGCTGGCGCGCGACAAGGCAAATGCGGCGCAAAATAATGCACCAACCTAGCACGTGATGACATCAGCGCCAAACCAACCGCAAATTGTATCACCGAAATCAGCAGATCCGCGTCTGCGGGCCTGGCAAGCGCTGATCGAAATGGAAACGACCGGCACCGGAACGCAAGCGGCGCTGCGCCAAGTGCTGGATGAATCGCCGGCGCTGCAAGGGCCCGATCGCGGGCTAACTAGTCAAATCGTTTACGGTGTGCAGCGCAAACGCCGACCGTTGGACCACTGGCTGGAGGCCAGCTGCCAAAAAGGCATTTACCGCATGGAATGGCGGGTGCTTTGCGCGCTGCGCGTGGGGGCCTATCAGCTCGCGTATATGCAAGTGCCTGTTTTTGCAGCCGTTCATGCGACGATCGAGGCGTGCAAGCCGGTGCTCAACCACGGCCAAATCGGCTTTGTGCACGCCGTACTGCGCGCGCTGGCGCGGCGGGTGGATTGCGCGGATTGGCCGCAGCAAGACGATTTGCCGCCGTGGATTGCCCACAGACTGACGCAGTTTTCTCAGCAAGTTCACGGTGATCCGACGCAGATGCGCCAGGCTTTCGGGCAACACGCGCCTTTGCATGTGCGGATTTTTGCGCAGGACGAGGCGCAAGTCTTGCAAACCCTTGCTGAAGACGGCGTCGCTGTGCTGCCGACCACAATTCCCCATGTATTTCAAAGCGATGGTTCGGCTTTGTACCGCAGTCGCGCCTTTGCCGCCCGCCAAGTGCTGCCGCAAGATGCGGCCAGTGCGGCCGTTGTCGCGTGGCTGGATGCCCAGCCAGGCGAGCAAGTGCTTGATTTGGCAGCTGGTCGTGGCGTCAAGTCTCTCGGTTTGGCCAGTAGCGGTGCCGCTGTGACGGCGGTCGATCTGCATCCTGACAAGCTCATCGCGGCGCAAAACTTATGCGATCAGGCGGGTTTTCCACTGCTGGCCGCGTTAGTTGCCGATACGACGCAGCCGATCGCGCTGCCGCACGCGCATTTCGATCGCGTGTTGCTCGATGCGCCGTGCAGCGGCTTGGGCACTTTGAGGAGGCGTCCGGAGATTCGCCATCGCCGTCAGGCAGTTGACTTGGTTCGCATGGCCCAGTTGCAAATGGCGATGCTGCGACAAGCCGCGCCATTGGTGAAACAGGGCGGCGTGCTGATTTTTGCCACCTGTTCGTTTGCGATCGAAGAGGGACCGCTGGTGATCGCAGATTTCCTGCGCGATCATGCCGAGTTCAAGCGCAGTGATTTTCAGCCTTCTTGGATCGGCCCGCTTTTGGACGATCACGGCGATCTGCGATCGCATCCGCTGCAGGACTTGGGCCCGATGATCACGGGCGCAGACGCTTTTTATGCGGCGAGACTTCAGCGGCAATAGCGAGCTTAAACACATAATATTGCATAGTTGAGCAAAATTGCCTGCGGTGGTCAAAAAGAATTCGCCACCACAGCAAAATTATTTTGCATTTTAGGCGAGGCAAAACTCGGCGACCTGCCGACAACTCCTGCACGCGCATCCACCACCGCGCCGGAGTTCGCTATGCAAAATGAATTTATTTGGGCCCAAACCTCACCGGAAAATACCCTGCTTCTGCGCCGCGGGTCGCGCGATGCGCCGCTGTTTTGCCGCGGAACTGTGCCAAATTTATCGGCAATGCGCATTGCCATTGTCGGATCGAGAAATGCCACTGAGGCCCAACTGGCCTTGGCCGAAGATCTGGCCGAGGCGTTGGCGAGCCGCGGCGCGATCATCGTCAGCGGGGGAGCGCGCGGCATCGACGCGGCCGCCTTGCAAGGCGCGCTTTTGACCGATGGGCGCGCGATTGCCGTGCTGCCTAGTGACTTGAACAACCCAATTCCGGCGCAAAATCGAGACCTTTTCGATCGAATCGTTCGCGGCGGTGGCCTGCTGCTGACCGCGGTTGCTGAACGCGCTGAGCGCGCACCACCGCAATTCCTGCCACGCAACCGCTTGATTACACAGATTGTGGATGGCGTGATCGCGGTTTGCGCAGACGACCCGAGTGGAACGCGCCATTGCGTGATGCAAGCCGCGCGCCTTGGCGTGCCGATCGCCGCGGCGCGATGGCCGGAGGGGTCCGCTAATTCGCGGGGAACCCTTGCTTTTTTGACCGCTGGGTCTTTTGAGATCGGCGACGCGGCAATGGCAAATGCGTGGCTGGACGCCCTAAAAAGCCGCGCGGCGCCCTTGCTCGAACTGCCCGCGCCCGCGTCGGACCGTCGCTGCCCCAAGTCCGCGCGCAAGCAGCAATCGGCGCCCAACTTGCCGCTCAAGATTGACGCGGCGGCCGCGGGTTCGCAATGCTACGCGCCCCAAGGCGACGCGCAGTTGCAGTTGCCTGAGGGCTGTGACGGTGAGTTTGCTTCTCAAATCATGGCGATTTTGCGCGAGAGTGCGGATGTTGCTCTGGGTTTGGAAGAACTGGTCGTGGCAACCAAGCGTTCGCGCAGCGACGTGGCGACTTTGGCGCTGCATTTGGCGATCGCAAATTTGATAGTACGCGATGCGTGCGGCGGCTACGCGCTGCGGCGGATTTAGCCGCATAACCCAAGACATCGCAAGGGAAAGTATATGGCACGCGCGAGTTTGAAAACGGCACATGGCGCATCGTTGGTGATCGTCGAATCGCCGACCAAAGCCAATACCATCCGCAAATACTTGGGCGATGAGTTTATCGTCGAAGCCAGCGTCGGTCACATCCGCGATCTTGTGACGAAAAAGACCGATCTGGCTGCGGGCGATGCGTTGCGCGATAAATCGTGGGTGCATTACGGCGTCAATATTGACAATGATTTTGAACCCTTGGAAGAAATCTACTTGGTGCCCGCGGACAAGAAACGCCAAGTCGATGCGCTGAAGTCCGCGCTGGCCAAATGCGATGCGCTGTATCTGGCAACCGACGATGATCGCGAAGGTGAGGCAATTAGTTGGCATTTGCTGCAAGTGCTCAAGCCCAAAGTGCCGATCAAGCGCTTGGTGTTTCATGAAATTACCAAGGAAGCGATCGCCGAGGCGCTCAACCACACGCGACAAGTGGATGAAAGTCTTGTCATTGCCCAGCGCACCCGCCGAGTAGTCGATCGCTTGTTCGGCTGGGACGTCAGTGAAGTGCTATGGCGCAAGATCAAGCCGGGTCTGTCGGCGGGTCGCGTGCAATCCGTGGCATTGCGCCTGCTTACGCAGCGCGAACGCGAACGCATGGCTTTTGTGTCGTCGAATTTTTGGGACATCGACGCGCGTTTTGCCAAGGACGCTGAGCCGTTTGAGGCCAGCTTGTTTCGTCTCGGCGCGCAACGCATTGCCAGCGGTAAGGATTTTGACGACACGACCGGCAAACTCGTCAACCACGACGTGCTGCTGCTGACGGAAAAAACCGCCAAAGCGGCCTGTGAGCGCCTAGGCAATCGGCAAGCCAAGATCATCAAAATTGAAGTTAAACCCCAAAGCATGCGCCCGCATCCGCCGTTTACCACCTCGACATTGCAGCAAGAAGCCAACCGCAAGCTGCGCTTTTCAGCCAAACAAACGATGCAAGTAGCTCAAAAGCTTTATGAAAATGGCTTTATCACCTACATGCGTACCGATTCCGTCCAGTTGTCGGATCAAGCCCTGACTGCCGCGAGGACACTGATCGAAGCGCAATACGGCAAGACCTATTTGCCAACGGCACCAAGGCGTTACCAGACAAAGACAGCCAACGCCCAAGAAGCGCATGAAGCCATTCGACCCGCCGGCACCAGTTTTCCGCCCCAAGCTGAAGTCGAGCGGTCTTTGGGGCGCGATGCGGAGCGCCTGTACGATCTGATTTGGAAACGCACAGTTGCCAGTCAGATGCTCGATGCGCAAGTGGAGCAGACCGCGGTCGATATCGCGGTGGACGACGCGATTTTTCGCGCCAACGGCCGCACCACGCGTTTTGCTGGCTACCTAAAGGCCTACGTGGAGGGTTCCGACGACCCAGAAGCGGCGCTGGGCGATCGCGATAAAGTGCTGCCAATCATGCAGGTTGGCGATGTGTTGCACTGGGGTGCGCCGCCGTTGGACGCCAAGGGTCACGACACCAAGCCGCCTGCGCGTTTGACCGACGCTTCGCTCATCAAAGCGTTGGAGGAACGCGGCATTGGTCGGCCATCGACCTACGCGGCGATTTTGCAGAATTTGCTCGACAAGGAGTACGCCTTTCGCCGCGGCGCGGCAGCATTGGTTCCTACTTTCATGGGCATGGCCGTCATTCAGATGCTTGAACAGCATATGCCGCATTTGGTCGATTACAATTTTACGGCCGACATGGAAGCGCGTCTGGATGCGATCGCCCGCGGCGAGGAACAAAGCGGGCAATATCTAAGAAATTTTTACAATGATGGCTTTCCCGCGTCGGGCAACCAAGCCGCTGTCCAAGGCCTGACCGAGGTCATTTCGAGCGTGCGCGACCGCATCGATCCGGTAAGCGCCAGTTCAGTGCCAATCGGTGCCAACGACGGCGAGCCCGTTGTGGTGCGCATTGGCCGCTACGGCACTTTTGTCAAAAACGGTGAGCGGACGGCCAACGTGCCCGACGACTTGGCTCCCGATGAAATGACGGTGGCCAAAGCGCTGGAACTGATCGATGCCAAAGCCAAAGGCGATGCGCCGATGGGCAGCGACCCCAAGACGGGAGAGCCCGTTTTTTTGCGCAACGGCCGTTTTGGTTGGTATTTGCAGCGCGGTGCGGCGAGCAAAGATGAAAAGGCCGACAAGCCGAAAATGGTCAGCCTTTCCAAAGGCATGAAGCCCGAACTGGTGACGATGGACTTGGCGCTGCAACAGTTGGCGCTGCCGCGGACTTTGGGCAAGGATCCCAAGTCGAATCAAGCCATTGTCGTGACAGTCGGTCGTTACGGCGATTACCTAAAATGCGGCGAGGACACGCGCACGTTGGCCGCAGGCAGCCTCGCGATCACGCTCACGCTGGAGCAAGCGCTGGCGACGTTGGCTAAGCCTAAGGGAACGCAAGGAAAAGAACACGTCCGCGACCTCGGCGTGCGCGCGCGCGACGGCAAAACGCTGTCGCTGTGGACTGGGCGCTACGGTATTTATGTGACCGACGGCGAAGTCAATAAAACCTTGGGCGATTTGCTGGATCCGGACGCGCTGACCGTGGAAAAAGCCGATGCCATGCTGATGGCCGCGCTCGAAGCGAAGACTGGCAAGGTTCTGGGCAAGAATCCAGCCAATGATCAGCCTGTTCGCTTGATCGATGGCCGCTTTGGCCCGTACTTGACCGACGGTATTACCAATGCGTCGCTGGCCCGCGGCGCCGATCAAGCTGAAATGACGCTGGAAGAAGCGCTGGACCGGCTAAAACACTTTGGCAAGCCGGCCAAGGGCAAGAAGACGGCACGCAAGTCCGCAGGGGCCAAGGCAAAAACCGTAGCTGCGCCAAAAGCGGACAAGAAAGTCGCAGCGGAAAAACCAGCGGCCACGAGGCCGACGATCGCAAAAGCCAAAGCCAAGCCAAAACCGCCGCCGCCTAAACCGGTTGAAAGCGGTGTGATGTCAGCGCGCAAGGCCGCCAGGCAGCAGGAACGCGCTCCGGCCGAGCCCGAACTGGCGCCGATCCGCGCCGGCATCGTGGTCAATCGGCGCCGCGCTGGATCGTAAGGACCGATTGCCGCTGCAGTGCTACCGCGGCGGTTCCAAAAGCGCGATCGGCTGCAAACCTTCAAGCAAACGCGCGATTTTCTTCTTCAAATTGGTCTCAATTTGGCGCACACGTTCGCGTGATATGCCGAATTGATCACCGATGTCCTGCAGCGTGACTTCCTGATCAGCGAGCAAACGCTGATTGAGAATCGCCAGTTCTTTGTCATTGAGTTCAGCGTGCAATTCGCTCAGACGCTCCGCCACGATCGAACTGACTTCGGCGCTGGCATATTGTTCTTCCAGGCTGGGTCCAGGGCTGGCCATCGTTTCGGACAGCGTCATTCTTCCATCATTTCCAAAATTTGCATCCAAGTTCAAATCGTGTCGTGCCGCATGAGCCGCGCGCCGCCATTCCTCGACTTCGGTCTCACTCGGCGTGCGGTTGACGCGTTTGGGACTGGCTGCCGTGGCTTCGGCCGCGATCAGAAAAGTCTCGTCCTGCTCCAAAGCGTTGGCGTCATCCAGCACGATTTCGGCATCGAGCGTCTCACCATCCAGTTCAATTTCAGCGCCTTCTGCGCCAACGGCGCGCGCTGCCTGTTCTTCTTCGTCGCCCTCGACCGCTGGTAATCCGCGGCGGCCAAATAGCACGCGGCGCTGTTGCGAAATCGGTCCGACTTTGACCAGCGACCACGAATTAATAATATAATTCTGGATGTATGCCTTGATCCACCACACGGCGTAGGAAATCAGCCGGTAGCCGCGATCCGGCTTGAACTTGCGCACGGCCTTCATCAAGCCGATGTTGCCTTCTTGCACCAAATCGGTCAGCTTGATGTCGTAGTGGCTAAATTGATAAGCAATTTTAACGACAAAACGCAAGTTTGCGGTCACCAGCGCGCGTGCGGCGGCCGGATCGAGGCCTTCCTGGTATTTCTTGGCCAACGCATACTCTTCCTCGCGGGTAAGCAGCGGATAACGATTCACTTCCGCCAAATACTGCTCGAGCGTATCTTTCAAAATCGGTTCGCGTATGGCCATACGGCTAGCTCCTAATACGTTTTGCGGTGTGGTGCGCGGCGGCGATTGTAGCATGTTCCGGCTGTCCGTATGCAAACTCTTGGCTTGCGCAAGCCTTGACAACACGTAGGGTAGCCGCATTATTCCCCCATTGCGCGCCACAATGCGCGTTGACGGCCAGTCACAGCAGCGAGGCGCCATGCAGTCCCCGACGACAAGTACTCACATTGATTTCAACACGTTCATCTTGTCGTTGGCGAGTTCGGCGATGATGCACATGGGCATTGTGCCCGATCCGAGCGGCCGCCAAGCCGACGTCAACTTGGAAATGGCCCGCCAGACCATCGATATGCTGATCATGCTGCGCGGCAAGACCCAAGGCAATTTGGATCCTACGGAAGCGACGATGCTCGAACGTGTTTTGCACGACGTGCGCGTTGGTTATTTGGAAGCGACCAAAAAACACGCGTCGTAGCGGCCATTTTATCGGCTTGGTCCGACGGCAACGGCAACTTGAAAATTTTGCTTGGGATTGCGTATGGCTGTTGCGGCAAAATCAAAAGAGACAAATGAGCAACCGACCTTGCTCATCGTCGACGACGAACCGGCATTTGCGGAATTGCTGTCCGAACATTTAGCGCGCGCTGGCTTTTTGGTCCTGCGCGCCGTCGATGGCGAAGCGGCGTTGGGCCTTTTGCGCGAGCGCTCGGTCGACCTCATGTTGATCGACGTGCAGATGCCGCGCATGACCGGTTTGGAAGTCGTTGAAATTCTTGCACGCCAAAACAGACTGCCGCCAACTTTGGTGATGAGCGCTTTTGGCAGCCTCGAAAATGCCTTGCAAGCCATCCGCTTGGGCGCGATCGATTTTTTGTCCAAGCCATTTCGCCTGGCTGAAGCGGAATTGAAAGTTCGCTTGGCGCTGGAAAAAACCCGCGTCAAAGACAAACGACCAGCGGACAAAGGCGGCAACGCCAAGCAAACCCCGGAAGAAGCCGAAGCGCCGGACATCGGAATCCGTAGTTATTTTGGTATGGTAGGTGGAACGGCGCCGATGTTGGCCCTGTTTCGGCAAATCGATCGGGTGGCGCGTTTTGGTTCGACGGTTTTGATAAGCGGCGAGTCGGGCACCGGCAAGGAATTGGTCGCCAAGGCGTTGCACCAGTCGTCGCCGCGGGCAAAGGGCCCTTTTGTGGCGGTCAATTGCGGAGCCATTCAACCAAACTTGCTTGAATCAGAACTATTTGGTCACGTCAAAGGCGCGTTTACCGATGCCCACACCGACCGCAAGGGTCTGTTTGAGGAGGCCAACGGCGGCACGCTGTTTTTGGACGAGATTGTCGATTTGCCCCTGCATTTGCAGGTCAAGTTGTTGCGGGTGCTGCAGGAGAACGAGATCCGCCGCGTCGGCGGCAATAAAGCAATTGCGGTGGATATTCGCTTGGTTGCCGCCAGCGCCGTGCCAGCGCGACAGCGGGTGCGCGAAGGGCAATTTCGCGAGGACTTGTACTATCGCTTAAGTGTCATTGAGTTGCAGGTGCCTTCGCTGCGCGAACGGGCCGGCGATATCCCCGTGTTGGTCGAGCATTTTGTTGAAAAAGCCAACACGCGCCTAGGTACGCGAATTCGCGGCGTTAAGCCGCAGGCGATGGCGCGTTTGTGCGCCCACCATTGGCCGGGCAACGTGCGCGAGTTGCAGAACTGCATTGAACAAGCTTGCGTGATGAGCGAGGAGGATGAAATTACAGTTGAATCTTTGAATCTCGGCCGGCACGATCCGCTGCCGCGGCATGAACCGGTGACGATTCTGAGTGATTCATTAAGTATTCCGCTGACTATTGAGGCGACGGAGCGATCGCTGATTCATTCAGCGTTGCAGCGCACGGGGGGGAACCGCACGCACGCTTCAGAGCTGTTGGATATTTCGCCGCGGAATTTGCAGTATAAAATCAAGCAATATGGGATAGAAGTGGATGCGCCCTCCGGACGACCGCCTAGGCCTTAGCCTCCCCGGCGGCTTTTAGCTGCGCATTGCTTTTGCCTCCGGCGGTTTTGCGCTGCGCGCGGCCCCGGCACGCTGAAGCGTGGACGAGCGGCACCTGCGGGTGCCGGTTGCGCGCTATCGCGCTGGATGCAAAGGGAGAAAACCAACGCTCTTTGATTCCGTGCTTAGCCGCTCAGGTTTTCTCCCTCTGCACTCCCTCTTTCCTTTTGGCAACCGGTACGAGCTCGTTGCGCCCAAGGGCGCAACATCGCGCTGAATTCCCGCTTCGCGGCTGCAGGGGCGACGGGGCTGACGCCCGACGTCGCTGAAGGCGCCCACCCCCGTCATTCCCGCGGAGGCGGGCTTGCCAGACGTAGCCCGTGGCTTACAGCCACAGGGTCCTAGCCGAAGGTCGATAACAAATCTACAGAAGATCTACTAATAATCAGCGCTTATGTGCAAATGGCGTCGACGCACCGTTTTCTTGATCGCGGTTTCGCCCCAAACGGTCATGGCTTTGGTGCCATCCGCCATCCGCCATCCGCCATCCTATTGTAACAATTGCGAAAATTAATGTCAACAGCAAGTTTTTGATTCGCGTGCGGTGAACTATTTTCTGACGAGACCAGGCGCTTTCGGCCAATTTTGCTGGCCAAATACGGATGTTTGGACGAAGGTGTCTTTGGGGCAAGGTGCGCATCAGGCAATGGGCCGCGCAGAAAATTTTGGGCGTGGATTTGGGCTATCGATTAAAAACAAGGAGAAATTATTAGATTTATTGTAATTTGTGAAAATGTGCCGTTTGATTTTTTCAGCGGCGCGACGATTCGCTTGGCGACAGGTGTCGATGTGCCCAATTGCAAAACTGTTTCCGTGCTTGTGCGTTATCACACCGGCGCTAAATTTGTTGGAACTGGTTCGTCGCTCACCGTTGACGTGCGGGCGGCGTGGCCGTTTTCGCGCGACGCTGCGATTTACGAATTTGCCACGGCGCTTTCGAGCGCTGCGGTTCTTGCTGCGAGTACAGCGCCTTCGGTGATTCCGGGCGTGGTCGGTAGTTGCACGGCACCTGCGGTGGATGTCGTGCTCACCGCTGTTAAGGGCGCAGGCGATTGTGGCGCAAATATCAGCGTCGGGCTAATGTTGTCGGAATATTAGTTCGAGTTTCAATGGCATGGCACGACAGCTGGCCAAACGGGGGTTGCTGTATTCGGCCCCATCCGGTGCCTGACCGCCTGCGCGAAAAATATCGCACGGTTGCGCGTCGTTTGCGTTAAACTATCCGACGGTGGGCTGAACGGTCCTCGGAGGCGTCGTCGAAGTTGTCGCCTGCGGGGGGTCACACCGCAACGCGCTGCGCTCCTGTGTTGCAGTGCGTGATTCAACGGAGGTAATCGATGAAGGACGACCCCAAACCCTACAACCCGGCCACAGAACAGCATTGGGACGATATTAAGGATATACGTCCCAACTCTTACGAAAGAGCGGTGCCAAAATACGGTGAGTCGGATTTGGGCCTCAGCCTGCAATACATCAAGTTCGTTCATGATGATCCAACGACAAGTGCCTTGTATATGGGTGGAAAAACAACTGGAATTTGGAAAGCCGGCAAATCGTCCGATTTGCCCTTGCCCGTTCTTTATCCAATTGACCCACACGGAACACCCGACGACAAATCGGGATTCACAGTGATTCTAGGCTTTGCTGCCGACCAAGCTGGGACATACACCGTGTGGGCAGATGGCGGTGGGCGGTTGGGAGCCGTCAAGCCCTTCAGCGTGGTTTTCGACAGCGCTGGTATGCAGGAAGTCGCCGTATCTTTAAACCACGCTTTCTTCAAAGTCTGCATTTCGAGCGCCGTGTGGATATGGTCCGCCAAGAGCGCGATCGGCGGCGGCGGATACAACAAGATTCAAGAGAAAACCAATCCCGGAAAGTGTTTGAATGTTCTGTATATTCAGCTGTATTTGACTTTTGGCGCGCCGTACATACCTAATTCCGTTGATGTTGGCCCAATTCTCGATGTCGCGATTCCGCCGCTGCTTGCGATCTCGGCGCAGAATCCGGTCACAGCGCTCACTGCGCTCTGTCAGGCGATCTTCCCCTCGGCGCCCGGTGAAATTGGATTGTTCAAAGCCCAGTACCAAGCGGGCGCATCGAAATTCGCGGAGTGGCCGAAACCATTGAATGCTAAAATGAATGGAAGCCCCTACGAGGGAAACCCTTTGGTGATAAAATTGACCTTATTACTCGCCCACATCAACGGCGATTGGAAAGTCAACGGCTTGGCGCAATGTGACTCCGCGTCATTCAACGGCGGATTTGCTATAATGGCACGCGCCCTCGGTTTGCCAATGAACGTGGCCTTTGTGCCGGAATTTATAGCCTGGCCGGTTCGCACTAACGGTTATGTCGGCTTCCTCAGTTCGGTGCCGAATAAGTACCAGAGCGTAACGAGCGACTTTATTTATGTGACGAGTTGGCAAGATGCAATATCACGCTACGAAAAGACTGGGCACTTTATTTGCACCTCGTCGCTTGCGGACAAAAATGGGTTTATCCCTCAGACCGCGCTTCTGTATGATGTAACATTTGCCGTCAACGGGTTGCCAAAGCTGGGGGCGGGATTTCAACCGCCGGATCCCGCGAAGTTTCAGCCGCTTTTTGTCTTCGGCATTGAGCGCGGACTGTGCTTTTTCCGTATCGTGGAGGCAGTTAATTTAGGCGGGTACCTTTCCGGCATATTTGAACTCAAGTTGGTCTAGCGGTCGAAATGGCTAATAGGTTTGCTACATTCACGCTTTTGGCTTTGGGATCCTGCCACGGCGCTGTCTCTAGCGTCGCGCCGACGGCGGACACCGCGCCGGAATCGGAGTACATGAAGTTGTTCAAGAGTTGCTCCGGTTGCGCTGGCTCCGGCGCTTGCCATTACATCGAGACCGATTTTGGCTCCTATTGCGTCGCCTTTTTTGACTCGGACTGTCGTCAATCGAGCCTATGCCGTTGGGACGGCCGCTGTTGGCTTCGCGATTCTCAATGTGTTGCGCGGTTTGACTCTGACTGCCAACCTTCGGTGAGCTGCGAACAGAGCGGTCACTGCCATTTTGACGGCGCATTTGCTTGCAACGCCGCGGGCGCTGATTGCGCCGCGCCGACTGCGCTTTGCGTTTTGGGCGGCCTATGCACGGCCGTCGACGGCGTGTGCATTGCGACCTCCGCGACAGATTGCCAGCTTGCGACGTCATGCGGTGGCTCCAAGACGTTGGCACCGTGTAACGGCCTATGCTGCGAAGCCGGTTGTAAGAATTGCTGCACGATCTTCTGAACTTGGAAAATGTGGGCGACAGAATGCTCGCGCCAAGCGCTCAAAACGTACCCAACCACCGAACGCAAATCCGTAGGCAGCAAGCCCGCTTGCCGGGCGACGCCGTCGCGCCAGGATTTGGGACACTTGTACAACACAATGATATCACGCCCGAAACCACTGAATACCAAGTTATACGCAGGTAACCAAAACTGCGTATAACTCCCACGCAAATACACGCTGCCACCCACACCCGCGCCCCGCGTGAGGCAAAGCCTTGACTTTCCGCCAAATCCGCGGCAGTTTAGCGCACAATCCGGCGAAAATCGGCCTTGATGCGCAGCGAAAAGCCAGCAAACCATGACCAACCTCGAAACCGGCTATGAACTCGACCGACGGTGGCATTGGCTGCGCGGAGAAACCATGCAAGATGGGGCGGATGCTTCAAAACAGCTTGCGTTAGAGGCGCTTGCGGCGGTGCTCGGCGCCAGCGGTGTGCCGTACGCGATTATTGGCGGTGTGGCTTTGCAAGTGCATGTGTTGGAGCCGAGAACGACGTTGGACATCGATGTGGCGGTGGCTGATCGGCGCTTTTTGCCCGTCGCCGCGATGCAACAGGCGGGGTTTTCCCGCACTGGCCTATTTGAGCACACTGAAAATTGGCAAGGCCCAGGCGCTGTCCCGGTGCAATTTACGGATGATCCTGCATTTGCCGCAGCACTGATGCGCACAGTCGAAGTCTCTAGCGGTTCCAGTCAGTTGCGCGTGCTTTGTGTGGAGGACTTGCTGCTTGCGAAATTGCGCGCAGGACGCGATCCCGCGCGGCGCCAGTCCAAGCGCATGCAAGATCTGACGGACGTGCAGACACTGATTGAAATCCATGCAGATTTGGCCGAACTGCTCTCAGCAGAAGATCGGGCTTTGCTCGCGCGCTTCTTCGGTTAGGTGTGCGGCGCGCAAAGGTGGCTGCACGATTTTGCAACTGCTTCGGATGTCATCGTGCCGCCGTCCAACTAAGCCCGCAAAACATCCTCTACTTCACCACGCAAATCGGCAGGAAGCAAGCGGATTTGTCGAGCGACGCCGTCGCGCCAGGATTTAGGCCATTTGCACAACGCGCGCCAAGCGGTCGCTAGATCGTTTGGACTCTCTTGGACCAAAACTGCAAGCAGACTCGACGCTTGCGCGAAATCCTTGGCACGCTTGTCCGGGTCTATGCGCCGCGGCAAGATCAGCAGCTTGTGCAATGCGTAACGCGCCGGTTGCGGCACGCGCATGAGCACGCCGGTGCCCAAAGGAAGCGCTGTCAAAGCGGAGTCTTGCAACAAATAATCCAAGAAGCGCAGCGGTTCGCCGTGCGTGCGCAACGCCGGAACGACGATCGGCAGTTGGTTGGGCCGACCGATCAACGGAGTCAGCACGTCGACTCGCTGGCGCTGACCGGGCAAAACGAACATCACCGGTGGGCGCGCTGAATCCAAAAAGCGCGCAGGCTCAAAGCCAAGACGGGTATCGGCAAGGACTTGCTGCAAATCAATCTGTTGATCAGCCGGTTGTGCTGTTGCGGCCAAGTCGATGTCGTCTGTGGCCGCGTAATTTGGCCAGCGCAATGCGAACATGCCCTGGTAGGCCACAAATGCGTAAGTTCCGACAAGTACGGCGCCTGTTGCGTGGATGCGCGCTTCGCCCAGCGCCGTCAATACCCGCGCCATGGGGCCCTGCAAAGCGGGCCCATAGACGGGACGCAAGACGTCGCACAGAGTGCTGCGGGCGTTGCGCGCGGCCATTTCAGCCAATAGATGTTGGACCGCTGGCTCGCTATCGGGTCCGAGATAGGTCTGGCGATTTTGGCCATCGACATGCAGTTGCCAGTACCAGTACACCTTGCCTTTCAAGGTTTTGCGGACGAGCGTTGCCCGCGCGGGGGCTGCGATTTCGCTGGACGCCTCGGCTGACAATTGGGCCAATAATTCGCTATAAGCACCCTGAAGTGCGTTGGGCAGCCGGTAGCGCATCAGGTGGTTATACGCAGTTGACATGATGTGCGTATAACTCAATTTGGCGAACAAGGCAAGTGTTCAGGTGCGACGACGCGGCGAAAGTGCATTGAAACCTTGACTTTCGAGCCAGACTGGCGCAATTTCGCCCGCCTCAACACCCCGCCTCGCCGCGCTAAAATTCACCGGAGCCAACCATCCTTTCCCAACGTCTATCTGCCCGTTATCCCTTGCTTTTGTTGCTGCACAGCGATGAACGCGATGCCGTTGCGCGGGTGCAACAGGCGGCAAGCGAATTGCAACTAGACGTGCAACTGTTGAACTACGCGACGCAATCGCCAATCGAATTGGCGGTTGCTGCGTTACAGGGCCTGACCGAGCAAGCGAAGCGTCAGGTGTTGATTTTGCCGCTCGGCGATATTTTGCTGCGCAATCAAGGGATTGTGCGGTTTCTGGTTGAAAAACTGGTGGATTTGGAGCGCATCGGTCATTCGGTCGTATTGCTCAGCGTTGTGCCGGTACAGTGTGTTGAACTTGCCCGGGATTTGGCGGTGCTGCATCTGCCGCTGCCCGGCGTCGCGGAATTGCAACCGCTGGTCAATGCGGCCTTTTCGGGTAGCGCGCTTGACGTGCACGCGGGCGTGCAGGCGTTGCGCGGGCTCACGCAAGGGCAGGCGCGACGGGCCCTGCGGCGGATTCGTCAACAAGGTTTGCAACCTACGGCGATTGACGAGTTGCAGGGCGAGAAGCGCGATCTGATTGCGCAAGGCGGCGTGCTCGATTTGGTGGAAAACTTGGGCGATGCGACACAAGTTGGCGGATTGGATGCGGTTAAGGAGTGGCTGCACCGTCGCCGCCGCGCACTGCAACAGCCCGCGCGCGATTACGGCCTGCCGATGCCGCGCGGGGTGTTGGTTTTGGGCGTGCAAGGCTGCGGTAAGTCGCTGATTGTCAAAGCTTCTGCTCAGATTTTGGGTCTACCTCTTGTGCGGTTGGACATCGGGCGCCTGTACGCGGCCGATCGCGCGCCCGATGAGCTGTTGCGCCAAGCCCTTGCCGTCGCTGAAGCGATGGCGCCTGTGGTGCTTTGGCTCGATGAAATTGACAAGGCTTTTTCAACCGCGGCGACGACGCCATCTGAAGAAGGGGCTCGTATTTTTGGCAGTTTTCTGACTTGGTTGGGGGAACAGCGCGCCGGTGTGTTTGTGGCGGCGACGGCCAACCGCGTCGAACATTTGCCGCCGGAATTGGTGCGCAAAGGCCGTTTTGACGAGATGTTTTTTGTCGATTTGCCCGATTCCGCGGTGCGTTCTGAGATTTTGGCGATCCAACTGCGCCGATCGGGTCGAAATCCAGCGATATATGATTTGCAACAGCTTGCAAACAAAGCCGATCGTTTGACCGGTGCCGAGATTGAACAAGCCGTGACCGAAAGTTTGGCCAACGCTTTTTCGCAAGATCGCGAGATGACCACAGCGGATATCGCCGCAGCGCTGGCCAAAACCGTGCCCTTTGTGGAAACATACGAGCCGCAGGTGCAGGCGCTGCGCCAATGGGCGCGGCACCGCTGCAAACCGGCAACGCACGACCGAAGTCTGCGGGAACTTTATCTTTCAGCGCTTGATGAGCGCTAAACACGTTGGCTTTTGATGACGCGTGCTTGGCCTGAAAAATTTGAAGTAGGTGTCATCGGCGCAGGTGCTTGGGGCACAGCGCTGGCGATGCATTGCGCGCGCAAGGGCATGAATACGCTGATGTGGGCGTACGAGCCTGACACCGTGCAAGCCATTGAAGATACGCAACAAAACCCGACGTTTCTGCCTGGCGTGGCACTGCCGGGTAACTTGCGTGCCACCAACGATCTGCAAAAGTGCGTGCAAAGCGCCAACATTTTGCTTACAGTGATCCCGACGCCGCATGTAGCTAGAATTGCCAAGCAAATCGCACCTTGGCTGACCGACGATCATGCCATTGTCAGCTGCTCAAAAGGCATCGACAACGAATCGCTTGAGACAGTCAACGAGATTTTTGAGCGGGTCTTGCCGCGCAGGTTCCATCTTTCACTGGCTTATTTGAGCGGTCCGTCGTTTGCGGCCGAAGTTGCCGCGGGCAGTCCGACGGCCGTGACGATTGCCGCTTTGGACCGCAAGTTAGCGCATCATTTGCAAAAAGAACTGTCCAACGATCGCTTGCGCTGCTACGCGACCAACGATGTGATCGGCGTGGAAATGGGCGGCGCGCTGAAAAATGTGATGGCGATCGCGACCGGTGCGGCGGATGGTTTGGGCTTTGGTTTCAATGCCCGCGCCGCTTTGATCACCCGCGGCTTATCGGAAATTACCCGCGTGGCCGTGAAGAAAGGCGGCAATCCGTTGACGATGCAGGGACTTGCCGGCATGGGCGATCTCGTGCTGACCTGCACCGGCGACTTGAGCCGCAACCGCACGGTCGGGTTGCGACTGGGACGCGGTGAAACCATTGAGCAAATTCTCGGGTCGATGAGTGCAGTGGCCGAGGGGGTCCTGACCAGCCGCAGCGCGCACCGCCTGTGCGAGCAACTGGGCGTCGACGCGCCGATTATTCACAATACTTACCGCGTGGTGCATGAGGGGCTGCCGCCTCTGGAAGCGCTGGCGTCGCTGATGAGCCGGTCGCTCAAAGATGAATTGACGCTGTAACAAATGACAAAAATTGTTAAAAATCTTACGGTTGACCCGCAGGCTACCTACTTGGATATCGGGCGCATCGGCAGGCCGCACGGCGTCCGCGGTGCGGTTCACCTACATCTGTTCAACCCAGACACCGATATCTTTGATCACACGATGGATTTTCGCATCTACCAGCCCGGCAAACCGGCTGTGATGTTGCATTTGGCCGAATTGCGGCCAGCGGCCGGTGATTTTCTTGCGCATTTTGCCACCATTGAAGATCGGGCGCAGGCGGCTGCCTTGACCCACGCGGTTGTCAGTGTAAATGAAGCGCATTTGCCCGCTGCGGCCGAGGACGAATTTTACCTCGGCCAGCTCATCGGCGCGATCGTTTACGATGAAGCAACGGGTCAACGCTGCGGCGTGATCGACGGCCTGCTGCAAACGCACACAGAACTGCTGTCAATTCAATTGGATACAGGCGGAAACGCCTTGGTGCCGATCGAGTCGGACGCCATTGTTGAGATGGGGCGGCAAGCCGGCAAAGTCGTGATCCGCCACGTGGACGATTGGCGCAGTGCTTGAGCGGACTGAAAATACGCCGGAAATTAGCCGATCAGCGCCTTTTCGCTTTGATGTCCTGACATTGTTTCCGGCGCTTTTTGACGGCCTCAAACAGGAAAGCCTTCTGGGCAAGGCGTTGCAAGCCGGCGTCATCGAACTGCATTTGCACAATTGGCGCGCCTTTGCCACCGACAAGCACCACACCGTGGACGACGCGCCTTTTGGCGGCGGCGCCGGTTTGGTGCTCAAACCCGATGTCGTCGTGAACTGCCTTCGCTCAGTGAAGCCAGTGCAATCAAAATCAATTCTCCTCTCCCCCGCTGGTGCGCTATTTACCCAACAAACCGCGATCGCTTGGTCCAAACTGGCCGGTGTCACACTTTTGTGTGGACGGTATGAGGGATTTGACGCCCGCGTCGACGATCACGTCGATGAAGTCGTTTCGATCGGCGACTTTGTCCTCAATGGCGGCGAAGTCGCGGCGATGGCGATCATTGAAACGGTGGCGCGACTGTTGCCGGGTGTCATTGGCAACCATGCGTCATTACAAGAAGAATCCCATCAAAATGGCATGCTCGAATACCCGCAGTACACCCATCCGCGGGATTTTGAAGGGGCTATGGTCCCACCCGAACTGCTCAGCGGCCACCACGCCCAGATCGCGCAATGGCGCGCGCGTGAGGCTCTTTTGCGCACGGCCTTGCGCCGACCAGAACTGATTGATCATAATACCCTTTCTGCAAAAGATGCCCAATGGCTGGCTGCGCAACTGGCGACTTTGCCCGCAAATACGGATTGACTTTTTCATGAATAGGCGTATCTTCCTCGCCCTTGTTCACTATCCGGTCCTCGATCGGCGCGGACAATTGCTGGCTTCGGCCGTCACAAACGTGGATATTCACGACCTTGCGCGTTCGGCCCGCACTTTTGGTGCGCAAGGCGTGTACATCGTGACCCCCGTGACGCTGCAGCAGCGGATGGTTGAGGAAGTCCTTGATCATTGGACCAAAGGTGACGGCGCTGCGCACATCCGCCGCGCCGAGGCGCTGCAACGGGTTGCCGTGGCCGCGTCGTTAGAAGCCGCGGCGATAGATATCGCAGAGCGAACCGGTCTTGCGCCGGTTACAGCGGTCACCGGCGCGCAAATGTTGGCGCCGACTCACAGTTTTGCGCAGATGCGGCGTGAACTACGGGCGCCCGACGGCCCACCAGTCCTGCTCGCGTTTGGCACCAGTTGGGGCTTAGCTCCGCAAATCATTGAAAGTGCGCAGATTCGTCTGCCACCTGTCGGCCGCGACCCAGCGCTGCAAGGCGATGAACCGCGTTACAACCATCTTTCTGTACGCGCAGCAGTGGCGATCGTTTTGGATCGGCTGCTGGGCGACACCCAACCCTAGCTTGCCCGGCGGGCGGGCACAACGAACCGGCGCTATTGCAGCGCTTTCAAAGGCAACGCCCGTCGGGGCGTTGACCGAATCGGTGGCAAGTCCTCAAAATGCGGACCTCTGCAAACCTGCAATTCTGACAAGGAGAATCCTATGAGCCTGCTCGACGACGTCCAAAGTGGTCACCTGCGTTTTGACCTGCCCAGTTTCGGTACCGGCGACACCATCAAGGTGCATGGCCGTATTATCGAAGGCGAAAAAGAACGCGTGCAAATTTACGAAGGCGTGGTCCTGCGCCGCACCGGCAACGGCTTGAATGCCAGCTTCACCGTGCGCAAGATCTCCAACGGCATCGGCGTGGAACGCATTTTCCCGTTGCACAGCCCGCGGATTTTGAAAGTTGAAGTCGTCAGTTCGGGCAAAGTCCGCCGTTCGCGCATCTACTACTTGCGCGCTTTGCAGGGCAAGGCCGCGAAATTGAAGAAGATCGAAGGATAAGTTCTTCGATACGTCTTCTGTCAAGCCTTGGTATTTAGCGATGCCAGGGCTTTGGCATTTTTGCGCTGGCGCTCGCGGTTGAACATATATTCACTTTCTGAACTTTCGTTCAAAATATGACTTGACAGTTCAGCGAAATGAACTATCGTTCACTTCATGCATGCAGAAGTCAAAAAGCCCTCGACACCGACGCTCTTGCGCGACCGTCTGCGTGAACAGACGCAAGGCCTGATCCTTGAAGCTGCGCAGCAACTTCTGGGCGAGGAAGGCCTCGCCAACACGCGCATCGACGCGATAGCGGCGCGCGCTGGCGTGTCCGTGGGCACATTGTACAACCATTTCAAGGACCGCGACGCGATTTTGGCCGCGGTGCTTGAGCACAACCTGCAAACGCTGCTGCGCAGTCTTGACGCCGTGCTGGCCAATCCAAATCCCGATTACTCCTTGGCATTGCGCCAATTTGTCAACGCATTTAGCGATCACTGGCAGCAAAATGGTGAAGTCGTGCACTTGCTGATGACGGGCCAACCGGACACGACCAATCTGGTGTGCAACCGCCAAGGGGTGATTCGCGAAATCCGCTGGCGCGGAGCGCGGTTGATCAAACTCGGTGTGGATGCGGGCGTGTTGCGCTCGGAACATCCCAGCCTGTTTGGCGACTTCCTATTGGCTTTGATGCGCCAGCGTTGGATGCAACGGATGCTGTTGCCCGATGAGGCGCTGCCAGATGTTCATCACATGATTGATTTTTTTCTCCACGGCGCCGGCCTTAGGCATCCTGCCGCAGCGTCGGAAAGCGCATTTCCAGAGGCGTCAGATGTCTAGATCTGCCTATTTTGTAGGTTTTCTCGTCGGATTGGCGCCGTGCGCCGCTGCGCTGGCCCAAGAAGTTGAACAACCTGCGGCTGAAGTGCTGACGCTTGACGCCGCAATCGAGCAAGCGCTGCAATACAATTCCGATGTGCAAATAGCGGGTTTACGCCTTGGCGAAGTCAAAGCGGTGCGCGACAAAGTGACCACGGCCTATTTGCCCAACATCGTGGCGGCGGCGACGTACACGCACAATTCGGCGGAAGCTGTTTTCGATATGGGCAAAATTATTCAAGGTATCGGCAAAAATATCGGTGTGCCGATTGCGCCTGAAAGTTTGCCGCCGCCGTCCTACATCCAGCGCTTTGACACGCTGGGCGCAGTTTTGACCTTGGATCAGCCGGTGTTCGCGATGTCGCCGATCTTGCTCATGCGCGCTGCTGACCGTCAGATCGACGCCCAAACGGCGGCACAGGAAGCAACCAGACGGGAAATCATCTATCAAGTCAAGCAAGTGTACTACACGTTGGCTGGCACCGAGCGCCTGATTCAAAGCGCGCAACGGGCTCTTTCACTGGCAGATCAACGCATAGCCAACGCGTTGCGCCGTCAGGCCAGCGGCGCCGAGGGCGAACTCACGGTGCTGCGGGCGCAAACGGAACGCGACAAGGCCGAACAGGATCTGATTCGCACGCAAAATGTCCGGCAACAGCTCCTAGCGGCGATCGGCACGCTTTTGGGCGCCGATCCACCAACCGCGGTCAGTCCGCCGCCGGCGCTGGAACTGCCCGCGGGCGATGCACAAGCGTGGGTCCAAAGTTCAATGCGTCAGCGTCCCGACTTGGAAGCCCGGCGGCAAGCGGTGGCGGCCGCGCAAGTCGCGCTGGAGGAAGCGCAACTGCGCTGGTTGCCGATCCTGAGCATTGGCGGACGCTTGAATTATACCGACACTGCCGGTTTTGCTGGAAAAAATTGGCTTTGGGCCGTAACCGCCAATTTGGCAGTGCCGTTGTTTGATCGCGGTCTGCGTTACGCCGATGCCCGCGAGCGGCGGCAGACCCAAGCGCGCCTCAACGCGGAACTGAGCAAAGCACAAACGGAATTGAAAACGGCCCTGCGCCAGACGGAACTCGATCTGCGCACTGCTGAAAAAACGCTGGCGATCGCGCTGGCGCAAGCACAAAAGGCCAAACGCATGGCCGAAATTGTCGGCAAAGCGCAGGTGGCCGGCGCGGCCACATCTTTGGAAGTAGCCGAAGCCGATACAGGCCTGCGCGTTGCCGAATCCGCCGCCGAGCGCGAACGCATCAATTTGCAATTGGCGATGTTGAAGTTGCAGCACCTTACGGGTGCAGTCACCGCATCTAAATAGATGAAAGCCATGGAGAATTTGATGTATTTCCCAGTGAAAGCCCACCAAAATCTGGCTTTGCTCGTGCTATTCGCCTGCGCGCTAAGCGCTTGCAACAAGGCGGATGCCACCGCGCCCGGTGGGGGCGCCGACGCTGCCGCAGCGCCGGCCGCACCTTCGACGCCCGCCGTCGAAAAGCCAGAAGTCGTTCATGTGATTAAAATCAAAACCGAAAAATTGCCGCCGACGCTAGACCTGACCGGTACATTGGCGGCTGATGAATCGAGCGACGTCGCGGCGCCTGCGCCGGGCTTGCTCACAGAAGTGCTGATCGACGTCGGCTCGCGGGTCAAAAAGGGCGACGTCTTGGCCAAAGTCGATCGCCGCGATGCGCAAATGCGCGAACTGCAAGCGACAGCGGCCACCGCGCAGGCAGGCGCGCGCTTGGGCATCAAGCCGGGCGATGCCTTCAACCCGCAAAAAGTGCCCGAGGTCCTTGTCGCCAAGCAAGCGTTGGAACTAGCTGAAACTGAAGCAAAACGTGCCAAGGCTCTGGTCGAAGGCGGCTCAGCGGCAGCCTCGCTTTGGGATCAGGCGCGCATCCGCGGCGAACAAGCGCGCGGACAATACGACGCGGCTGTCAACGGCGCGCGTCAGCAATACGCCGCGCTGCAAATGGCGCGGGCGGCTCAGGATTTGACGGAAAAAGCCAGCAATGACACCGAAATTCGCGCGCCTTTTGACGGCGTGGTCATTGAAAAGCGCGTGTCGCCCGGCGAATATGCCCAAGCGGGGCGGGTCATCGCTGTCGTGATTCGCGACACGACCTTGCGCCTCAAAGTCGACGTGCCGGAAGCCGACGCGGCAAAAGTGAAGATCGACGCACAAGTGCTTGTTACTGTTGCCGCTTGGCCTGGTCGGGTTTTTTCCGGCGCCATCAAACGCATCGGCGCATCGCTGAAAATGCAGTCGCGCGCGCTGCCGGTTGAAGCGGAATTCGCCAATCCAGACGGCGAACTCAAACCGGGATTTTTCGCCCATGCCTCTATCGTTGTTGAAGGCGCTGGCTTAGATGCAATGTTGGTGCCCGCCACGGCCATCGGCAACAGCGGCAGCGCCTCGCGCGTGTTCGCCATCACAGGCGATCGCATCGCCGAGCGCATCGTCACCGTCGGTCGCAGTTGGCAGGGTTTGGTTGAAATCCATGGAAATATCAAGGTAAATGATGAGATCGCCAACGACAACCTGACCAAGCTCCTCGACGGTGCTGCGGTGGTCGTGCAGCGATCCGAACCGATCGCCGCAGCCATTGAGTCGACATCAACCCATTGATCTCGTTTAGGAAAGCCTTATGCAATGGTTAGCGGAAATTTGCGTTCGCCGTCCGGTTTTCGCCAGCGTTTTGATGATGATGCTGACCGTGGTCGGCATTTTTGCCTATGCCAAACTAGGTGTTGATCGCTTTCCCAAAATCGATTTTCCGGTCGTCACCGTGATGACCCTGCTACCCGGCTCCGCACCCGAGGAAGTCGAGTCCGAAATCACCGACAAGATCGAGGCAGCCGTCAATACAGTCAGTGGTATTGATGAGTTGCGTTCAGCATCGGCCGAAGGTGTCAGCCAAGTGATTGTGACTTTTGTGTTGGAAAAAGACGTCGACGTCGCGGCGCAGGAAGTGCGCGATCGCGTGGCCGCCGTGATGCGCGATCTGCCGCAAGGTGTTGATCCGCCAGTAGTTACCAAAATGGATCCGGATGCCGCACCCATTTTGGCGCTGGCGATTTCAGGCGATGCAAGTCCGCGCGAATTGACAGAATTTGCCGACAAAACCCTGCGCCGCGAGTTGGAATCGCTCAGCGGTGTCGGCCAGGTCACTTTGGTCGGCGGCCGACCGCGCCAAGTCAACGTCTGGATAGATCCGGATAAGCTCATTAAATTCGGGCTTACGGCCGCCGAAGTCGAAAGGGCGCTGCGCTCGCAGAACATCGAACTGCCATCGGGGCGGGTGGAGCAGGGGGCGCGGCAGCTGACGCTGCGCACGCAAGGACGCGTTGAAAGTGTAGCGCAATTTAACGAATTGTTCGTCGGTACCCGCGACGGCAAGCAGATCATGGTGCGCGATGTGGCACGGGTGGAAGACGGCACAGCGGAACCGGAATCCGTCGGCTTCAAGGGCGGCAAATCCGCAATTTTGCTGAACATTCGCAAACAGTCGGGCACCAACACGGTCGAGATCGTCCACAACGTCAAACAGCGCTTGGCCGACTTGGAAAAACGCCTGCCCAAAAGCTACCAGATCGACATTGCGCGCGATCAATCTGAATTTATTGAAAATGCCATCGCCACCGTCAAAGAGCATTTGATCTTGGGCGCTCTGTGCGCGGCACTTATCGTCCTGCTTTTCCTCGGCAATTGGCGTTCGACGATCATCGCCGCCGTCGCGATTCCCGTTTCGATCATTTCGACGTTTGGCGTCATGAAATGGGCCGGATTTTCCCTCAATGCAATCACGCTGTTGGCGTTAACTTTGGCCGTGGGCATCGTCATCGACGACGCCATCGTCGTTTTGGAAATCATCTGGCGCAAAATCGATGAAGAAAACATGAAGCCGTTTGACGCCGCCATCCACGGCACCGCGGAGATTGGCTTAGCCGTTCTGGCGACTACGTTTTCACTGATCGCCGTGTTCATGCCGGTGGCTTTTATGGGCGGAATCGTGGGCCGCTTCATGAATTCGTTCGGCCTGACCATGTCGTTTTCTATTGTCGTATCCCTACTTGTGTCGTTCGTGCTCACACCGATGCTGTGCGCGCGCTGGTTGCGCAAGAAGATCGCCAAGCGCAGCGACGGCACCGCGCTGCCACAGCCGCAGGGTCACGGCGCAGCCAGCAAGGGGCTTTACGGTCTGGTTGAGGGCGCTTACATGATCATGCTCGGTTGGTCACTGCGCCACCGATGGGTTGTCGTGCTGGCTTGTGTCGGCGCGCTGGCGTCGATTCCAGCGCTCGGCAAACGCGCCAACGCCAATTTCTTGCCCGACGAGGACGAATCGCAATTTGCGGTAACAATTCGCGCGGCTGAAGGCACAAGCCTGGATGAAATGCGCATCATCGCCACGCGCTTTGCCAAAGCCGTTGAAGGCCAGGTCGGCGTGCGCTATGCGGTGACGACGATTGGCGACGACCCGCAAAAAATGCCCAATCTAGCGAGTTTGTACGTTAAATTGCTGCCGCCGGACAAGCGCAAGCTGTCGCAGCTTGAAATGATCGAGGCCACGCGCAAGACGGTCATTCCGCAATTCGCGGGGCAAAATCTGCGGATCGCGGTCAGTCTGGTCCAGCCATTTTCCAGTGGCCAAGCAAATTTTCCGGTGATGTTTCAGATCATTGGCCCCGACATGACTCGAATCGCTGAATACACCGACAAATTGCTGCAAAAACTGCGGACGTTGCCCGGCGTGGTCGACCCCGACACGTCGCTTATCGTGGGCAAACCGGAAATGCGCGTTCACATCGATCGCGCCAAGACCGCGGAACTCGGCGTCAATGTCGCCGATGTGTCAGCTGCGCTGCGTCTGCTGGTCGGCGGCTATGAAGTCACGACCTACAACGAACACGGCGAACAATACGAGGTCCACGCCCGCGCCGAAGCCGGCAACCGCGCGGATGTGCAAAGCTTACGCCGCCTCACGGTGCCTTCGATGAAACTAGGCAGCGTGACTTTGGACAACATCGTGACGTTTAGCGAAGGCCGCGGCCCGACGAAAATCGACCGCTACAACCGGCGTCGCCAAGCCATGGTGATGTGCAACATGCAAAAAGGCTTTTCAGAAGGCGCAACTGTGGCTTCGCTCAACGACGCGGTCAAAGAACTCAAGCTCGATCCCGCCTACAGCGCGGCCGCAACGGGCCGTTCGCGCGAGTTGGGGCGTGCGGCGCAGAACTTTTTCCTCGCCTTTGCGATGTCATTTATTTTCATGTATTTGGTGTTAGCCGCGCAGTTTGAATCGTGGCTACATCCGATCACCATTTTGCTGTCTCTGCCACTGACCGTGCCATTTGCGATCTTGAGCGTCATTATTTTCAAGCAATCGCTCAATATTTTCTCGATGTTGGGGATTTTGGTGCTGTTTGGCGTGGTCAAGAAGAATTCGATCTTGCAAATCGACCACACGATCAAGCTGCGCGCCACAGGTCTGCCGCGTTTTGAAGCCATGATGCAAGCGAACAAAGACCGTTTGCGGCCGATCCTAATGACAACGCTGGCCTTTGTCGCAGGCATGATTCCGCTGGTCGTGTCGAGCGGCGCCGGCGCCGGTACCAACCGGGCCACGGGTTATGTCATTATCGGTGGCCAGACGTTTAGCCTTTTGCTCACGCTGCTGGCAACGCCGGTGGCTTACAGTCTATTTGACGATATGTCGATGTTCTTCCAGAGGCTTCTGAGCGGCAAGCTGCGCCGCGCGCCGACCCTTGTTGCGCCCATCCTGTCGCAGAAGCGCACGGAGTGAACGTTTTTTCGCTTGACGAGGCGCCTTGTCCATCTCTGAATTCACACGGTTTGTCGCCATTGCGCTTCTGCTTGCGGCCTGCGGCGAGCAAAGCGTGTTGACCATTGGCGCAAGCCAAAGCCAAACCGAGGGTCGTTCGGACGCCGTCGCGCCGGACTCGGGCCCCGCGGACGTCTGGAGCGATGCCGCCGAAATACCGGAAGATACAACGCAAACCTGGGCCATTGCAGTCGACCGCGACGACAACCACGCGTGTGCAGTGACCCGCGATCACCGCGTGGCCTGTTGGGGCGACAACACCGGCGGTCAGTTGGGCGACGGTACCCAGAATTGGCGCGGCACGGCCCAATTTGTGGCCAATGTCTTCAATATTTCACGGGTTGTCGTCGACAAGCTCGCCAGTTGTGCCATCGCGGTCGACGGCAACGTGACGTGCTGGGGCAGCATCGCCTGGAAATTCGGCAAAGGCCAACAAGCGGCGTGGGAACCGCGCCTTATGCCAGAACTCGGCAAACTCAAAGCGCTTTCGTTCGGCGCAGTCGATGTCAGCTTGGTGCGTCTGGATGGCGAGACGCTGTGCTGGGAGCCGCAAAAAGCCATGGTTGAAGCGCAAGGTATCGCAGACGGGGTCGACACGGCGCTGGGCTGCAGCGGTTGCGTCCTGCGGGCCAATGGCACGCTTGTTTGCGGGGATTTCATTAACAAAAACACACATGTGATTGCCGGCATTTTCACCGCGTTGCGCGCAGACAAGGGCAAGGCGTTCGTGTTGCGTCAGGACGGCCACGTCTTGGCGACCAGTCCGCTCAGCGTCGCGGTCGTCGATGAAGTCTTTACCGGTAAAGCCATAGCCATTTCAACCGACTGTTTCCTCGATGCCGCGGGCCAAGTGTACTGTGCGGATCATTTGCCAAGCGGTGCGGCAAAAAATCCGGCTTTGGGCTTGGGTGATGTGGCCTTTGTGCCGCAACTAACAGGAACACTAAATGTATTCCGCGGACCTTGCGCCAATGGTCCGGATGGCCTGCTGCGCTGTTGGGGCAACAATAGCAATGGTTCGATCGGCAATGGCCTAAAGCACCAGGAATTTATTGCCGATCCTGCATTAGTTGTGCAGCCATAGCGCAAGCAGTCGGGGCGACCACGCTGGACTTTAGCCCCCTTTTCTGACACCTTCGCCAGACTTTGCAGCGCCCGCCGCTACCGGAGACTTAAATGCAGGTCATGACTTCAAACTCGGCCGCTGAGCCGATGCAGTGGCGCGAAATCGCCGACCGGCCGCTGCGCAGCGATGAAATTCGCGTCACTGTCAAGGCGGTTGGCGTAAACCCCGTCGATTGGAAAATGCGCCAAGGCGACATGCTCGGCATGGCCCAGAAGTTGATTGGGCCGCCGGGATCGCTGGTGTGTGGCATTGATTTTGCCGGTGAAATCACAGAGATCGGCGGCGGAGTGACCGACTTAAAAGTCGGCGATCGTGTGGTTGGCGGCACCGATTTTTCGCGCAAGCAATACGGCAGTTACGCCAAGACCGTCCAGGTCCGCGCCGATCAAGTGGCTGTTTTACCAGCTGAAGTGACCTACGAGGACGCAGCCTGTCTGCCAGTCGCGGCAAGCACGGCGCAAACATCGCTGTATGATTTGGGTCACTTGCCGGTCGGCGGCCGCGCGCTGATTTTGGGCGCCTCGGGCGGCGTAGGTCATTTTGCCGCGCAATTGGCAGCTTACCGCGGTGCCACTTCCGTCGGCGTGTGCTCAACGCGCAATGTTGCGTTTGTTGAAGGACTTGGCGCCATTGCGCTCGACTACGCGCCGGGTGACGTACCCGCACGCGCGTTGGCGCTCGGGCCTTACGACGTGGTCGTCGACGCCGTCGGCAGCGCGAGTTATCCGATCGCCATGTGCCAGAAGTTGCTGAAAAGAGGGGGTAAGCACATTATGGTCATGCCCAAAGCCGTGGATTATTTCAGCGTTTTGATGCCGGGGCCGACTCTGACGGTGTTGGGACGGGCCAACCGCGCTACGTTGACGCCGCTGGTGGCGGATGTGGCCGCAGGCAAGCTCAAAGTTACGATACATCAGCGGTTTTCAATGGACCAGGCCAATGAAGCCCATGAAATGTCGCGCGGCGGCAAGGTCGTCGGCAAGCTGGTTTTGGTCAACTAGGTGGCTGTCGGAAAACCTTCCGACAGCCACCGTCGCAACGTCTTTTTTGTCCTGCGGCGTGCAAACACCAGAAGTGAATTCCGATATTTGCACGCCGCAGGCAGCCCGCATCCGCGGTCTGCCTAGGAGCTTGTCGGAGTTTTCCGACAAGCTCCTAACAAAGCGCAGATTCTTTCTGCCCATTGAATTTGTTCAGATATTGCGTTTAGAACGTTTCCAAGGGCAACCAGCGAATGTGTTCGCTTTGGCCGTCGAGTGCGACGAGCACCAACACCACCTCAATGGACGCCAACTGCTTCTGGGCACACAGAATTTCCGCCATCCGCCACAATCTTTGCAGTTGGCGCGGCGCCAAGCGTTCCGGTTGTACCTCCCTGTCGCGCGATGACTTGACTTCCAGCAATAATCCACGGGTGCCTAGGCTATCTGTGCGATAGCACACAACATCGGCCTCATAGCGCCCGATTTTGACGTTGGTCATGCCGTTTTGCCAGCCAAGCGTCTCTGCAAAGCGCAAGGCCAGCCTCTCGCCGCGGCGGCCGGTGTCGTGGACCTGCGGCGACGCCATCTAAAATAACCGTTGCTGCGAAGTGGCTTGCGCGACAGGCCCAAAACTACGGCGGTGCTGCGGCGTCGGGCCCAACTGGCGCAGCGCAGCCAGATGCTGCGGCGTGGGATAACCCTTGTGCACTGCAAAACCGTAGCCCGGATAGGTAGTTTCCATAGCGACCATCAATCCGTCGCGGTGCACTTTGGCCAGGATCGAAGCGGCCGCAATCGCCCGCGAGCGCGAATCCCCTCTGACAACCGAGCGCTGTGGCGTGTGCGGCCAATCGGGGACGGGCTGATTGCCATCGACCAGCAAAATCTGTGGTAAAATCGCACCTTGTGCGATCAACTGCTGCCAAACGTCTTGGCAAGCTTGCTGCATCGCCCACAGCGACGCCCGCAGGATATTGCGCTTGTCAATTTCGGCCGGACTGCCTTCAAAAATCGCCCAAGCGATCGCCGACTCGGCAATGCGCGGAGCCAACGCATCGCGCTGCGCCTCGGTCAGCATTTTTGAGTCGCCCAAGCCGGGCAAGTCCGCGTCATCGCGCAGAATAACCGCGGCTGTGACCACCGGTCCCGCCAGTGGGCCCCGCCCGACTTCATCGGTGCCCAGCACCGGCCAGTGTCCAAGTTCGCGACATGCAATCTCAATCTCACCCAACACCGCGATGCGCTTTGGCGCGTTGTGCGTGCTCGCAAACAAATCTGGCAGGTTGTTTTGCGCTGAATTTGGTTGTTGTGGCATCGCCTGCAAGTAGCAAATCCAACTGCGGTTGTCCAAGGTTGTCGCCAGCCGCCAAAAGTGCTATTCCGCGCCCGCTTTGCAAGGCCGTCGGCTGGCAAATATTTTGAACTGGAGTTGCACTATGGGTCTTTCTTGCGGCATCGTCGGCCTGCCAAATGTTGGAAAATCAACGCTTTTTAATGCATTGACCAATGCGGGCGCCCAGGCAGCCAACTATCCGTTTTGCACGATTGACCCAAATGTCGGCGTGGTGCCGGTGCGCGACGCGCGGCTGGATCGCATCGCCAAAATCGTAGGAACGCCAACAATTATCTACGCCAGCATGGAATTCGTCGACATCGCCGGTTTGGTCAAAGGCGCCTCCAAAGGCGAGGGCTTGGGCAACAAATTTCTCGCCAACATCCGCGAAACCGATGCGATTGCCCATGTTGTGCGCTGTTTTGACGACGGCAACGTGGTGCACGTAGAAGGTACTGTCGATCCGCTGCGCGATGCCGAGATTATCAATACGGAATTGGGCATTGCCGATTTGGAAGTTGTCGAACGGCGCATGACCCGCCAGCAAAAGCAACTGCGGGTCGGCGACAAGGAAGCCGCGGCGGAAGTAGCTGCGTTGCAACGTATTTATGAGGCGCTCAACGCAGGCAAACCGGCGCGGTCGGTGCAATTGACCAAGGAGGAAGAACCGTTGATCAAGGCGCTGTCGCTGATCACGCGCAAGCCGATGCTGTATGTCGCCAACACGGCCGATCCACAGCCCGGTGAAACCAATGCCTATTTGGAAAAAATTGTCGCTTTGGCCGCGGCAGAAGGCGCAGCCGTTGTGCAATTGTCCTGCAAAACTGAAGCCGAAATTGCCGAATTGGATGATGCGGATGAACGCCAAATGTTTTTGGATGAATTGGGTTTGACCGAATCTGGTTTGGATCGGCTGGCGGCCGCAGCCTTTCATTTGCTGGGATTGCAAACGTATTTTACCGCTGGGGTCAAAGAAGCCCGCGCTTGGACCATTCACAAAGGTTGGACGGCACCGCAGGGAGCCGGGGTCATCCACACCGATTTTGAACGCGGTTTTATCAAAGCGGAAATCTACAATTGCGACGATCTTTTTGCCCTTGGCAGTGAAAGCGCAGTCGGTTCGGCGGGCAAGAAACGCATGGAAGGCAAGGAATATGTGATGAAAGATGGCGACGTGTGCAATTTCCGGTTCAATGTGTGAATTGACCACGGCTGCAAAATAAGGTCGCGATGGATTTCGCTAACCCATGGATGCTACTTGGACTTCTCGCGGCGCTGTTGCCGCTTGCCGTGCATCTGTTCGGTCGCAAGAAAGCGCCAGTCGTGGCCTTTAGCGCGCTGGCGTTCATTCTGGCCAGCAATCCAAAACAAGCTCGCGCGTTGCAAGTTAGCGAATGGTTGTTGGTTTTGCTGCGCAGTGCCGCCGTCGCGCTCGTGGCCATCGCTTTGGCCAAACCGATGCTGCCCGTTTGGGACGCGCAGGATGCGGTGCTGCAAGGGGCTCAAGGCCCTACAGCCGTTGTGGTTATTCTGGACGACAGCATGTCCATGCAAACCACTGATGGCAAAATGATGCTGTTCGAGCGGGCGCGGGCGCGGGCGATAGCGCTCATCGAAGCTCTGCCTCAGGGTTCAATTATTGCTGCTGTTGCAGGTGGTTACCCCGCGCGGATGCTGGTCCGCCAACTGACCCGCGACCGCAGCGCGGTGATCGACGCCGTGCGCAAGCTGGAACTGCATCCGCGCCGTGACGACCCATCGCGGGCGCTGGCCATGGCGGAGGCGCTGCTCGTTCACGCTGAACTTGCTGATCGCAGGGTCGTTTTATGGACAGATTTGCAGGCGGCTGGCTGGAAAGGCGTCTCGCCGCCGTGGTCGGCTAAGGCGTCGGCGGATGCGCCAGCGATCGAACTGCGGGTCGATGTCCTTGCCGCCAAAAATCTTGAAAATACTGCAATTACCGACGCTGTCGCCACCAGCGCCAGCGATCGCGGGCCCAATCAGGTGCGCGTCGAAGTTGCGGTGCAAAATTTTGGCCGGAAAGACTTCCGCGATTACCTGACGTTGCGCGCAGGCGACCGCGAGACCAAAAGCCTGCTGCGTTTGGCGCCCGCCGAAGCCCTGCGCCGCGGCTATGTCCTGCAGGCCGCAGCACCGATAGCAGAAATCGTGTTGCCCGACGATGCTTTGAACATCGATAACCGGCGGTTGGCGCGTCTGGACGGCGGCGCTGCGGTGCGGGTGGCGCTCATCAACGGCGCGCCGCGTCCCGTGCCGCGCGAGGATGAACTGTTTTTCGCCGCCAACGCCCTTGAAATGTCGTCGTTGCATCCCGGCGAAATGAGCGTGGACGTACTGCAATTGCCCGGCCTGACTTCGAGCGCTCTGAAGGATTACGATGTGATTTTACTGGCCAATGTCGGCGAGCTGCCGGCCGAATTGTTGCGCGGTCTCATCTTAGCCACCCAACTGGGCAAGGGACTGCTTGTGAGCGTGGGAGATAATCTTCCAGTAGATCTAACAACTTATCTGCCTGGCCTGCTGCCCGCGAAACTCTTTGGTGTGCGCCAACCTTCGGGCAGCGACGCGGCAAAAGGCAAACGCCGCGGCGACGTAGCCGTTCGCGTTCAGCCGCCAGACGCCGCGGGCCAAACGACGGCTGCTGCCCAGCGGTTGCGGGTGCAATTGCAGGCCGATCTCGGCGACTTGCTGCAAACGGCGGCCGTGTCGAAATACGCGTTGTTGGAACCGGCGCCCGAGCTGAGCAGCCAAACTGTGCTGCAATTCAGCGATGGGGCACCTGCTTTTGTCGTAGCGCCTCGCGGTCGCGGCCTCGTCGGGTTGTGGACCACCACGCTGGATTTGGATTGGACCGATTTGGCTCTGCAGCCGGTGTTTTTGCCGCTCATTCACGATGCCGTCGTGGCGCTGGCCGGCGATCGCGGTCTGGAACGCCGATCGGCGGTGGAAATCGGCGAGGTCGCCGTGCTTTCCCGCGATGAACGCGCGGATCAGCTTGAAGTCAAACTCGAAACGCCGACGACGCCCGGTGCGGTCGTGCCGCGCAGAACGCTCAACCCACCGCCACAGCGCGGGCAAGCGTGGCAAATCAACGGTCTGGAAGAACCCGGGCGCTATACCGCTACTGAACTCAAACAAGGCGTAGCGCTGACTTCGCGCTCAGTTATCGCTGTGCCACCCGCGAGCGAAAGCAACCTCGCCCCGCTGACCACTGGCCCTCTGGTTCAAGCGTCGCGGGCCATCGTCCGCAGTCGCCAAGCTGCCAAAGCGCCGGGCTGGAGCGCCGTGCTTCTGGTATTAATGGGGCTTTTAACGTTTGAAGGCGTGGTCTTGCTGCGCGGTGCCGCGCCGCGCGTGTCTTGAAGCCGCCCGCTTGGCCGTTTGCTGCACGTGCGCTATGCTGCGCCCTCGCGTCGGTAAGGCGCAGTGAATCAGACCATGGATTCTTCAATAAATTCAGAAGACTTGCGCGCCCGCGTGTTGCAAGCAGTGGCGACATTGCCCTTGCACAACCGCCCCGATGCTGCCGCGTTCGGCGAGTGGCTGGCGATGCTGCCGCAGCCTGTGCGCGGCGCTGTCGACGAATTGGAATACACCGCGACGTTAACCGCCGATTTGCAAAGGCTAACCTTGAGGGCAGCCGCTAGTCCGGCGATGTTGACACTGCGCACAGCGCGCTACCTCGGCGCGGCGGCCGCACCCGACGATGAAGTGGAGCAATTTGCCCTGATGAGCGAACGCATGGCGCCGGCGTTGCTCGGACCGTGGCTGGAAGTGAGTCCCTTGGGTGTCGATGGTGGTTGGCAAGTACCTGTAGAACTTAATCTTTCTATTGCCGCCGAATTTGCCCCGCCAAGTGAAGCGCTGACCGCGCTGCTGGCGTGGGCCGATACCTGCGGCGTGCAGCACTGCACCGGCCTCAAGCGCGCCGTCGGTGCTGCGGCGCCGTACACGGAAATGGTGGTGCCGTTGCCTCAAGGCGATGCGCTGCATCAGATGACCGCGTTTTTATTGGCCGCTGAGACCATGGGGGCGCCCACGCCGCCCGAGTCGGTGCGCCGTGCCATCATGCGCCAAGTGCAAGGGCCGATGGCGCTTTCCGTGTGGCTGCTCGGCGAAGGTTTGGGCAAGCTGGGAATTATGCTGCCCTTTCCCGATGCCGAACTGGTGGAATCGCTGCTGCCCACAGGTACGGATCGCGCGGCTCTGCTTAAATTTCAAAATGCGCTGCAATCTTCAGGTCCTGCGGCCGTGGAATGGCAATATGTCGCCGATGGCCCGACGGTGGAACTGCATTATGCGGTATTGCCAACGCTGGATGCGCCGAATTAACTAAAGGAGATTCTCAATGCAATTCAAGGTAGAACACCGTTTTAGCAACATTGCCCTAGCTGATTTTGAAAAGCTTTACCTAGATGAAACTTGCAATATCGCGCTATGCAATGCGGTCAAATTGGTGCGCACGCTGGTCAAGATGGAGGACAACGGCGGCAAATTGCACCGCGTGGTCAAGGTGTGTCCGGACCGCGAACTGCCCGGACCTGTTGCCAAAGTGCTGGGCACGGCCAAATTGGAGTACACCGAGTACCTCGACTACACGTGGGGCACCAACCGCGGAACTTGGAAGACGATTTCGGCGGTCATGACCGACAAAGTCGCATCGTCTGGCACGTTTGGCTTTCGCCAAGAAGGCAGCCAAGTCGTGAGAACGGTTGAAGGGGACGTCAAAGTCAGCATTTTCGGCTTGGGCGGGCTGGTCGAGCGCGGCATCATCGCTGATGTCGAAAAAAGCTACGTTCAAGCGGCCGAATTCATGCAGCGCTGGATCAACAACGGCGGCAAAGCGTAAATTTCGCAGCGGCGTGGGCCGATGTTTCGGCTAATTCGCACTGATTCCGCGCAGTAGACCCATAAACGCCTGCACGGCGAGCTTGGCGTCTGCGCCTTGGGGATCGGCTAGTTCTTGCACCAAAAGGCCCAGATAACCGCCAAAAACGGTGGCAGCAACGCCTTGGATTCCTTGCTCATCTAGCTTGCCAGCCAATGCGGGGCGCAGAATTTCGGCGGTCGCGGCGCGCGCATGTTGATAGAATTGACCCAGAGCGTCGCGCAGCGCCGGATCTTTGCGCGCGTGCACCGCGAAATCGAGCCAAACCGGCACAATCACACGACCGCGGCGAATTTCGCGCTCCAACGCTTCGGTCATGGCGCCAATCGAATCCGCTGAACCGAGCGCGCCGAGAAATTGCGCATACATTTGGTCGATAATTTCACGCGTCCATTGCGCCAAAATGTCCAGAAACACGTCTTGTTTGGACGCATAATGCCAATAAAATGAACCCTTGGAAGCATTTGCCTCGGCGGCGATTTGATCAACCGTAGTTTCATCATAGCCGTGGTCGCGAAACAGGCGATAAGCCGCCATGCGCAGATCGTCTTTGCGCTTGTCGGCATTTACCGTTGTATTTCTCGTCACTTTGACGGGCATCGTCGCTTCAGTTCTCCTCTATGCGGTCGGTTGCGTCAAATTCGGCGGTCGGGCTTCGCGGGCCCAACCCGCTTGCAGCGCATGACGCAGACGTTGAATGATTTCCGGACGCAACTTGGACGGCGCGATGACCGCGTCAAGCGATCCAACCCGTACCGCCCGATCCACGGAATGCACAGCGTCAAATTCGCGTGCAACATCGGCTTGTTTGTCCATCGTCACATCCGTCAGCACGGTTTCAAGCTTCTCGCGCAGGCGCGGGCGCTTGGCTGCAGGCGCATCTTCGAGCGCCTTGCGCGCTGCAATCACGCGTGAATCGGCTTCGGTGCGGCGTTTGACTTCGCGCGGGAACACCACAGCGGCAGCGGGCGCTCCGCCAATGACCGAGGCAAAACTGCCTTCCAGCGCCAACGCCTGCAATCGCGGATTTAATGCTTTGGAAAAGACAACGTACGCGCCGCCGTGGTAGCGCCCGACCACGACGAACACAATCGGTCCGTCAAATTCAACCACCGCGCGGCCTATTTCAGCGCCGAATTCCAATTGCAATTTGCGCATCGATTCCGGACTGCCGTCAAAACCGGACAAGTTGGCCAGCACGACCACGGGGCGGTTGCCGCTGGCGGCGCGCAAGCCGCGGGCGATCTTTTTGGAACTTTGCGGAAATAGCGTGCCACCGGTGAAGGTGTCGGGGCCGTCCAACGGAATGGCGCCGCGTCGCGCCTGCGGTTGGCTTTCAAAGCCCAAAACGCAAGTGGCGATGCCGCCTATGTGGGCGTCCCAAACGACCGCCGTTTCCGCATCGCGCATCCACGGCCAGCGTTCCAATTTGCCGCCGTCGCTGTCGATGACCGCCGCCATGACTTCGCGGATGGCAAACGGGCGTTTGCGGCCGGGGTTGCGCGCCTCGTCAAAAATTTCACCGACACTTGTGAATCCACCGGCCTCAGCTTTGTAGGGAAAATCCAAAATCGAGCGAATGTCAGCATCATTGGTTTCAAACAACCTGGGGCCAGCTTCGCCGCGGCGACACCAAGTGAAGCGATAATGCTCAAATAAAATCGCGTACGCCGCGCCCAAATCGCGGGCGAGAAATTGCGCTTGGCCGTTGGGGCCCATCACGCGGTCAAAGCCGCCGATGCCGCGTTCGTCCTCGGCGGCGATGCTGCCGGAAATTTCCAACGCTCTTTTGCCGGTCAAAACCATCGCGGCATCGGGCGTCATTACCAAAATACCTTTGGTATGCATGAGCATAGTCGCCATGGCATTCCAATACGACTGCGCACCGACACAAGTGCCGGCGACCAAAACGTGCACCACGCCGCCATCGCGGGTGAATTCGACGATGCGCCGCAGCACCCGCGCGGTCCAATCCAAGTTTTCTGTGCCGCTGTCCATGGAAATCCGCGCGCCCGATGACACAGGTACCCATTCGACGGGGACGCCGCGGGCCTGCGCCAAGTCAAAAGCAGCAAGGATTCTCCGACATTCGGGTTCGCCCAGCGCCCCCATCGCTTTGGTCGGATCCGACGCAATCAGCACCCGCTCCATGCCTTCTGGATGCTTTTGCGTTTGATGTTTGATAACGCCGACAACCACACCGGCAGCGTTTTGGCCAGACGATCGGGCAATCGGCACCAATCTGGTTTGCGACGCATCGAGATCGTGCTCCAAAAACTTGCCGCGGCGCAGATCGGGATGCGGCGCAACGTCTGTGCCGCCAGTGCCTTCGAGCAAGCGAATCAAGTCTTCGGTGCAGGTCGCGCCCAAACGCCTTGCCTGGACGCGGCGCAAACCCGCATCATCCAGCGGCCTGACGTTTTCATGGCTCGGCGCCTGTTCGCGCACTTCCATGCGGTGGCGACCCGGACTGGAAATGACAAATACCGTACGCCGCACGTCGCCATTTTTTCCGGCTGGGACTCGCGCTGAAATCACAACTTTTTCCAGCCCGAGGCCGCGGGTATGCGGCATAAAGCGGTGGCCGATGCGCAGCATGTCGCTGGGCTTGAGGCGCAAAATCGGCCGCACGTACATGACAATTCGATTGGTGTGTAGACGTTTGCGCGGATCGCGCCGCACTTGTTCCTCGCGCAACAAGCGACATGCTTCCAAAAAGGCCAATTCAAAGGGCAGCAGGTGCGCGTCGCCCGGCACGTTGGCTTGTTCGGGTACATCGCGGACTTCACACAGAATAAGCACGCGTTCGTCGTCGGCATTGCTGCGGGCGCGGGCTCTGAGCGCCACCAGCGGTTCAGGCGCCGGCAGGCGTTCTAGCTCAAAATCCTGGTAACGCGACAATTCTAGGCGCAGTGCGGCCGCTGGATGCAAGCCCAACAACGTCTGATCGATGGACCATTGGCCATCTTGCTCAGTCAAAGTGTGGTGTTGCAGCCCGCCACCGACGGGGGCATGGGTAACGGTCAGGCGGACGACCGTCGGATCCTGAATTTTGTGCGCCAAAGTGAGCAATTCTGTCGCCGTATGCGACGCAGGCAATTCGCCGTACAATAGCAATTCAATGGCACAGCGCAGATTTACATGCGGATTTGTCGGCATTTGCAGGGCCGCAATGGCGCGCTCTGCGTCGGTCGGCAGGCACAAAAGCGCCACAACCGCATCGATATCGGCGTCGAGGCCGCCGGCCGGGTCGGTATCCAAACAAGCAGCCACGGAGCCCGCTACTGTTGATGCGAAGGGCGCAAGGACATCAACATTTAAGCCAAGATACAAACGCCTTAACGCAACTTCGGCCACGGCTGAAGCCGCCGAGTAGGGGCCCGCATGTCCTATCAGCATGTCGATTAGTGCATGGGGTGCAGCGACCAAATCGGCAACAGTTTGACGCTGTTTGGCCGGGTCGCCGCTGGCGAGTTGTTGCAAAGCACTGTCGGCGAACGTCTTGGCGATAGCGCGGCGCGCCAACCAGCGCGGTGCCAAATCCAGCGCCACCAACGCCTGCCGCGCGTTGTCCGCCACCGCTGGGTGGTTAGCAGATGCAAAACGCGCAACGATATCTAAGGTTTCTCGCAAATTGGTCGGCAGCACGACGGCGGCGCCGTGCATGCCCAGCACCGCCCGCAGCAGCACCGATGCGCAACGGTGGCGCAGCGCGTCGTGGGTGTGCGCGAGCGCCATGCGCCACAGCGCTTCGCGAACCCGAGGCAGAGCGGCCAGTTGCGCGATGCCAAAACGCTGCAGCGCCCGTGCGACAGCCTGCTGCATCGCCGGATCGACCTTGGCCTCACCCACGCCGATGCGCCGGCAAAGGTCGTGAAAAGCAAACTCGGGCGTCATCGAGAGCGTGCCGATCTCGTCCAACGGATCGCGGCCAAAAAGGGCTTCCAACGCGGCGAAATCTTCCAGCAAACTGACAACCGGCAGCCAGCGATCGGGATGTTGCAGGCGGGTAAAATCCAATTCGATGCGCATCAAACCGCGCAAAAGCGCTTCAAATTGCGGTGGCACATCGTAACCGAGCAACAGACCGCGGACAGCCACGACAAAATCCTCAATGACAATCTTTGCTTGCAGAGGATCCAATTGGTCGAGCATCTCCGGCCGGATCACGCCGCCGCCCGTCATTTGCTCAATGGCCCGCGCCGTCGGCAGCGGCAATTGCGGGCCTTGTGGGGCATTTTCATCGTCGCGCTCTTCGGTTTCGATCTCCATCAGCGCTTGCCCAGCAGTCACTTGCTGATGCGCGCGGCAAAATACGGCGCCGACGCGACCGGCTTGTTCGGCCAACAGCGGCATTTCGAGCTTCATGGCCTCCAGCACGCACAAACGCTGGCCAACCTGCACGATATCACCCGGTTGCACTTCCAGTCTCACCACCAGCGCGGGCGCGGGCGCGCGGACCAAACCACCCGCGGCCGTTTCAACTGTGTGCAAAACCCCATCGACTTCAAGGCGCAAACCCGCGCCCGCTGGCACAACGACGACCGCATGCTGGGTGCCGTTGAGCGATAGCGTCGCGACATGCTTGCTCTGGCGATCGAGCGCAACGTCATACAATTGTTCAGCCAATAACACCGCAAACCGATTGGGCCCGGTTTGATGCACCACCAGCGCGTGGCGATTGCCCTGCATTTTCAGCTCGATCGCCCGCCCTTCTGGTTTGGGCAAATCGCGCGGCATGCCAGTTTGCGCCGCCGCAAAAAAGTGCTCGACATCGTTCAGGGTCTTCTCATCTTGCAACCAAACCGCCGCAGCCAGCAGCGCTTGCAAAGTCAGCACCGGGCCGCGCAATTCGCCGGTCAGCATCGCGCGATCCATCCACGTGGTGTCGGCACGACCGCTAATGACTTCAGGATGTTGCAACAGGGTAATCAGCATGCCTTTGTTGTGGGCCCCGTCTTCAATCGCGATTTGCAATTCAATCAGCGCCCGTTGCAACCGCGCCAAGGCCAGCGGACGCGTGGGCGCCCAAGCCATCACTTTGGCGATCATCGAGTCAAATTCCGGTGCAATCACCATGCCTTCTTCAATACCAGCGTCGACGCGGATGCCGGGACCACCGGCAAAACGCAACAGGCGCACATGGCCCGGAGCCGGTGCGCAGCCGCGCTCGGGATCTTCAGCGCACAAACGCACTTCGACCGCACAACCGCCGGGTGCCTGATCCGGCCGCCGCCACGCCAAACCGCGCGCGATGTCGATTTGCGCGTGCACAAGATCGACGCCGCTGGTCAATTCTGTAATCGTATGCTCGACTTGCAAGCGCGCATTGACCTCAAGGAAGGCAGCTGTTTCTGAATGGGGATGCCACAGAAATTCTGCCGTGCCCACGCCGCGGTAGCCAGCCAATTCCGCCATCTTGGCCGATGCTTGCAGCAACACATCGGCCTGCGCCGCGGTCAGGACCGGACAGGGGGATTCTTCAATGACTTTTTGATGGCGCCGTTGGATGCTGCAGTCGCGCACCCCCAAGGCGGTCGCGCGGCCGTCAGCGCCCACGACAAGTTGCACTTCCACATGCCGCGCGCCGGTGATGCACTGTTCCAAAAGCACAGTGCCGGCGCCAAAAACACGTGCAACTTCATCGGCAACGCCGGCGACGGCGCCGACCAATTCGTCGGGCGCCATCACCTTGCGAATACCGCGGCCACCGCCGCCAGCCGACGCCTTGACCATCAGTGGAAAACCGACAATGGCGGCCTTTGCAGCCAATGAAGTCGCGTCATCTTCCGCCGTTACATTGCACCAGCGCGCAAGAGGCACGCCGGCTTGGATGGCCAATTCCTTGGCCGCGCGCTTGTCGCCCAAGGCGAGCATGGCGGACGCGGGAGGGCCTAAAAAGACGATGCCCGCGGCGTCGAGTTGGGAAACAAAATCAGCATCTTCACTGACAAATCCCCACCCCGGCCATACGGCATCGCATTTGTGTTCCAACAAAAGCGCCACAATGCGCGGCGTGTCCAAATAAGCGGAACGCATTCGCCCGTCTGCGTCCGGTTGCAGTGCGGCGCCCAGCGGGATCGCGACGGCAACGCGTTGCAGCCAAGGCGAGCGCGCATCGGGATCGGTATAAAATACTGCGGCTTCTGTGTGGGTGCCGCGTTCCAGATCGTATTCGCGCAAGCCGCGCAGAAAGCGGCTGGCGGCTTCACCGCGGTTTAGCACTGCGATGCGGCGAAAAGTCAGATTTGTCATGGTATTTCCTCGATAATCACCACAGCCGAGGCAAAGTTGCCGTCGTGGCTAAGCGACAAGTGACAGCGCTTTGACGCCCCAAAAACGCGCGCGACGTCGCCGTGCAACCGCAGCGCGGGGCGGCCAAAATCGTCTTGCACAATTTCCATATTGCGGTAATCCATGTGCAAAAGTTGCGGCGCCTGACCAAAATAGGCCGCGGTCCATGCTTTGACAAAAGCTTCCTTGGCCGCCCAGCGCACAGCATAGTGTTGGGCCGGTTTGTGCGCCGGTCGGGCATGGGCCGCGTGGTGTTCGCCGAGCGTAAAGGTTTCCTCCACAAAAACAGAAGCAGTATCTTGCAGTTGCAAGGCGAATTCGCTGATATCCACAATGTCGATGCCAATGCCGAGGATCACGTTGCGCTCCCGCGGTATTTGCCGTCGCTGCCCAGACGCGCCGTCGGATCGAGCAACATCGCGGCTTCTTGCTCGTGTTGGCTGTCGCTGCCGTCGCTGCCAGCAAAACGGCGGTGGCCGCGTCGTTCGTAAAGTGTGCCTTCCCCCATGATAACGCGGGCGATTTTGCGGCGACCGCGGTCTAGGCGCGCGCTGGATTGGCGGTCCCAAGCGGACCGTTCGGCGTCGCTCAGTGCGGCGCGAAACGCGTCGGCGTGCAGGACCAAGCAGATGGCGCCAACGTGACCGAAACCCAAACTGGTAATAAAACCAGCACGCAACGGATCGATGCACTGCGTTTCCAAGGTCGAATCGCCCCAACACAGGTGGTTGTGGCCGCGCAGGGCGGGATCGACGCTCTCCAAGTGCCGATTGCCCGGGATGATACCGCTCGACATCGCTTGACAAAGCCCCGCCAGTTGCCAGGCAGCCGCGCCGCCTTTTGCGTGTCCCGTCAGTGACTTCTGCGAAATCACATACAGCGGATTGCCTTTTGTTCGTCCCAAATGCTGCTGAATGGTCTGATGCAGCGATGACTCATTGGGATCATTGGCATTTGTCGATGTGTCGTGTTTGGACACGATCGCGATGTCGTCCGCTGTCAAACTGTGGGCCGCCAGCGCGCGACCCAACGGCGAATCGGCGCCGCCCAGAGCGGAAGCCAAAACCCCGAGTCCAGGTGCGGGGATAGAGCGATGGACGCCGTCGCCATACGATCCGGCGTACGCCAGAACACCCAGCACCGGCAAGCCCAACTTGAGCGCGATGTCGCCCCGCGTCAAAAGCGCCGTGCCACCCCCTTGTGCTTCAACAAAACCTTTGCGTCTCAGGTCATTGGGCCGCGACATCTGCTGCGGTTCCAGGCCCATGGCCAGCATGTCGTCGGTAGACGCTGTGGCGTTCATGTCCATAAAACCGACGGCGCCTTCAGGCCCGTAGTCGTCAAACCCGCCGGCGACGATGAAATCGGCGCGATCGAGCAGCAATTTGTCAATCGCTTGCTCGTAAGATAGCGCCGCGGTTGCACAAGCGCCGACGGGATGCGACATCGGTCCGTAACTGCCGACATAGGATTGCACGGCATACGCGCCCATCACGTTGATGAGTGTTTCTTGCAGCGCGTCATTTTGCCGTTCATTGCCAAGCACTGGATCTAAATAAAGCTTTCGCAGGCTCTTCATGCCGCCGATGCCGCTGCCTTGGGTGTTGCCGACGCGCGACGGATGCAGATGGCCGAGCAATTCTTCCGGTTCCAAGCCGCTGGTGACAAAGGCATCGGCCGTTGCCGTCAGATCCATCAATGCGGTTGGATCGGTGGAACCGAGCATGTCGCGCGGGATACCAAGGCGTGCAAAATCAAGACCATCGGGCAAAAGACCGGCCACCCGCCGCGACAAGCGCAGCGCGCGCGGCACGCGCACCTCCGCGCCCGCTAGGCGCGTGACACGCCACGCGTCGCCGTCGGGCGCGATGCGCGTCCAACGGGGATCCATGGCGGCGAATTGTTGCGCATCGGCGTGAGTAGCGGCGACAAACGAAATATCTCGGTCGAGATAAACCGTTACATGCTGCAGCATTTGCGCCGGATCAAACCCGGCGGTCGTGGGATTGACCGCGCGCACGCCGCTGCGTTGGGCAATCGTGTCAGCGAAATGGTTGGGAATTTCACTTTCAGCAATCGGCGCATCGGCAGCCATGTCGATCCAGCCGCGCCGCGTTTCCCAGCGAATCAGCCCCATCAACCACGCCAGTTCGATACAGGCCGCGGGCGAAAGTTCATCGCGCGTTTCCAATTCAAAACGGGTTCTTGCACTGCCGCCGGGACTCAATTCTCCCAAACCGACAATGACAACCATTTTGTCCAAGGCCAGTTTGGGCCGCGGCATGACCGGCGTTTGCAAGTTCTGTTTGGCCAATTGCTTAGGCCAAGTACCCAGCGGAATCCGCAGCGCCGGCGCTTTCTTGGGCGCTTTCAGCAGGTCCGCTTCGATCAGGCTCAAATCGGTCAGCCGTTTGGCCGCCGCAGACGCGGTCGTTAACTCGCGGCGCAGGCCGTCCACCGTGCCTCTGACATCGGCGAGATCACCAAAACCGCCCGTTAAATCAACAGCAAGCGGACAAGCTTGGGCGGCCAATCGCGCCACATCGTCGCAGAGGCCTGCAAGCACAAAGCCCATCTCCGCCGACGAGTAAGTGCGTACGCCTGTTGAAGATTCCAAAAGAGATGCCACGGCATCGTTGGCGTCCATCAACCCTGTGCCGCGCACCCAACCGATGCGGGCAGTGGCGAGTGTGACGCCCTTGGCCCAGCCAACTTGTTCGCTATGCCAACGATTTACTAGGGTTTCCAAGCCCGCCTTGGTTTCCGCATAGGTGCCGTCGCCGCCAAATTGGCCGTGATTGGGCGACAGCGGCAGCACGACATGGCAAGGCCGCGCCAAATCGCCGCGCTGCATGCGCTGGCGGCCGATCCCGGCGATCAAACGCTCCACACCCAAAAGCATTGCGCGAACAGCTACTTCTGCCTTGCCCGTGAGCGAGTCAAGGGAGCCGGCGTCTTTGATGGCGCCAAAGGGAATCAGCAAATCCGGCTGCAGATTGACCGGCCCTGCCAGCCATTGCAGAAGCATTTCCGTATCTTGGGTTGACGCCTGGTTGTAGGGCACCACATGCAGTTCTGCGTCCGGACCCGCATTTAGCTGCGCAAACTTGCGGTAAAATGCCATGCGCTTGCGATCATAGCTGCTGGTCGTCAACACCACTTTGGCGCCGCCGCGCAAAAGATGTCGCGTCATTTCAAGAGCGATGGAGCCAGGACTGGCCCCGGTGACCAGTGCTGTACAACTGCTGAAATCCAGCGCTGTCTTGGCGCCGCGCAACAGTGCGTCGATACAAGATCTTGAAAGTTCAACGTGTTTCCCGGCGCGCAGCGGGCCTTTGCCTTGCGCGAGCTTTTCGATCCAACCTACTAGCGCATCCGGTGAGTCATCTGCAATTTCTGTGGCCACGATGCGGCCATCGGGCAATATCGCGGTGTGCGGTTCGCTGGGCGCAACAGGCACGGGCGCGCGCGGTGCGGGTGAAGCAATTGTTTTCAAAGCATTTGACAAATTTGTCAGGCCGCGCGCTGCCGCCTTGTCGCTGAACCAAAGTGCTGTGTCGGCCACCCGCGGTTCGGCAGCAAATGCGCGCAAACGCGTAACTTCGCTATCTATTTCTGATTTGGTCAGACCCTCGTTGGCAGCAGCGTACCACAGCTTTACCACGGCGCGCTGGGCAGTCGCCCACGGCGCGGAAAAGGCCACATGTTTTTGCGCTGAAAAACGTGGCGCAATCCACTTGGCAAATTCAGCGCCCATTTCGCTTGTCAGCACGTTGTAGTTGGCGAATTTTTGACCTGACTCGGCATTTTCAACCGCGGCCGCTGCGTCCAGTGTGTGGCCCAAATGTCCCGCCAGATCGCGCGCGGTTTTCATCAACGCGCCATCGACACCCATGATTTTATCAGCCAATTCAGCGACAGCCGCCGCATCGACGATGCCACCACCGCTCGCGGCTCCGGCTTGCCCGGCGCGGGCCACCGCCGCGTTGTATCTCTGGGCCCATGCGGCGACCGCCGTGTCCAAAAGCACCTGACCTTGCGCGCGATTTCCCGCGCTCGGATCGTCGATGCTGCCGAGCTTGCCGGCACGCGACGATTCGCCGGGCCGCGTTTCAAGCGCGAGGGTCAGCAAAACGCCGTCGGCAGTTGCTTCGTTAAGTCCCCAAGAAGATTCGAGATAACCGGTTGCGTCCTTGCGCGACATCCCCGTGCGGCCGAGTAACCGCGCAAAAGCTTCGTCGCTGGCCGTGCGCAAATAGCGACCAGGTGCGCGGTAACTGGTGTTGCGCGCGGCGATATCGGAAGTCAATGCGGGCAGTTGCTTTTCATGCGCGCCATCCATGGCCCCGACGGAAAATTCCGCACCGACATCGAGCAACGCCTGGTTGCGCCGCGATGACACGCCTTCAAACAGTTCGTCAATCGTTTCACCATCGCGAACTTGTTCAGGTTTCATGCGCGATTGCAACGCAAGCAAGGCCTTGAGTGCTTCGGCGAGCGTGAGCACGCGATCGGGCGCAGGACCGCTAGGCGCCGCCAGTTGAACTGCAACTACGGGTGGCGCTTGCACAATAGCCGCCGCTGGCTTGGCCGCGGCGGACGGTGTCGGCGCATTTGCAGCGACAGGGACTGCGACTTCTGGATCGGTATCGCGTTCAAGTACGATATCCAAATCCGCTTCGGCGTTGCGAATTTCGACCCGTGGCGCAGCTGTTCCCAAGACTTCAAGCGACGCCTTGGCCATCGACATCAAAGTCGGCTGGTGACCCACGCCGATCTCAATGATGCGCTGTACCCCCATGCCGCCACCAGAAACTGGAGTCAGCAGCAGCTCTTGCGTCTCAATCCACCGGACCGGACTGGCAAATTGCCATGCCAGCAGTTCAACCAAAAGCAGACGCGCCAATTCACCTGGGCGGTCGTGCCAGAGCAGCGGATCATCCAAAACCTGTTGCAATTCAGGTGATTGAGACGCGTCGCGCACTTCTTGCACAAACGGCCGATCCAAAGCAAAGGGTTTAGCAATCAGATTAGGCACATAGCGCCCGACCAGTTGCGCGGGATCGAAAGTCGGCGGAAAGCGATCGTCGAGCACACGCCGAAACGCCGGCACGGCATCGCGCAAAACGCTTGAGTGAAAGGGCACATCGATACCGGGCACCACAATCCACGCGGCCTTGTTGCCCTTGGCTGTGCGCCGGACCAGTTCGCGTTCGAGCATTTCCAGCGCGCCGACTTCACCTGTGACGGAGTACTGCCGGTTGCGCACGTTGTGGTTGACGATTTGCACAAACTGCCCGCTTTTTTGCGCCACTTCGGCGACCAAAGCTTCGGCGCCTGCATGGTCCAAGCCGGCCAAATTCGGGCGGATGACCCCCATGCGGTAGGCGCTGCGGCCTTGGGCGTCGCGCGGCACAACGGTGTGCATGGTACAACCGCGCTGCCACACGATATCGACTACAGATTCGAGCGGCAAAACACCGACATACGCCGATAGCGCATCGTACTCGCCGACGCTGTGTCCGCAGGCAATGGCGTTGGGATCCAACACGCCCGCTTGGCGCAATTCCGCCACCTGCGCAATCGCCAACACAGCCATCGCCACTTGGGTGTACTGCGTCAGGTGCAAAACGCCTTCGGGATGAACGTGTTGCTCACCGCGCACGTCCAAGGTTTTGGGATTTTGCCGCACAACATGCAGAACCGAAAACCCCAGTTGCTGGCGGGTAAAGGCATCCGCGCGATCCCAAATGCTTTTCGCGGCCCGCGAGCGAGCGTACCCCTCCATGCCCATGCCCTGACGCTGAATGCCTTGGCCAGGAAAAACATAGGCCGTTTTCGGTGGCGCAAGGCTGACTTGGGTGCGGGCGACGGGCATTGCACTGCTGGCGCGCAACGCAAACGCGGTCGCCTCAATTTGGCGCGAGCCGTCGCTCATCCCGCTGCGCACAGCTTGAAGACGTAGGGCTTCGCCAGGTGCAACAGTGGATAAAAAATCAACTTTTCCAGACTGAATTCGCCCAGCGTCGCCGCCGCAGAGGTCAGCCATCCACTGGTGCAAACGCGCCGCGGTCCACATGCCGTGAACAATCGGTGCCGCCAAGCCGGCTAGACGAGCCGCCAAGGGACTGGCGTGAATCGGGTTGCGGTCGCCGCCGACGTCGGCAAAAGTTCTAGCATCCATGGGCGCTTGGGTCACAAGCGTGGCCAAGGTCCGCCGCGGCGTTGCCACCACCTCGTTGGCGGGCGCAAGCACGCCAGCTAGGGCCCGCAGCGGATGCTCGCGCAACAGTTGAATTTCTGGGACTAAATCGATTTCAGCCAACACTTGCCCCGCCAGCACCAAAGTGCCGCTGGCGGCAAACATCGCCTGGCCGTCCGCAAAACGTGTCTCTTCAAGCGTGGCCACGACCCGGACATCCTGCGGCCAGTTCTGCGGCGGATCGGCGACGATGCCAAGCCAATCATGCCCTTGCACGAATGTCCACGTCGCTGCGTCGGCGATCCGCAAGGTCGCTGTGAAAGGTTCTTTGGCGCGCAACACAACGGCGGCATCGCTCGCTCGATCCTTGGGAAGCGCTTGATGTGGCGAGCGAATCAGCAGATCCGTCCCCAATTCCAGCCGATCGATGCCGTCCACGCTTAGTACAGTCAGCGAAGTCACGGCACGGCCCAATTCACTGTCGGCGATGCGGGTCGCTTGCGAGCGAATTGAAACAGTATCACCCACATGCAACCCGCGCGGATCGAGCACGCGCACGCGATGGCCCACGTGCAACAACCGCAACCAGCCGCCGCTCAATTCCGGACAAGCGAGCACGGCAAAAAGCGCCTTCCATGCCAAACTGAAGGCCAAATCGTTGGGCGCACGCTCACTTGCGCGTTGCGCACCCGCGAGCGCCGCGTACGCCGCCACTTGTTGCGCGCCGACGGTGACCGAGTCGCAAGCGGTTGCAAAAAGGGCAACAGAATCGGCATTGCCGTCGACCAGCAGGCGCAGATACAGGGCCTGAATCGCATCGGCAAAATGGGTCGGCGACAGGTGCAGCGTTTCCGCGCCGCGCTGCAAACGCGCGTAGGTAAAGTTTAGCGTTAACACAGGTTTACCAGGACTTGCAGCCAGTTCAATGTCAAGTGCCAGCGTGGTCGGATTCTCCATGCGCAGCGCGGCACTTTCGCCGAATTGACCTTGCCAAATCACCCGTTCCAATTGATTGTTGCGGTGGTGCAATTGCAGGGTCGCAGCCTGTTCTTGGCGCATCAGCCGATGGATCGGCGAATCGACGCGGCGTGTGCCTTCAAATACGGGCAAGTCGCCCAGCGCGGCCGCGAGAGGTCCGCCAAAACGGGACGACGCCGCGCTCAACCACGCGTTGCCGCCAGCGGCGGAAACTGCCGTAAATAATGTGCAATCAGCCTCTTCGGCGGTCACGATACCGGTCGGTGACGCATCCGCAAGTAACAGGGCAGAACGCCGACCCAAACGCGCGACTGGTGCAGCGTTCTGGCCTTGACCCTGCAGGTGCGCGATCAGCGCCGCGTCAAAACGCCCCAGCAAATCGGCAATAGGTTCATCCACTTGCAAGATGCCTGCCACGGCTTCTGGCCCCGGGATCACCAGCACGGCATCCGCCGCGTAACGCGGATCTTGGGCCTGCCACAGCGCATCGGACTTGTACCAACGCCGCACATCTGCATCGATAATCGGCACAAATGGCACGGGCTTGCCCGGTCGCGCACACAAGTCGATGAAAAACTGCACATCTGGCGGCATCGGTCGTTGGGCGGTGGCGGTCGGCCAGTGCTGGGCAAACTTTTGCAACATCAGCGCCGGATCGTCTGTATCTTCGCGTTCTTGCAACAGACTTTGGTAGGGACCCTGGCAAGGATCGGCCAGCCGTGCTTCGGCCAGTTGCAGCAAATCGCGCACGCGGTCGCGGTAACTGGGGTCCGGCCACGCGCCGTCATCGTAAGGCGTGTGGTTGCCGATCGCCAGCAGTTCTACTGCACGTTCAAGCACTTGTAGCCACGTCATCTGTTCCAGATCGCCAAACCATGGCTTGGCCGTTTGCGCCAAAGCCGCTGCGATCTCGGCATGACGGGCCAGAACCGCCGCGCCGTCGCCCGCCACGCTGTCGAGCAGTCGGCCGACGCGGGCCGCCGCGTTGTCCAAGTAATGAATATCCGCACCCAACTGGCTTTTGCCAGAAGTGACGCCGCCCGACGCATCGCCGGCATGAACCCACTTTGCCGTGCCGCCCGCATCGACAAGGGCCTGTTTTACTTGCGGACTTGCGGTAGCTTCCTTGCACGCCATGCACATGGTGCCCAAAAAGATGGCGTCGACCGGCATCCGCGGCATATCCAGCGGCAAAGACCAAGTGCCGGTCAGAAGTTCAATCGCCCGTTTTTCATCGGCAATACCGCCGCCGACGCACAGCACGATGTTGGGCCGCGAGCGCAGTTTGACATAGCCATCCAGCAGCAATTGCTCCAGATCTTCCCAGGAATGGTGGCCACCGGCCTTGCCGCCCTCCACATGCACAAAAAGCGTCACGTCGGGCACCGCGGTGGCGATGCGCACAACTTGGTCGATTTGCGCCAAAGTCCCGGGTTTAAACGCAATTTGGTGCAGTCCGGCCGCGACCCACTCGCCGATCAGGCGCACGGCATCTTCGACTTCAGGCACGCCAGCGCTCACGCAAATGCCCGAAAGTGGCAGGCCCATTTTGCGCGCTTTGACGACAAGCCCTTGTTTCACATGCAGATCCCACAGGTACGGATCGAGAAACAGCGCGTTGAGCACCACCTCTCGTCCCGGCTGCAGCAGTTGCGCCAATTCTTGCATGCGCGTTAGAAATATCTTCTGCGTCGGCTGACCGCCACCGGCCAATTCCGACCAAAATCCAGCATTTGCGGCAGCTGCTACAATTGGCGCATCGACGGTGGTCGGCGTCATACCGGGCAAAAGCACCGGCGGCTGACCCGTTGCGCGGCTAAACTTGTTGTCGACGGCCAGCGTGCCATCGGGCAGCAGCGCCAAGGTCGGCGAGAAATCATTCCAATTTTCTGGTAGTTCACGCGGTTCATCGTGTTGCCACTGGCGCTGACCGCTGGCCACACCCAGCACCGCGACCTGCTTGCCCGAACCGCGCAGCACCGACATCGTCAACTTGGCCACCCCGTCGCCGGGGCCAAAATCCAAGACAATTTCTGCGGTATTTGTCAAAGCGCGCGCCAACTTGACCCACTGCACTGGCCGGACAAATTCATCGCGCATCACTTCAAGCGCAATTTCACCGCCGGCATACGGCAGCGCGGTCGAGGTCGACAGCACTGGAAACTGCAACTGCTCACTGAGAATAGAGAATTTCAGATCTTGCAGAATTTGCTCCATCTGCGTTAGGCCGGGGGCCATGTTTGGACCGTGAAACGGCGCGGCAACGTCCAACCATTCCCAGGTAAAATTCAAAGGTTTACCGCCGAGTTTGCCCTCTTTGCGCAGCTGAACTTCTTTTTGCACCCGCACTTTGAGGGCCGCTTCCAACGCGATCAACCCACGCGGCGCACCGCTCAGCACGTGGCGCGTGCGCGTGTTGAACAGCGCAATCACTGGTCTTTCTGCTTCAGGCAGCGACGGCACAATGCCCGCCAGCAATTGCGCCAACCGCGCGGTATCAGGTCCCGAAATGGCGGCCATCGGGCTGGCTTCGCCCAAGCGCTGACCCAATTCACCCGCCGAACGCGCCATGCACAGACCCTGCCATGCCATGATCCGCACAAATTCGCAAAGCTTTTCTGTCTGAATCTGCCCATTTGGACTCAATGAAATCAGAAGAACCGGCATCACGCCCTGGGAATGGCCGCTGCCGACTTGCGCGACAACGTCAAAGCCATTTTGGCGCAGCCAGGCGAAACGCGCAATTTGCGTAATAAAAATACCCGGTTGGGAGATGACGCTGCTCGACAATACGCTGGCCAACGGGCGTGCTGTTGGGTCGCGCAGCCAATGCTTGAGGCTGAAGCCGCTCGGCAGGTGGCCGCTCCAAGAAAATTCGCGTGATTGCGCGAGCTCGCACAGCACCGCGTCGGCGGCGTCTACCCAAACGTTGACCTGAGCGACCTCGCGGTCGAGGGTGGCTAGGTCGTCGAGCCAAGTCATGCCTTGGCCGGCGAAGGACAGGGAGACTGGCGTGCGGTCGCGCACGATGAGGTTTTTGAAGGATTGGGAAGTGTTCATGATTTGCTCGATTGTTTCTAGGCACGGGTACTAGACCGACCGGTCGGTTTGGGATTTATACGCTGGCGCGTGGCGATTGGCAAATGCCCTGCCGGCGGCTGTGCCTAAGGCGGTTTTTCTTTTTGCCCTGCGGGCGGCTGCGCTGACGCGCGGTCTGGTTTTAGCTCCGCATTGGCGCGCTGTCGCGCGGGGTGCGAGAGAGGAAACCACGGCTCTTTGATTCCGTGCTTAGCCGCCGAGGTTTCCTCTCTCGCGCTCTCTCCTTCCTTGGGCAACCGGCGCCTCCGGCGGGGCGCTGCCGCGTGGCTTCGTTTCGCGCTGACGCGCGGCTGCAAGGCGCGACGGGGCTGACGCCCGACGTCGCGGGGCGTGGGCGGCTTTGTAGGATTATGTAAGAATATAGCGAGGTTCAGCCCGCGAAGGCGGGCTTTGTTGATGTTGCCGGCGGCTTTTAGTCGCACGGCCGCTGATGAGCGCTAAGCCGCCTGAGCCGCCGCGGCGGCTGTCGCTACGAGGTCGGCGTAAAGGCCGCCGGACGCCAAAAGCTGTTCGTGGGTGCCTTGTTGCACGATGCGGCCTTGCTGCAACACCACGATGCGATCGGCTTTTCGAATCGTCGACAAGCGATGCGCGACCACGACGGCGGTGCGGCCGGCGAAGACGCGTTCTAGGGCGGATTGCAGGAGCATTTCGGTTTCGGTGTCGATGGAGGCGGTGGCTTCGTCGAGGACTACGATCGGTGGATCGGCGGCCAGCGTGCGGGCGATGGAGAGGAGTTGTCGCTGGCCGGCGCTTAAATTACCACCATTTTCAGCTAGTTGGACGTCGACGCTCCCAAGGCGTTGCACCAAGGCGTCCAAGCGCGCGTCGTTGAGGGCTTGCAATACTTTTTCGCGGCCGATGTCGGGGCGGCCGAGAGAAACGTTTTCAGCCAAAGTACCGGAAAACAAGACGACATCTTGTTGGACCACGCCGATGGCGCGGCGCAGGGTCGCGAGGTTCCATTGCTCCAAGGAGACATTGTCTAGCAAAATTGTATCTTTGGGGGCGTCGTACATGCGGGTGAGCAGTTTGGCCAGCGTCGATTTGCCTGAACCGGTCGGGCCGACTAGGGCCACAACTTCACCCGGCTCTACGTGCAAGTTGATGTCGTGTAAACACAAGTTGGTGGGGTCGTAGCCGAAATTCAGCCCTCGCACGTCGATGGCGCCGCGGACTTGTGCGGGCGCATGTGGACCTGAATGCAGCATGCTGCGCTGGTCCAAAAGGCCGAAAATGCGCTCCAATGCCGCCATGGCGCGTTCGATGGTCGCGACCTTGCCGCTCAATTCGCGAATCGGCACAAAAACTTCCTGGATGTATTGGATAAAGGCGACGAGCATGCCCAAGCTGACTGCGCCGGTGACACTTTGGCCGCCGCCGTACCAAATCAACATGGCGATGCACAGGCCGGCGACACCGTCCATCAGCGCGTAGAGCGAGGCGTCGTACCAGTTGGATTTCTTATACGCGTTCAAATACCGGAAGTTCAAGGCGCGGTATTCGTCCAAAGTGGCCTGTTCGCGGCCGTGCAATTGAATGATCCGCGCACCGGCCAAAGCTTCCTGAAAATGCCCAGACGCTGCGGCCATCGAGCGCCGGATTTCCGTGGAATGAAAGCGCAATTGCTTGCGGAAAATGTTGACGACGATCACGATCACCGGTGCGACCAGCGCGGATACCAACGTCAGTTTGAGGTCGAAATA